>JBLIKY010000067.1:0-11003 GCA_047637535.1 Lentimonas sp.
TCTTCAAGGTTTAAAATCTCATCGTAAGCCTTCCGATTAAATCCTTCGATTGGCGTTGCGTCAATTCTTAATTCTGCAGCTGTTTGAAGAAGGGTCCCCAAAGCGATATAACTTTGATTGGTATTCCATTTTATAAAGTCGTTTTCTTCAAGAGTTGAGATAGATGCTTTAATGTAATCGCCGAAACCAGACACTTGGTTCAATTCTAATCCACGTGTTTTAGAAATGTTGAGCATATAATTGTCAATATGTTCGTGCGTTATGCTTTTATCAATGGCAAATACAAACAAATCGGAAGCGTCAGTTATTTGTCCTTGATCAAAAGAATGGGTTTTTAATTCTTTTCTAAGCTCATCGTTCTTAACAATAAACACTTTAAATGGTTGTAAGCCGTAAGAAGTTGCAGTAAGCCTTACACTTTCTTTCAGTACAGCTAAATCTTCGTCTGAAATTTGACGAGTTGCATCGTATTCTTTGGTTGCGTATCTCCAATTTAGGGAGTCAATGACAGGATGTTTTGTTGACATTTTATTTTCTATAATTCAAAGTGCATCGGCACTTCTATGATTAACATTTTTGTTCCTTTTTTGGCCTTAAATTCTATTCTTTCTTGGTGCCAAATACCAATAGCATCTCGTTTATTGAGTATTTCGCCATTTAAAGTGGCTTCCCCTTCAATTACCATGGTGTATATTCCATTTTCAGTGTCGTTCATTGAGTAAGTCAGACCCTCTTTTTGGTCAAATTCAACCGTATTTATCCATGCATTTTGATGTATCCAAGTGCCCTCATCTTCTGAGTTGGGAGAAACCAACTGAATGAATTTGTCTTTTGTTTTTTCTGTGTTGATCCATCTTTGGTCATAGCGAGGTTCTACATCTTTCTTATTCGGGAAAATCCAAATTTGAAAAACATTTGCAGTTTCGGTTAAGCTTGAATTTATCTCACTGTGCAATATTCCTTGTCCAGCAGACATCACTTGAATCTCTCCGGCATGTATCGTGGAAGCATTTCCCATTGAGTCTTTGTGGGATAACTCTCCAGCCAAAGGGATAGTAATGATTTCCATGTTGTCATGAGGATGAGTTCCAAATCCTTTATTTGCCGCGACGTAATCATCGTTTAATACCCGTAAGGCACCAAAATTTACTTTTTTTGGATCATACCATTGGGCAAAACTAAACGAATGATTAACCTTCAACCAACCATGGTCCGCTTGACCTCTTGAATTTGCGCGATGCACAATTTGATTTTCTCTTGCTTCGTTTTCCATGCCGATTTTCATTTTATCAAAATCTGAATTTTTTGGTTTTACTCGCATAACTTAGAATGTTTAAACAAAGATAATACAATTTTACCTACCCGGGTATATAAAATATTGAAAATTATTTAATTCTTACCACGAACTGCCGCCTCCACCGCCACCAAAACTGCCACCTCCCCAAGACGAACCGCCAGAGAAACCAGATCCACCACCTGACCAACCGCTTGATGTACGACTTCGTTTTTGCAATCTTGGTATAAAATAAGTGCCTTGTTTTACAAACTTACAATGCGTGCAAGTGTGTTTTAATTCGCCTTTTCCAGTTGAGAAAGCAGTAGGGGGGGTGACAATTCGATCAAATTCTTTAGAGTAGGTTTTAAATCTACAACTCGGACATTTGCTATAACTTGATAAGAAGGGTGGGTAGCAGAGTACGGTGAAATCGTCTTGATTATCCGTAACCCAGACATCATAGTCTACACTTTTTACAATTTCTTCGGCTTGTTGGCCAAGATTTAAGAATTCATCTTCTTCTTGCTCTTTTAGTTTGTGCATGATTCTGCCAGTTTTGCCAGAGAATCTAACCGTGTTTCTGTATCGGCTTTTGAATCTCGTTGCTAACCAAAATAGAAAGAACGAAATAGGAGGGAATAGGCATGCAAAAACCCAATTTGAAAACAAACGGATGACTCGGTATTTTTTATAAGGATCTCCTCGGTAGTATATTAATATAAATGCGATTAAATAAATCAGAATCCCAATGCAATTCCACGCCGTAAGATATAACCAGAAAAGACTGGGGGTACTTGGCCCTTCTATAGTTTCATTATTCCACTTTTCGCCATCTCCCGAAATGACTTGTTGTATCTCATTTAACCCAGCTAATATTCCCGAAAAATAATCCGACTGTCTAAAAGAAGGGAGCATGTATCGTTCTTGAATTTTTACGCATAATATATCAGGGAGCGAACCTTCCATGCCGTATCCGACTTCAAACTCTATTCTTCTTTGGTCCTTTACCAATAAAATCAATAGTCCATTATCAGCCCCTTTTTTACCTACTCCCCAAAATTCTGCCAGTTCGTTAGCGAATGTTTTTGGGTCTTGGCTGTTGATAGAGTTAATCAAAACCACAGTAATTTGGGCTGTTTCACTATTTTCTATTTCGGCTATTTTTTTGTTTAAAGTAAGTTCCTCCCTTTCGGATATAATACCATCTGGGTTAGAAGTATAGCCGTTTCCGTTAGTTTTGGGATTAGGAATTTCAGAAACATCGAGATAAGGTTGAGCCTTAGCACCAAAATTGAAAATAAGCAGTAAGAAAAACAGGCTGAAGCGCATTATTTAAGTTCAATTTTAATATAATCATCTTCTGCGCCTTCCAAGTCTATGGTTTCGTTGTATTGCAGCACCTTGGTATTGTACTTTCTTTTTTCTATAGAAAGTCGATTTTTGTAGCCGTCGTACTCACTGATTTGTTCATCAGTTAATTGAATATTATTTTTAACCAGACTCCAATATTGAACTATTTTTTGATCATCCTCCTGATAGTAGGCTTTTGATTTTTCGATTCTACGCTTTAGGTTTTGACAATTCGTTTCATTACACGAATTGAGTGTTGAAAGAATGAATTGATTTCGATTAGCGTATGCATCATCTAAATAAACTCGTCTTTTGAAAGTTTCATTACGCAAAGAATCAAGGGAGTTTGAGTCTTCTGAACGGCTGTCAACTGAATTGCACGTATAAAGTATGGCAAACATTAAAATTCCAATTGCTCCAATGTAACCTAACAAACGGAAGGATTTTTTGACTACTATTTGTTCGGAAAATCTATTGCTAACGGCGCTTAATACATGCAAAGCCGTTTCGTCTTGAGGGTCCCTTTTCAATTCTTCCGCCGCATAGATTCCAGCGTCTTTTAGTAATTGATCATTGTTGGTCTCGTTTCCCAACAACCATAGACTCCTTGCTAAAATGGAGTTTCCGTCTTTAATATGAGGATTAAAAGCCAAGGCTTCTCGAGCACACTCAATGGCTGACGTGTAATTCTCAACGCTTAAGTGATTTAGAGCCAATTCTAAATTTTCTTGACTTTTCAATAGCAGCTTGTCCCATTCTTTATCAGTTAAACCGAGCGAGAGGGCCAATTCTTTTAATTCAAGGGCACTTAAGGGTCTATTCGAATCGATTTGTTGCGATTGAATAACCTTCTTAAGGTGCTCTTCTAGTTGTTTTTCTTCGTGACTCATACAATGTTTTACTAAATTAAAATAAATGTTGGCCTTAGCTGTCACCTTTTTGTTAACAACGTTAATTAATTGTATTAATAGTTAAACTAAGTATTTTGATACCAGAGTTTTTTAATTTTAAGCAAGATTTTTGTAAAATGAAGAAATATATAGTGTTGTTAGGTTTCATAACCTGCTCTTTGATAACCCTCGCACAAGACAAGTTTACCGTTAGCGGTACAGTACTTGACAACTCAAATGGCGAAAGCATGATTGGAGTTAAAGTTGTTCCAGAAAACTTGAACGGAGTTGGTGCAATTACCAATGAATATGGCTTCTTTTCGCTTACCCTCGAAAAAGGAGAATACAATTTATTGTTTTCTTACCCGACTTATGATGTTACTCCGCAGAAGATCATATTGAATAAGGATATTCTTTTAAAAGTCGAACTCAAATCAACGGTACAAGAAATTAGCCAAGTTGAGGTTAATGCAGAAAGAAAGGACGACAATGTAAGAAGAGCCCAAATGGGAGTGGAAAAACTTGACATGAATCAGATTAATAAAATCCCAGTCATTTTTGGTGAAAAGGATATTATTAAAACCCTCCAATTGCTTCCAGGTGTTAAAAGTGCCGGGGATGGAAATTCTGGTTTCTTTGTTAGAGGGGGCGCTGCTGATCAAAATTTAATTCTTCTTGATGAAGCCCCAGTTTATAATTCTTCCCATCTACTAGGTTTTTTCTCAACCTTTAACTCCGATGTAATCAAAACGGCTACTCTGTACAAAGGAACCCAACCCGCTCAATACGGTGGGAGACTGGCTTCTGTTTTGGATATAAAAATGAACGAAGGGAACTCAAAACGATTGGGTGTTGCTGGGGGAATTGGCTTGATATCTAGTCGATTGGCTATCGAAGGGCCTTTGATCAAGGACAAAGCTTCATTTTTGATTGCTGGTAGACGGACATACGCAGATTTATTCTTAAAGCTAAGCAAACAAGAAAGTATACGATCGACAAAACTATTTTTCTACGACCTTAACACAAAGATAAATTATAGAATAGGAGAAAAGGACCAAGTTTTCTTATCCGGATATTTTGGTCGAGACATTCTAGGGATTCCTCAGTTTGGTATCTCTTGGGGAAATGCAACTGGAACTGCAAGATGGAACCATATAATCAACAGTAAACTGTTTTCCAATACCTCAGTGATTGTTTCAAACTATCAATACGATATTGGAATAAAAGCTGAAGATATCACCATAAATATTGGTTCAACCTTGCAAGATTACAACATCAAGCAAGAATTTCAATATTTTCCAAACGCCAGAAACAAGTTCACTTTCGGGTTAAACGCTATTCATCATGGTGTTATTCCTGGGCAAGTTGAAGGCTCTGAAGGTTCGGGTGTTAACTCCTTTGAATTAGACCCGAGACTGGGGTTGGAGAATGCCTTGTTTGTAAGTAATGAGTGGAGTGTGAGTGAGAATTTCTCTATTTTATATGGACTTAGAGCCACAGGCTTTAGTGTCTTAGGAAATGGAGGAGATTTTTATTCTTTCGACCGGGATGGTGATGTAAGCGACACGACAGTTTACGCTAAGAATGAGTTTGTAAAAACCTACGTCAATTTAGAGCCTAGGTTATTTATGAGCTATGTTTATTCTAAAACAGCTTCCGTCAAAGGAGGGTATGCCCGAAATGTTCAAAATATACATCTCATTTCAAATACGGTAAGTACTTCTCCAACGGACATTTGGTTGCCTACGACGTTGAACATCAAACCTCAGATTGCAGATCAATTTTCACTGGGCTGGTTCAGAAATTTCAAAGAAAACAAATGGGAATTCAGTACAGAAGTTTATTATAAATCAATGCTTAACCAAATTGATTATCGTAATGGAGCCAACACTCAGGCGAATGAAGTTATTGAAGGCGAGTTGCTTTATGGGATAGGAAGGAGTTACGGTTCAGAATTCTTACTAAAAAGAAAATCGGGTAAACTAACAGGTTGGATCGGATACACGCTTTCAAAAACAGAAAAAAAGATCGACGGTATTAATGACAACGATTGGTACTTGGCAAAACAAGACAGGTTGCACGATTTATCCATTGTCGGAATTTATGATTTTAACTCAAAATGGTCAGCCTCCATGGCATTTGTATATTCAACCGGTAATGCAGTGACTTTTCCAACGGGAAAGTATGAGTTAGACAATGAGGTGCTATTTGTTTACTCTAATCGAAATGCAGATAGAATGCCAGCCTATCATCGACTCGACGTCGCTTTAACCTACAATGTCAAAAAGAGAAAACGTTTTGAGTCCAGCTGGAATTTCTCCGTTTATAATGTCTATTCTCACCGAAATCCTTATTTAATTGAATTTAGGGAAAGCGAGACGAATCCTGGAACCACTGAAGTGGTGATGACTTCTTTATTCAGGATTATTCCAACAATTACTTACAATTTTAAATATTAAGAAAATGAGATTATTATTCATCCTTATTGTTGCGGGTAGTTTGTTTTCTTGCGAAAAGGTCATTGATTTAAAATTGCGTTCATCAGAAGCAAAATACGTGATTAAGGCAGAGGTAAATGCAGGAGATTCAATTCATTTTGTAAGAATAACCAAGTCAATACCTTTTGACCAAGAAAATGTTTTCCCAAACGTGACCGATGCCGTTGTTACGCTTAGCGATAATCAAGGTAATTCTGAAGTTTTATTGTCAATAGGCAATGGAGTATATCGAACGGATAATTTTAAAGCCTTTGATGAGGTTCAATATACCGTAGAGGTTAAACATCAGGACAAGGTATTTGTTGCTACATCAATAATCCCTGAAACTGTAAACCTTGATGGTGTTATTGCAACT
The DNA here is from genome assembly GCA_047637535.1 of Lentimonas sp. GTDB lineage: Bacteria > Bacteroidota > Bacteroidia > Flavobacteriales_D > Crocinitomicaceae > UBA2040. The sequence continues at coordinate 6,370 of JBLIKY010000067.1, forward strand.
GAAAGCGAGTTTTTTGGTCAAACATCCTTTGTTTTAACCCCGTTTTTTCTAGACCCGGCAGGAATAAGGAATTATTATGGTTTTGTCTATTCTAAAGTCACCGTTGATTTTTCAAAACAAGCGTCATCAAATTTGATACTAAGAGACGATGAGTTTTCTGATGGACAATACAACCAACAGCCTTTGTTTGGAAATTATGCTCCTCAAGCTGGAGACACGGTGGAGGTAATAATGATTGGTTTAGATGAATCGGCTTTTGAGTTTTATTTTAGTAAAGAAACAAACACGAGTCCTGACTCGGGCGCACCTGCAAATCCGGTATCAAATTGGTCAAACGGAGCCTTGGGTTATTTTACTGCTCAAAACCTTCAAAAAAGAACGATAGAAATTCCAGAATAAATTTTCAATAGGCGCTTAACAATCAAGGCCTTATTCATCTGTAAAAAATGAAGCGAATTTTTTTTAAAAAAAAAACTCAAAAACTACTTGTCAAAAGAAAAATAAGCCTTAGTTTTGCACACGCTTTTGAACGAAAGGTACACAATTTCGAGTCTAGATGTCTCTAGAGTTATTTAAAGAAATAATAGAAAATTGGTTTGGTAGTTCAGTTGGTTAGAATACCTGCCTGTCACGCAGGGGGTCGCGGGTTCGAGTCCCGTCCAGACCGCAAACGTCAAAAGCGTTAAAAATAATCTCATATGGCTGTGAGACTAGAGAACCTCAGGAAGTATCAAATTTCTTGAGGTTTTTGCTTTTTAAAAAAAAAGTCTTGTATTGAGTCAGTCGAAATGAATAAAAAAGAAAATGAAGCGCATTAACGAGTACAAAAAAATGTTTGAGATTGATAAAGCTATCGATCTTAAAGAACTGAAATCAACTTATAGAAAGCTCGTTAAAAAGTGGCATCCTGATAAGTTTTTAGATGACGATCCTCAGAAAGAGGAAGCTGTAGACATGGGCCGCAGAGTAGTAGATGGATACCATTTCTTAGTGAGCATTGCTCCAGAAACGGTTGAAGCCAATCGCCCAGAATACGAAAAAATGATTGCTGAATGTGGTATCAAAGAAATGAACCACAAAGGATTACTAATGACCTTAACATTTACTGACGGATCGAGATACGATTACTTTGGAGTAAATGCTGCTCTTTTTAGAAAATTCCTTAATTCAGACAAACAAGTAAGATTCGCTAAGCGATTTATCTTTACTAGTTTTATCTATAGAAAATCACAAAAAGCGGCTGAACAGGAATAAATAGCAACTGATTTTTAATATCGGATATTCTATTTTACAACAAAAATATATACTCGTTTGATTATGAGTTCTTAATGCCCTAAAATGTTCAATACATTTTAGGGCATTTTTAGTTTAATTCCCCCGCTCCGCTGGGTTTTCAATCCTGCGGCGGCAATATTTTAAAAAGCGCTTTTTATTCCTAAGGTTTCTTAATAACTTCAAGTAAATGAAACGAGGGGTTAAGCAAAATATGGAAAGCGTTTTAGAGGTCGAGCTAATCGGGCAAATATTGGTAACTTATAATTAGATCAACTATATTTTAGAAATGGAAGGTGGATGTATAAGGCCGCAGGTTTACAACTCCAGCGGAGCGTTGGCAGTTTTACTTATAGAAACTCCCAAAAAGCAGCTGAACAGGAGTGAATTTTCTTTCTCAATTACTTTATTGACATATTTCGACGGTAATGATTCTGCTTAGTCCTATTATAATTTTTCATTTATTATGAAAGGATTAGATTGGTTTGATATGGTGTAAAGCAATAGAACACTGACGTGTATCAATTTACTAAAAGACATGGTCAATTCTTCATTCCTTCATGGTAAGCAGTAGCTTCACAATAGATCAAAAATTATTCAGAATAATTTTTGAGGAGCGTCCGGTAATTAGTCAAGATTTGAGAGCGACTCACAAAACCTTCGAATTCTCGTTTTTCATTTAAAATCGGGAATTGCCATACATCTGCTTGGTCAAACATCTTGGTGACTTTCATGACGGAATCGTCACACGCAACAATGTATGCAGGGTTAAGTGTCAAAGCACTTACGTTAGATTCTGTTAAAGGCACTTTACCGATAAGGAAAGAAGTAAGTTGACTGCGATTAATAATTCCCCAGAAGTGATTGTTCTCATCTATTACAGCCATAATGTTCTCCTTACTTCCTTTGAATTTTTGAAGCAATACTTCCATGCTATCCGATGTGTCTACAACACTGGTTGGAATGTTGACACAATCGCGCAGATTGATATGGGAAAGAATGTTTTGGTCTTGTCTTGTAGTGAATATTTCTCCTTTTTCGGCCAATTTGCTATATACAGGATTGATAGGTGAAAAGAACTTATTGATGGCAAAGGCGATTACAGAAACAATCATCAAGGGAATGAAAAGGTCATAACCACTGCTGGTTTCGGCAATAAGAAAAATTGCGGTAAGTGGGGCGTACATGGCTCCAGACATTACACCCGCCATACCGACGAGCATAAGGTTTGTAGTTGGCACATCGGCAACTCCCATTATTTCCAAGGAAAAACCAAAGAGATAGCCTAACAACCCCCCTGAAACTAGAGAAGGAGCGAAATTCCCTCCGTTTCCACCAGAACTAAGGGTGATACTCGTTGCAAAAGCCTTAAGTAAAATTGTCAAAGTCAAAAAAGAAATAATCACTAGGGTGGAGGGTTCAAAATAGCGAAATAAACTACCATCGATTAAATCATCAATGTTACCCTGATGTAAGGTTCTAATATTGAAATAACCCTCTCCAAAAAGAGGAGGAAAAGCAACGCATAAAATGGAAAGCAGGGCTCCGCCAATAATGGCTCGGAGGATGAAATGTCGTTTAAATCGATCGAAAAAGGCGTGAACCATTTGACCCACAATTAAAAAGTATCGGGCATAAAAGCCGGTAAATATACCCAAAGCGACATAAATGAAGGTATTGGCATAATTGAAGGTGTCTCGAGCTTCAAAATTGAACAAGATATCGTCATTTAAAATGATCGTCGACAACAAGCTACCACAAATGGCGGCGATAACCAAGGGGATAAAATCGGTAAATACCAATCCAACTAAAAGCACTTCAAAAGCAAACATGACCCCAGCAATCGGCGCGTCGAAGGCGGCAGCGATACCTGCAGCAGCGCCAGAAGCTAGGAGTAAGGTACGCTCCTTAAATCCTAATTTATAACGCTGTGCATAATTGGATCCAATAGCCGAACCGGTAACAGCAATAGGAGTCTCTAAACCAACCGAACCACCAAACCCGACAGTGACACCACTTTGAAGGATTTGAGAAAACATCTTGTTTTTCTTTACTTTACTCGTGTTTTGAGAAATGTCCTTTAATACAAAGGAGAGCTCTTTGTCTTCCTCTGATTTAAAAAAGAATTTCACGATAAGTGCCGTCAAGGTTATCCCAAGCATGGGAAATATAGCATAAAAGAAAAATCGATTAACAAAGGGTACATCGTTTGCGATAAACGCTTGAATATAGTGAACGAACATTTTCAGTACAACACCTGCGAATCCAGCGCTGAGTCCTACTAATATTCCAGAAAGAATAAGAAATTGAGAACGAGAAAGTTTCTCGCTAATCCAAAATAATAGGATTTCAATAACATTAAACTTCCTGTACGGATATTTTATAAAGGCCTTCTTAAAATGTAAAAAGTTTATATAAAGTCTCTTTAATTTATACATATTTTTTGCTCAGGAGTGTTATAGAAAGAAAGCGCAAAAGTACTATATTTTGAATAGGGTTACAAGTTGGTTAATTTCCAAGTAATTGTCACTTGAAAAGTGGTTTATTTAAGGCCTTTTATTTTACTGGGAAAATTCGTCGTTTGGTCGTTCCACACTTCGTGTCCCTAGGTGCATATTGTGCAATGAATGCATTTTATCAATTTGACTAACATGACTTGTTAGCTTGCTGACTTCAAGTCTTGTGATGGGACAGAACAATACTTTTTTATCTCTTTTAGAATGCCTTGACTTCCAAAACCAGACTCAGCTATAAAGACGACCTTTTTCGATTAACTCAAATTTACGCGTGATTTTATCTTACTCCCCAGGTTTTGGCTATGATCCATAGATTGTTTATAACGAAGAAAAGATTCTTCGTTATAAATGCTCATTAACTTTCTTTAAGAAAGTTAATGTACTTATTTACTGGAATAATTAAAATCCGATTATATGGTAGAAAATGAAACTCCTTATTGTTTTATGATTCTCTCTTCGTACTATCCTGATTCTGTTTGAACCTTTAACAGATAAACCCCATTAGGTAAATCAAATATGTCCATCGAAGATGTGCAGGTATTTTCTTTAAGCAATGTTCCCCTTAAGTCGAAAAGTTGTATTTGGCTAACCCCGGGATGATTTACAGTAATAAAACCTATCGTTGGATTAGGGAATACGTTTGGCTTTTCTTCTTTTTGACCTTCATAAATGGATGCAGAAAGTGGGGAGCTGACAATGTATCACTAAATAAAATTGTAATTGAACGAGGGATTTCTAAAGTAAATCTCATACTTAACCTATTGGGTAAGGAGTTAGACGAAACTATAGAACATAATTTGCATTCTGAAAGTCGATTAGACGGTATAGATATGTCTGTGTGCCGTA
>JBLIKY010000068.1:0-10961 GCA_047637535.1 Lentimonas sp.
ACCAACGGTTTACAATTTTATTTCTTTCGTTAGATTAACTCAAAGTAAAGTTAATCGGCAAACGACATCTAGTACGTGCTTTACGTCCGGCTGCTTCACCTGGAGTCCATCTAGGCATGCCGCGTAGCAAACGTTTCGCTTCTCTGTCTAAATCTTGAGATACTCCACGTTCGATTTTGATGTTCGAGATCGAACCGTCATTCTCAACAACAAACGAAAGATAAACTTTCCCTTGTTCGCCCATCTCAATAGATGTTTGTGGGTATTTTACGTTTGTTGCGATCCATTTTTGAAGTTCTGCTGGTCCACCAGGGAATTGCGCTTCAACATCTGGAAACTCAATGATTTCTTGTTTAACCTCAACTTTAGTATCTGGACCTTTAGGAAGATCTGGTGGAGCAATCGCAATGATCGTCTCAGGTTCTTTGTCCGTATTTTCCTTCGTTATAATTTCTTCTTGTGGTGGTGGTGGTGCATCAACTTGCGGAGGAGTTGGTGGCGGAGGAGTTTCCTCTGCTTTTTGCTCCTGTGCATATTGAATGGATTGATCCTTCTTATCACCTCTATCTATTCCTTCTCTTTCAATCGCTGAAGTATATGAAAAAGAAGCAAGTACTAAACTTCCAATAAACAAAGCTCCAATCGCTACGAATGGTCCTCTTAATTTATCAATACTAGCACTTTCACTTTTCTTTGGTTCCATGACTCAAATATTTTGAATGTAAATATAATAATTAATTATGCTGCAAAGAACGTTCCAAAAATCAATATTCGTTTTTGTAAAGCATTCTAAATGTCCAAACTCCTATAAATATACCGATTGTACCCGAAAACATCCAAAAGAGTTGCCATGTTCTTTCGTTAAAAAGTGCTAACGACAAAATCTCAATACCTGCCAATACTAGGAAGGATAATATTATCGCTGCTGGAAAGGCTTGAACACGCAATCGTTTCTTGTTCATCTGACGCTTAAAACTCACTATACAGACGTGAGTCAAAATCGCAAATGAAATTAAATATCGTAAACAGTATTTAAATTGATGGTCAAATCTTACTTCCGTCTGCCAGTCCTTGATTTCCACCAAGACAATGAAACAGACCAATGTCCAAATTATTGCACCGAGATAATACCTCAATTTTTATTTTTTATCCTACTAAGTCAGTGTATGCTGCGGCATCCATCAAGCCTTCAATTTGACTTGCGTCAGAAAACTTAATTTTAACCATCCACCCAGCACCGTATGGATCTGAATTGACTAACTCTGGTTCACTTTCCAAACCTTCGTTAAACTCAACAATCTCACCACTAATTGGCATAAATAAGTCAGAAACGGTTTTTACTGCTTCGATCGAACCAAATACTTCCTCTGTTTCAATGGTTTCGCCTTCAGTTTCGATTTCAACATATACGATATCACCTAATTCACCTTGTGCAAAATCAGTAATGCCAACAGTTGCTGTGTCGCCTTCAACAAGCACCCATTCGTGGTCTTTAGTGTATTTTAAATTACTTGGAATATTCATTTTTTTATTTTAGCTCAGCAAATGTAAAACTTTCCATCTTTTATAAGGTTAAAACTTTGGGTTTTTTATCACCAAAATACCTTTCTTTCAGTGTTGCTAACTCATTTATTTTACATTCACTATGCCTACGTACAGTTTGTTTTTTTCTTAATTTTGTCGAGCATGATAAATCAAGAGCAGATAAAAGGGATTAAAGAAAAAATAAGCGAACTCCACACTTACCTAAAAATCGATGAAAAAAGATTGCAGATAAGTGAGATGGAAATTAAAACGCAAGACCCTAGTTTTTGGGACGATCCTAAAAAAGCTGAAGACCACATGCGGAAAATAAGATCCGTTAAAATATGGGTCGATGATTTTGATTTTCTTAGTGCAGGTTACGACGATCTTGAAGTATTGTACGAGTTTGCTAAAGAAGACGCCGCAGAGGAAGAAGGTTTAGCAACACACTTTGATAAACTTGCGACGCGTTTGGAAGAACTCGAACTCAAAAACATGCTCTCAGATGAGGAAGATCAATTGAGCTGTGTACTTCAGATAACGGCAGGAGCCGGAGGAACAGAAAGTTGTGATTGGGCATCCATGTTGATGCGGATGTACTTGATGTGGGCTCAGAAAAATGGTTATAAAGTTAAAGAATTGAATTACCAAGGTGGCGATGTTGCTGGAATTAAAACGGTAACTTTAGAAATAGAAGGCGATTACGGTTTTGGATACCTTAAAGGCGAAAATGGAGTGCATCGTTTGGTAAGAATTTCCCCTTTTGATAGCAATGCAAAAAGACACACGAGTTTCGTTTCGGTTTATGTCTATCCGCTAGTTGATGACACGATTGAAATCCACGTCAACCCGGCTGATGTTTCTTATGATACCTTTAGAGCAGGGGGAGCAGGTGGTCAAAACGTAAATAAGGTTGAGACTGCCGTGAGATTGCGTCACGAACCTACGGGAATCGTGATTGAAAATTCAGAATCTCGTTCGCAATTAGCCAACAAAGAAAAAGCAATGCAACTCTTGAAATCTCAATTATACGAATTGGCGTATAGAGAAAAAATGGAGAAAAGAAATGAAATTGAAGCGGGTAAGAAGAAGATAGAATGGGGTTCGCAAATTAGAAATTACGTCATGCACCCATATAAATTAGTTAAGGACGTTCGTACCGGCCACGAAACTGGAAATGTTGAAGCGGTTATGGATGGAGAATTGAATGAATTCTTAAGAAGTTACCTAATGACTTTCGGAAATTAAGATAATATGAAAAAAGTGGTACAACTTTGGCACAATACGCGCTGCTCTAAAAGTCGTGACGCCAACAATTGGTTGATCGAAAACAAAATTGAGTTTGAGTTTGTCGATTACATGAAGACTCCCGTTTCGGAACCTCAATTAAAAGACCTTCTTCAAAAACTACAAATTGAACCAATTGACTTGGTCAGAAAGAAAGAAAAGCTTTTTGTGACTGAATTCAAGGATAAAAACTTAAATAACGATCAGCTTGTCTCAATCATGGTTAAAAATCCAAGTTTGATTGAACGACCTATTGTTGTGGTCGATGGTCTGGCTAAAATTGGCCGACCGCTTGAAAATATTATTAATCTATTTGAATAAAAAATAAGGAACAATGCGCACGAAATATATTGATCTGATCGAACAAACATTCGACTTCCCTCAAGACGAGTTTAACTTGTCTAACGATCGATTGTTGTTTCACGGTATAGACTTGATGGAGCTTATTGAAAAATATGGAACGCCACTAAAATTCAATTATTTACCCCAGATTTCAAATAACATTCAAAGAGCAAAGGGTTGGTTTAGAGAAGCCATGAATAATCTTGGTTACAACGGAAAGTACCATTATGCGTATTGTACCAAAAGCTCACATTTTTCCTATGTACTCGATGAGGTAATGAAGAACGATGTGCACATTGAGACTTCAAGCGCTTTTGATATTGATATCGTAAGAAATTTATACAATAACGGAAAATTGAGTCCGGGTAAAACGGTCATTTGCAATGGATACAAGCCCAAGCAGTACATTGACAATGTAGCAAGTCTGATCAATGATCAAATATTAAATGTAATACCTGTAGTAGATAATATTGAAGAGTTAAGTCAATTAATGGAGGCTACAGATGATAATGTTGACTTAAACATCGGAATTAGAATTGCGTCTGAGGAGGACCCGAAATTTGAGTTTTACACCTCTAGATTGGGTATCAGATACCGTGAAATTATCCCTTTTTATGAAAACTTCATCAAAGACAATCCAAGGGTGAAAATCAAAATGTTGCACTTCTTTATCAATACAGGGATTTCTGACAACGCTTATTTTTGGAATGAGTTAACCAAGTGTTTACAGGTTTACAGTCAATTGAAACGAGTTTGTGAATCGCTAGACACATTAAATATAGGTGGCGGATTTCCGATTAAAAAATCGTTGGCTTTTAATTACGATTATGCCTATATGGTGCGAGAAGTATTGATGCAGATTAAGAAAATGTGTACCGATTCGAAAATTCCGGATCCGAATATATTTACGGAATTTGGTTCGTTCACTGTCGGTGAAAGTGGAGGTGCGATATTCAAAGTGCTGCACCAAAAACACCAAAATGATAGAGAAAAATGGAACATGATTGATTCTTCTTTCATGACCAATTTACCTGATACTTGGGCAATCAATCAACGATTTATCTTGTTGCCAATCAATAAGTGGGACGCCAATTACGAAAGAGTCCTTTTAGGCGGATTGACTTGTGATTCGGATGACTACTATAACTCTGAGCAGCATTCTAATGCTATTTATTTACCTCGTTTTGAAAAAGAAAATCCGCTTTATATTGGGTTTTTTAACACCGGTGCTTATCAAGAAACGATAGGGGGCTTTGGAGGATTAAAACATTGTTTGATCCCCGAACCAAAACACATAATTATACAGAAGAGTGACGAGGGTTTGGTTACTACAGAGGTATTCTCCGAAGAACAAACAGCTGCCGAATATTTGAAAATATTGGGTTATTGATAAAATAAAAGTAAAATAAATCTTAATAAGTTGAGGGTTATCCAAATGAAAGGTTTATTTTTGCGCTCCCGAATACAGGGAGAAAAACTGGGTTATTATACCTATTTCGAATGGCAATAGAGAAAATTTATACAAGAGGAAAATCAAAGTTTAGTGAACGCATCGAGATGTGGTGTGCTGAGAAGAATTTTGAATTTTCGTATTTAGACAAAGAAGACAAGAACATGGAAGAGCTTGACTCCTTGGTGATCTTTCACGAAGATCATAATCTTGATTCAGTTGCATTGGAGCTTAGAGTTGTTTTTGAAAAGAAACTTAAGCCGATTCATAAAATTGATGTTAACGGAACAAAACAAGTGAGTATTTCTCATTTTGGACTTTGGGTTGAGCGTAACAATTGCAAAAACCTTCTTCTAGTTGGTACAGATACACTCATCGAAAGCGATAGTTTCGAGACCTTGTTATCTAAAATGGCGTAAGCCTTTACATCCATTTCTTGTTTATTACCGTAATTTAGTGCAACAGTTAACGGTATGTCTAAAAAAGCAATCATTATTGGTTCGGGTATTGCCGGCATTGCAAGCGCAATTCGTTTAATCAATAAAGGGTATCAAGTTGAGGTTTTTGAGAAAAATGCCTATCCTGGCGGCAAGCTTTCACAAATTCAACTCGGAGAATACAGATTTGATGCTGGACCCTCACTTTTTACAATGCCTCAATTTGTCGAGGAATTGTATACCCTCTCTGGAAAAAATACTTCTGATTATTTTTCTTACGAAAAAAGCGAGGTAGCTTGTAAATACTTTTTTGAAGACGGTACAAAGTTGACTTTTTACGCAGACGAAGATCAACTTCTTTCTGAAATAGAAAACAATCTCAATGTCGACCCAGAACCTTGTAAAAAGCACCTTCAAAAGTCTGCATACATTTACCGCAAGACCCACAAATCTTTCTTAGAAAAAAGCCTGCATAAATTTTCTTCCTATTTCTCAAGAGACATAATCGAGACAATTGCTGCGATTCCTAATCTGGGACTGTTTACGACCATGCACAAAGTCAACAGAAAAGCTTTGAATCACCCCAAACTCGTACAGATATTTGATCGATTTGCCACTTATAACGGTTCAAATCCCTATCAAGCACCGGGGATACTGCATGTGATACCTCATTTAGAGCACGGCTACGGCACTTTCTTTCCAAAGGGAGGCATGGTTAGCATAACAAATTCATTGGTCAAGTTAGCTAAGGATTTAGGCGTTGAGTTTCGATTCAATGCGCCAGTCAAGAGTATATCTATTGAAGAAAACCAATGCAAAGGGGTGTTTTCAAATTCTGATTTTTATTCATCCGATCTTGTAATATGCAACAGTGACGTAAAGTTGGCATACAATTCTTTAATTAAAGAAGAAAAAGCTCCGCCTAAGGTCATGCAGCAAGAACCTTCGAGTAGTGCAATGATTTTTTATTGGGGAGTCAAAAAGAAATTCCCCCAGCTCGACCTTCACAATATATTTTTTAGCGCCGACTATAAAAAAGAATTCGATTGCATATTTAAAGAGAAAACAGTTGATAGCGACCCTACAGTCTATATTCATATGGCGAGCAAAATGAACAATGACGATGCTCCGAAAGAATCTGAAACTTGGTTTGTTATGATCAATGTTCCCGCGAATGAAGGGCAAGATTGGGAGAAGCTTAGAATAGAAATAAGAAAAAATGTTGTTTTGAAACTAAATCGTATCCTAGATGATGATATCGAAAAGTATATCGAAGAAGAGGATTATTTGGACCCAATTCGCATTGAAGAACGAACATCCAGCTTTGCCGGTGCGCTTTATGGCTCGAGTTCGAATGATAGAATGGCAGCCTTCTTCAGACATCCCAATTTCTCAAATGTTCAAGGTTTGTATTTTGTAGGAGGAAGTGTTCATCCTGGAGGAGGAATACCGCTTTGTCTGCTTTCTGCAAAAATTGCAGCCAGTTTGGTTGATTAATATCTTTGAACCAAATTCTTATTTAATCAAGATTTCTGTCGCGACAACATCCTCTAAAGTTTCTCTTTTTCTTATTAAGTGCTGCTTCGATCCGTCTACTAAAACTTCTGAAGGTCTCAATCTCGAATTGTAGTTATTTGCCATAGAAAAGCCATAAGCTCCTGCATTGCTGATGGATAAAACATCACCAACCTTAACTTCCGAAATCAAACGATCATACCCCAAGGTATCACTCTCACAGATGTAACCTACGACAGAGTATAGTCTCGGTGTTCCTTTTGGATTACTGATGTTTTCAATTTTATGATAAGCATCGTAAAACATAGGGCGGATGAGGTGGTTTTGCCCACTATCAACCCCGATAAAAACAGTCGAAGTGGTTTGTTTAATTACATTTGATTTCACCAAAAACTTCCCGGATTCTGAAACTAAAAATTTCCCCGGTTCAAACCATAACTCTAAATCTCTACCGTAACGCTTGCAAAATGCTCTAAACGAATCGGCAATTTCTTTTCCAATTTCTTCAATTGGAGTCACTATATCACCTTCTTTGTATCCGACTTTGAAGCCCGAACCAAAATCCATAAAAGTCAAATCCTTAAACGACTCTGCAGCATTGTAAAGAAGATCAGCCCCTCTTAAGAATACCTGAGCATCAATAATGTCGCTTCCGGTATGCATGTGCAAACCGTTGACAATAATGCCATAATTTTCAACGATACGCGCTATATGCCTAACCTGATGGATAGATATCCCAAATTTGGAATCAATATGACCTACAGAGATATGGCTATTTCCACCCGCCATGATGTGCGGATTAATACGGATGCAACAAGGCACCTTATTGCCATATTTGTTCCCAAACTCTTCAAGAATGGCTAGGTTGTCAATGTTGATATGAACTCCTAATTCAACAGCTTCAATTATTTCTTCAAAGTCAACACAATTTGGCGTGTACATTATTTGAGTCGCGTTGAAACCAGCTCTAAGTCCAAGTTGAACTTCTTGTATAGACACAGCGTCCAATTCGGCTCCTTCTTTTCTTAACAGTTTAAGAATATTGACATTGGATAATGCTTTCATCGCATAGTGAAGCTTAACTGGTAATCCATCGAATGCAGTATAAAGTCGTTTAAATTGAGATCTTATTTTTTGTGCATCGTATACGTAAGTCGGTGTGCCAAACTCATTTGCCACAGTTGTCAATCTCTTAGGGGTCATTGTGATGTAAATTTTATGCAAAGTTAAGGGCTTTGTTTTAGTACTCCTTAGTACGCTGTGTTAAAATTTAACTTTTTCGTTAAAATATTAACTCAATAATAACTGGCTAAACGCAACAAAAAGGATAGTTTTGCGTTTTTCTAAATGAAATATCAGTAGCGTGCGTATAAAATTATTGATTTTATTTTTCCTGCCTTTTCTAGTTTTTAGCCAACGTCCGACCAAAATGTCAAGGTCAGAGTTCGGTTTTTTACTGGGAGGAACCTACTATATAGGTGATCTCAATCCGTTTGGACATTTCAAAAACATGGAACCTGCTGGAGCCATTATTTACCGTTTTAATGTTCATTCGCGTTTGGCTTTAAGAGCGCATTTTATGTACGGTTCAATTAGCGGTTCGGATAGTGACTCAAAATACGAACTACATAGAAACCGTAACCTAAGTTTTCAATCAGATATTTACGAGGCTGCAGGAGGTATTGAGTTTAATTATTGGCCTTACCAAATTGGGCACAAACGATACAAGGCAACGGCCTATTTTTTAGTTGAGATGGGTGTATTTTACTTTAACCCTAAGACAGAGTATAACGGAGAGATGGTTAGTTTACGTGATTTGGGTACGGAAGGGCAAGGAACACCGCTGAGCGAATCTAAAAAATACAGCCGAGTGCAATTCACAATGCCGGTAGGTCTTGGCTTTAGATGTAATATAAGTAAAAACGTATCCATGCACCTCGAGTTGGGGATAAGAAAAACCTTTACGGATTATTTGGATGACGTTGGTGCTGATCAATATGTAAATCAAGCAGAATTACTTTCTGCAAGTGGGCAAACATCGGCAGCATTATCGAATAGAAGCAACGATCAATCTCGATTTGGAAAACGAGGTGATTCCTCTACTAAAGATTGGTATGGCTTTACGGGAATTGGAATTACATTTAGATTAGGGCAACCCAAAAAATGCTTTTTCGGGCTGCCTTATAACTATTAATGATTGTGTCCGTCGTGATTGTCATGATCTTGAGAATCACCCTCAGCGTTAATTTCTAAAATTTCAATATCAAAAATTAAATCTGAATAAGGAGGTATTGTTCCTGGTCTTCCTTGTGGACCGTATGCTTGGAAATAAGGAATAAAGATTTTGATTTTTCCACCTTCACCCATTAAAGACAAACCTTCTTCAAATCCAGCGATCATTCTTTGTTCACGGTATTTAAATGACATTGGTTCACCTCTGTCATAAGACGCGTCAAATTTCTCTTCAGTACTTCTTAGTGACCCTTTGTAATCAACAGTCAATTTGTTCCCCATGACTGGTTTAGTGCCTTCACCTTCTTTTTCAAGAATATAGACCAAACCTGATGGTAATTGTTTAGCAGTTGGATATTTTTTCTTAATGTCGCTAAACATAAAAGCAGTAAACTCCTCTTGGCTCATGTCCTTAACACTATTGACGTATTTGTCTTGCTCCTTTTTGGCTAATTCTTCTTTCATCAAACGCTCATTCTCTATTTTTTGAATGAGATTATAGTTTACCATAAACATCTCAGTCGCGTCCCACTTTTTAGCAGTTCTTCCTTTACGAATGATTTTTACAGTCTCCATAATATCGTCTTTTTCGATAGCATCAATTACATTTTGCCCCATGATTACATGTCCAAACACAGTATGTCTATTGTCTAGGTAATTTGTTGCTTTGTGAGTGATGAAGAATTGACTTCCGTTGGTAGCTGGACCCGAGTTTGCCATTGATAAAATTCCGGCAGAATCGTGTTTAAGGTTTTCGTTAAATTCATCAAAGAATCTGTATTTAGGACCTCCCGAACCTGTTCCTTCTGGATCTCCTCCTTGGATCATGAAATCGGCAATAACTCTATGAAATTTCAATCCATTGTAAAAAGGCTCGTCGTAAACTATTGAGTCAAAAACGGTCAAGTTTCCTTCCGCTAAGCCAACAAAACTAGCGACGGTCATTGGCGTCTTTTCGTATTCAAGTTGTATCAAAATAACTCCTTTTGAGGTTGTTATTTCAGCATAAATTCCTTTTTCTAATTTCGGCTTTTTATCCTTCGCTTCTACAGTGAGGCCTAGAGTCAAAAAGCAAATCAAACTTAATAATTGTAGTTTTTTCATCACTTGGTTTTTTATAGGAGAACTCTAATTTCTTTTGTCGAGTCCCCACATCATTTTATTTCTAATTGTATCTAAAAAGTTATTGTCTTCAAATTTAATAACATTGACCATAAAACTGGCCTTGTTTATCTTAATTTCTTCTCCTCTTTTAAGGTTGATTGATTTTCCATCCAGCGAAGCCAAATACCTTCTTTCTCGACCTTCTACTTTTAGCGAAATGGTAAAATGGTCTGGCACTGCCATTGGTCTAACGTTAAGATTATGGGGTGCGATAGGAGTAAGTATGTGAACTTGACAACCAGGCGTTACAATAGGCCCACCACAACTTAAAGAATAAGCAGTGGATCCAGTAGGAGTGGCAACTATTAATCCATCAGCCCAATAAGAGTTTAAATATCTATCATCTAAGCTAGCGTGAACAGTAATCATTGACGCAGCGTCTTTCTTATGGATTGTTAATTCGTTTAAGGCAAAATTTTCATCACCAAATTGATTGTTTTCCATTTCAACCTCTAAAAGAGACCTATGTTGAAAAACAAATTCTTTATTGGCAATCGATTCAAAGGATTTTTCCATTTGATCCAAGGAGATATTTGCTAAAAAGCCGAGTCTTCCTGTGTTGATACCCAAAATTGGTACTTGTGAGTCTCTCACGTGTTTCACGGTTTGAATAAAGGTTCCATCACCACCCATACTTACCGCTAAGTCAATTCCAGTTTTGAAATCTCTGTAATTTTTAAAAGAAGAATAAGTGCTACCAATACCGGCTTTTTTTATAAGCTGCTCTTTGAGTTCAACCTCTAAAATAACCTTCCAGCCCATTGATTCAACGATTCGTAAAAAATCGAGCATTGACACGATGTTTTGTCGTGTCAAACTTCTAGCATATAAGGCGAGATGTTTCATTACAATTTTAGGTAATTCATTAATGCATCAAATTTAAACTGAAGGTCATCGTCAAATTTCCCCTTTTGAAACGAGGCCTTTATCGTGTAATCGTAACGCTCAAATGTTCGTATTATACTTTCTAGTTCTACTTGATTTATTTTTAAAGTAACTTCTGTCTTCGT
>JBLIKY010000069.1:0-10862 GCA_047637535.1 Lentimonas sp.
CTATGGAAACGACTGCGCTAAATTATCGGTGCTATCCCGCAGGGTAGCAATGGAATTTAGCGTTTGTTACCACCAGTATTTAATTTATTAATCAACCTTATGCATTTTTCGAAATTCATAATGCCGCTCTCTTAAATTTTCAATGTCTTTTTTAGTCATGCTTGTTTTATACATTTTAAAATTCCCAAAATTCTTGCTCTTAAGCAATAAGTACTTTTTTCGTGTATATACCCGAATCTGATTGTCCTGTGACTTGTATATAGCTTTTGATTTATAGCTTTCAAGGCCTGCCTCTAATTCAATAGCGGGAATATGACCGAATATTTGACTTCCTTTTTCTTGAAAACATTCAACATCTACAACTGAATCATTTATGGTTAAAAAATATTGTAACATTTGAGTTTTTGATCCATAATAAATTCCTTTTTCCTGTCCAAGTGTTAGCAGAGAACTAAAAAGGAAAATAAATATTATTTGTGGTCTCATTTGGGTTCTACTTATCTATTGGTGGTAACAATTGGCTAAACCACATGTGGTTTATTCCCTTAGTATATTGAACACTAATCTAATGGAAAATTTATCAAAAACACACATTTTTCGCCAAAACTTGCTGACTCCCAATCAACCTAACCAAGCTCAATTTTAGCATTTTGATTTTCTAGTTTCTCAATGTGTTCTTCCGATTTAAACTCATCAACATTAAATTTTTCACTTCTTTGTTGGGTTTGTTTTTGGCGCTTAATACTTCTTGTAAAACGTCTAATACTTTCTTCTGTGTTTAATATCAAACCGGGCACGGGAACACTTTTTCCATCATCATTTTTGGCTACCATAGTGAAGTAAGAAGAATTACAATGCTTGATGATTCCCGTTTTAATGTTTTCAGATTCTACGCGTAAACCAACAACCATTGATGTTCGCCCCGTATAATTAATCGAAGCCTTCAAAGTCAAGAGATCCCCTACTTCGATTGGATTTAAAAAATCTACCTTATTTACCGAAGCCGTAACACAATAATGCCCTGAATGCTTTGAAGCGCAAGCGAAGGCGACCTGATCCATGAGGCTTAGTACAAAACCACCATGAATAAATCCACTAAAATTGGAATGTGAAGGCAGCATGAGTTGAGTCATTGCTAGTTGAGAGTCTTCGATGTGTTTAAATTTCATATTACCTTTTCTATTGGGTTAATTTATTTAGGTGATTCTTTGGCTCCAACGCGCAGTGAGTAGTTAAACAATTCAATATTAATTGATTCCTCAACAAGATACAAATAATGGTAAAAACTTGATTGTTAAACAATAGAACTTATACACAAGCTCTTTCTGATACTAATTAATCATAGAAAGTTTTCGACTTACTAATCATTAAGAATGGTATATTCTTTAATAATACTCTCCGTCGATCAGGTAATTCTTAACGTAATCTTCTACCCCTTCTTCCAAAGTATGAAAACCTTTGTCGTATCCTTCGCTAATGAGTTTAGACATGTCGGCTTCGGTGTAGTACTGATATTTGTCTCGTATGTCTGCAGGAGTGTCAATGAAGCCTATTTTTGGTTCAAGATCTAGTCCGTAGAAAGTGTTTTTTGTAAGGTCGAGGAAGGTTCTAGCTTTGCCCGAGCCTAGGTTGTAAATCCCATTATGAGGCTCTTCTTCTTTTAAGAACAAACACACCTCCACAACGTCTTTTACATAGACAAAGTCACGTAATTGTTCACCGTCCTTATAGTTTGGGTTGTGAGATCTAAACAATCTCATTTCACCTTTCTCTTTTATTTGATGGAAAGCATGAAAAATCACGCTGGCCATTCTTCCTTTGTGGTATTCGTTTGGTCCGTAAACATTAAAGAATTTCAGTCCCGCCCAGAAAGGGGGCTGTTCGTCTTGTTGCAATGCCCAAATATCAAAATCGTTCTTCGAATGTCCGTATGGATTAAGCGGTTTTAAGCTAGGAATTATATCGTGGTCGTCTTTGTATCCAAACTCTCCTAAACCGTATGTAGCAGCAGAAGAAGCGTAAATCAATCCGATATTAAATTTAACACAAGCCTTCCACATTTCTTTGGTGTAGTTGAGATTGAGTTCATTAAAAATATTGACATCAAACTCGGTTGTATCGGTACGGGCTCCAATATGATAAATGGTATCTACGGAGTCACCGAATTCTTGAAGCCAATTGAAGAATATGTTTCTTTCAATTTGAGCGGCAAATTCTTTTCCGACTAGGTTTTGATATTTCTCTGTTTTCGAAAAATCATCGACAACAACGATGTTTGAATATCCTGCTTTGTTTAATCGAGAGACTAAACAACTGCCAATAAACCCAGCGGCTCCGGTAACAACTATCATAAAAATGTATTAGAATAAACCGTTTATTTCGGCATCAATTGAGTTAATGATTTTTCCCAAATCTTCTTGATCCTCGTGAAAACGGTTGTTATCGATATCAATGATTAGCATTTTTCCTTTGTCGTAGGTAGAAATCCAAGCTTCGTATCGTTCGTTTAATCGTTTTAAGTAATCCAAACGAATGCTTTCTTCATACTCTCGACCACGTTGTTGAATGTGATTTACAAGCGTCGGAACCGAAGCGCGCAAATAGATCAACAAATCAGGAGGAGAAACGAAGCTATCCATTAGGTTGAACAAAGAAAAATAGTTTTCAAAATCACGAGTCGTCATCAAACCCATGGAGTGAAGGTTGGGAGCAAAGATAAAGGCATCTTCGTAAATCGTTCGATCTTGAATTACATTGCTTTTACTGTCCTTAATTTCTTGTACCTGAGTAAAACGATTGTTGAGGTAATAAATCTGCAAGTTAAACGACCAGCGCTGCATATCATCATAGAAATCATTTAGATAAGGATTGTGCTCTACATCCTCAAAATGGGTTTCCCAATTAAAATGTTTGGCCAAGAGGTTGGTTAGAGTTGTTTTTCCTGATCCGATATTCCCGGCGATCGCTACATGCATATTACTTGTTTTTTAGGACTGCCTAAATTACAACAATTGGCAAAAATAGCAACCGAAATGAGTTATATTAATGAAGGAAGCTTCACATTTCGCATGGTAATTTGTACAATTCACTTTGTAATGGACCAATAAACTTTATTTATCTGACCTTATGACTTTAATCAGCGAACCGTATTTATCGAACTGATAAACATTTTTAGAGAGATCGGTAATAAATAAGTAGTTGTCCTTTTCGACCATTTCGATTAACTCTACTGAGTTTACAAGGCCTCTCAAATTACTTATTTCTTGAGATTGTTTGGTATTCGCTCTGTCAATAAGAACCAATTTTGAGTTGAGTTGGTCGTAGACCCACAGCTTATTCATTTGGGAAGAAGCAGCAATCATGGTGACATAACCAAACCCAAGTTGACCCAATTCCAAAGTCTGCAATACGGTGAGTGTATTGTCAAAGGTGGTTACGGTCTGTTGTTCTTCCGAAAAGAGCAATATACTCATCGAGTTGATAGGAATAATTGAAGAAACCTCTCCTATAGATTTTATGCTTTGGTAGTACAATACGACACCGTTGGTATCGTATTTTTTCAATGATTTCTCTCCGGCTACATATAGATTTCCGATAATGTCGTATTTATAAACCAGTGCTTTGTTGGAATCAAGCGATTGGTCCTTTTTATTGTTGGTTTGAGCATGAATAGAATTAAATAATCCAATGAATAGAACTAGAAGGTATGTTTTGAAATTCATCATGTTACTATGCTTAAACGCAATATATCTTCTAAAATTAGTCTATCGTTGCACAATCTCGGGATTTTATTTTGCCCGCCTAACTTATTTTGAGAGTTTAGCCAATGATCAAAGGTTCCTTTTGGAAGGACCTCAACTTTAGGAATGCCTATGATAAGGTCATTTGTTCGCTTAGCCGCGTAATCGGTATTGATTTCTTTTAGTTTGTGATCTAGATGAAAAATAAATTTATCTAAATCATCTGGTTGACTTACAAACTCAACCAACCACTGATGCCCGCCTCTATTCTTACTTTCCATGAAAATTGGGCAAGCGGTATAATCTCTGATTTGAGCATTAGTATGTTTACAGGCATGGCTAATCGCTCTATCTGCATTCTCAACAATCAACTCTTCTCCAAAGGCATTGATAAATGATTTGGTGCGACCCGTAACCTTAAATCGATAGGGAGAAAGTTCAGTAAAAGCAATCGTATCACCAACTATATATCGCCATAGTCCGCCGTTAGTAGAAATCACGATTGCGTATTGTTTTCCGATTTCGACTTCCTCCAGGGTAAGTGTTTTTTTAGAGGCTATTCCTTCATAATACATTATCGGAATGAATTCATAGAATATCCCATAATCAAGCATCAATAATAATTCGTCAGAATTGGCTTGATCCTGAATTCCGAAAAAGCCTTCTGAGGCATTGTAAGATTCGACATAGTTCATTGAGTCTCCGTGAATCAGTTTTTTAAATTCTTCTTTGTACGGTTCAAAACTCACCCCTCCGTGCATAAAACACTCGAGGTTTGGCCATACTTCTTTTAAGTTTGATTTTCCGGTGATATCAAGAATTCTTTTGGCGATAACCATGGTCCAAGAAGGAACTCCCACCAATAACCCAACGTCTTCTTGTCGAGTACTCATGGCCATTTTTTCGATTTTTTCGTCCCATTTGTTCATCAAAGCAATTTCCTTAGAAGGTGTCCTTCTTATCTCAGCCCACCACGGTAAATTGTCCATGATTATAGCTGACAAATCGCCTGTATAGCCCTCTACTTTGGTCGGATTGATCTGAGCGCTCCCGCCAATAACCATATGTTTATACCTGTACAGTTTTCCGCTAGGATTGTTCTTATAATATAAGGCGAGAAGGTCTTTCCCTCCTTTTTGATGACACTCTTCCAAAGAGTCCCGTGTCACTGGAATGAACTTACTACTAGCTGCTGTTGTGCCCGACGATTTTGCAAACCATTTTGTCTCCGTGGGCCACAAAAGTGCTTTTTCGCCTTTAATAAGCCGATCAACCCAAGGTTTTAATTCGGCGTAGGTTTGCAATGGAACTCTTCTTTGGTATTCTGCTATGCTTTTGATGCTCGAGAATTCGTATAAACGTCCGAACTCGGTATAAGATGCATTGTAAATCAGCTTCTCGAAAATCTCGTGCTGAACCTCTATGGGATATTTTTGAAATAGTTCGATCTGATGCAATCGCTTTTTCATTATCCATCCAAAAATTGAATTAAGAGGCATATAGTAACTGTTAAGTGTAGTAAAGGTGCAAAATTAGAGAGACAAACACAAACATTCTTAAATCAAAAAAGGACACTTAACGTGTCCTTAATAATTTCTTAATATTTGATGGAGATTAACCCCAAATAAAAATCGCCGTCAATATTGCGATGGCAATAATTGTGAAAATTGTTCCTACTGCGGCTGTTGATTCTTCGAAAAAATTATCTGGCATGGCGTTTCTTTTTTTACAAATATAAAAGTTAAATATCAAAAAGTTAATTCTCACTCATTTTTTTAGTCAGAATATGCTTAGTCTCTCGAACCAAGCAAGCGAAGTAAAACCATGAATAAGTTGATAAACAGGATATACAATTGCAACCCTCCAACTAGGGCCATTTTACTTCTGTCTAAACCTGAAAGGTCTGTATCTTGAGAAACTCCTTTTAGTTTTTGCATGTAATAAGCTGTCAGTCCAGTAAACACAAAAACTCCTATTAACGAAATCACAAAGCTCAACATATCGCTACCCAACCAAACATTGACGATGCCAGCGATAAAAATCCCGATGAAAGCCATGTACAACAAGCTTCCCATTTTAGTTAAATCTGTTTTCGTTGTATAGCCCAAAACCGCCATTCCTGCAAAACCTCCAGCTGCTACGCAAAAGGTAAGCGCTATGGACGTACTTGAGTACATTAAAAATATCGAACTTAAACTCAAACCCATTAGTATTGCGTACCCAGCAAACAAGGCCATCAATACAGCGATAGAAAGTTTACGATATGCCATTTGTATTAGTAATCCCAATCCAATAGGGGCGAAAATTACTACGTAAAATATTGGCGAAAGTCCACCGGTTGCTGAAATAAAATACTTTTGAAAAAACTCAGGTGTCCCAACCCAATATGAAATTAAGCCTGAAATTGCTAAGGCGAAAAACATATAACTGTAGACACTTCTGAAAAATTCTTTTGAAATCTCTTGAGTAAAACCCTCGTGTTGACTGACAATATTATTCATGATATAAGCTATTTGATAATAGTAAAATTAAGAAATATTCTTACTGAAAAATCACAAAAAATTTAAATAAATTTAGTGTAATCTAGCTTGAATTAGGTTGATGAATTCTTTTCGCGTAGAGTCGTTGCTTAAGAACAGGCCTGTAAAAGCAGAAGATGTTGTTGTAGAATTTTGTTTCTGAATCCCTCTCATCTGCATACACATGTGAGCACACTCCAAAACCACCGCTACACCTTTTGGTTTTAAAACGTCTTGAATAGCATCCCTAATCTCAATAGTTAACCTTTCTTGTACTTGCAATCGTCTTGCATAGGCATCAACAACCCTAGGTATTTTACTCAACCCAACGATCGTTCCGTTTGGAATATAGGCAATATGCGCTTTACCGAAGAAAGGCAACATGTGATGTTCGCACATCGAGTAAACCTCAATATCCTTTACAATGACCATTTCAGAATACTCCTCATTAAACAAGGCCTTCTTTAAGATGGCAGCGGGATCTTGGTCATAACCCTGAGTCAGAAACTGCATGGCTTTTGCAACTCTTTCAGGCGTTCTCAATAAACCTTCACGATTAGGGTCCTCTCCAATCTTGCCCAAGATATCTTTATAATGACCCGAAAGGTCTTCTGTAAGCTTGTCGTTGTAAATTATTTTTTCTT
Organism: Lentimonas sp.; assembly: GCA_047637535.1. Lineage (GTDB taxonomy): Bacteria > Bacteroidota > Bacteroidia > Flavobacteriales_D > Crocinitomicaceae > UBA2040. The sequence continues at coordinate 6,904 of JBLIKY010000069.1, forward strand.
CCACTATATTATCTGTCTGTCTTCGTACGAATATACATCAAAAAGGCTCCTTGCCACCGTAATACTCAACAAAGTTGTTTTCCGTTTCGACCAATTTCACTTTAACCAACTCACCATTTGATATCTTAATCGGAGCTTCCAGTCTGTCCCAAATAGCAATTGCAACATTCTCGGTTGAGGCCATTATCCCATCTAAAAACGGAACATCTAGGTTCATGTTTTTATGGTCTATATGTTCGATTATCTCATTTTGGATCAAATCGCTCAAATCCTTAAGATTAATCACAAATCCTGTATCCTCTGAAGGCACTCCTTTTACGGTTATGTATAGGATAAAATTGTGTCCATGCCAATTGTGATTGCTACAACGACCAAAAACTTCTTTGTTTTTTTCATCGCTCCAGTTTTTATTCCACAATTTATGTGCGGCATTAAAGGTTTCTCTTCGGGTAATATAAACGGTCTTCACTTTACAATGTATATCTCACAGCAAAGGTAGAAAAATTCTTAGTCTCATTATTACACAGTGGACCAAAACATAAGTATCTTTGACCCATGGAAGAAAGGCTTGATAAACTTTTGTTGGAACTAGGATTGGTCAGCACCCGCGTGCGCGCTGAGGAGTTAATTAAAGTTCATGGTGTTATGGTGAACGGAAAGATGGTCAACAAGCCGGGAAAGAAATTTGACAAAGAAGTTAAAATTCAAATGCTTGCTGAAGAAATCCCTTATGTTTCGAGGGGAGCATTGAAGTTAAAGAAGGCCATTGAAGAATTCAAAGTCGAGGTAAAGAACAAAATCTGTTTAGACGTAGGCGCATCAACGGGAGGCTTTACCGAGATTCTTCTTGAAAACGGTGCTCAAAAAGTCTATTGTGTAGATGTTGGTCACGGTCAGTTACATGACAAAATCAAGGATGATGAGCGTATAGTTAATCTTGAAAAAACGCACGTTAGAGAATTAACCCCAACAATTATTGATCAAAAATGTTCAGTCTGTGTAATTGATGTTTCTTTCATTTCATTGGAGAAAATATTCCCATTTGTACAGCCCCTTTTGGATTCGAATGCAGATTGTATAGTTCTAGTAAAGCCTCAATTTGAAGTTGGTAAAGAAAACATAGGCAAAGGTGGAATCGTTAAAAACAGAAGCCTATACCCTACTGTAATTCAGAAAATCAAGAAAATTGCAAACAATAACAACCTAAATTACAAAGCCCATATCGAATCACCTATTTTAGGTGGTGATGGAAATCTTGAGTTTTTAATGTGGTTAACAAAAGTCTAACGGAAGAATTTAGAAGTCAAAACATAGTGTTTTTAATACTGCTAGCGTGATTCACTTATTGAAGAATTCACAAAAAATAGTATTTAGAATCGTTCAAAATAACAAGTATTCGTATCTTTGCAGTATATGATCGAGCAAGCAAAGAAAAATTTCAATGTTAAAGAGATAAGAGAGCAATTCCCAGCACTTAGACAGCAAGTTTACGGCAAGAATTTAATCTATTTTGACAACGGAGCAACATCGCAAAAACCGCAGATGGTGCTGGATACAATGGACAAGTTTTACCGACTCGACAATGCCAACATTCATAGAGGAGTTCACTATTTAAGTCAACAAGCGACGACTGAATTTGAAAAGGCAAGGAAAACGATACAGGTTTATATCAATGCAAAGTCGACCGACGAAATTATATTCACCAAAGGAACAACGGACGCAATAAATTTGGTTGCCAACTCTTTTGGTTCGATGTTAAAATCGGGAGACGAAATCATCATTTCAGCGATGGAGCATCATTCCAATATTGTTCCATGGCAGATGTTGTGTGAACGAGTAGGCTGTGTTCTTAAAGTAATTCCCATCAACAAAAAAGGGGAATTGATAATGGATGAGTACGACAAGCTACTTTCTGAAAAAACCAAATTGGTATCCGTTACGCACATTTCGAATGCTCTTGGAACCATTAATCCGGTAAAAACTATAATCAAAAAAGCGCAAGCAGTTGGCGCAAAGGTTTTGTTAGACGGAGCACAAAGCATTCAGCACAAATCAATTGATGTACTGGATCTAGATTGTGATTTTTATACTTTTTCAGGCCATAAGGTCTTTGGGCCCACTGGAATTGGAGTTCTTTACGGAAAAGAAGCTTTGCTTGACTCCATGCCACCTTATCAAGGAGGTGGAGACATGATTTCCAAAGTGAGTTTTGAAAAGACAACCTACAACACACTTCCATTTAAATTTGAAGCCGGTACACCTCACATTGCGGGTGGAATCGGTTTAGGAAAGGCGTTTGAGTTCTTAAATACTTTGGACATGGACGCTGTTTTAAAGTATGAGAAAGAAATCACGGATTACGCCCAGGACTTGATAACGACATTTCGCGGAGTTGATATCATTGGAGATGCTAAAAATAAAACGAGTGTGGTCAGTTTTACAATTGACAAAATACATCCATTTGATTTGGGTACTTTGCTGGATAAGCAAGGTATCGCAGTAAGAACGGGTCATCATTGCGCACAACCCATCATGGATTTCTTCGAAATACCGGGTACAACCAGAGCCAGTTTTGCTTTTTACAATACTCGAGAAGAAATTGACACTTTTATACAAGCGGTTGATCGCAGTATTAATATGCTTTCTTAAAGAAAAAAAATGACTTTAGAAGAAAAACAACAAGAGATAATAAGCGATTTTGAAATCTATGACGATTGGATGGATAAATACGAATACCTCATCGAATTGGGTAAGGATTTGCCTTTGATATCAGATGAACTTAAAACCAAGGATCGTCTAATAGAGGGTTGCCAGTCGCAAGTTTGGTTAGACAGCGAATTTAATGGTGAAACCATGCGATTTAAAGCCGATTCGGATGCCATAATCACAAAAGGAATAATTGGTTTATTGATACGAGTATTAGACGATGAAAAACCTGAAGATATAGTGAAAAGCGATATGCATTTTATAAATGAAATCGGATTTCACGAACACCTTTCTCCAACCCGGTCAAATGGACTAGCGAGCATGGTGAAGAAAATAAAAATGAATGCCCTACTTCAAATAAAATAATAGATGAACGATTTAGAAAATGTTATTGTAAATGTTTTAAAAACGGTACACGATCCCGAGATACCTGTTGATATTTACGAATTAGGGTTAATTTACGAAGTAAAGATCGATGCCAACCAAGACGTTGTCATTGAAATGACATTGACTTCTCCAAACTGTCCAGTTGCCGAATCTATGCCTAAGGAGGTTGAAGATAAAGTTGCCGGAATTGAAGGTGTGAAATCAGCATTAGTTAATATAGTTTTTGACCCGCCATGGGACAAAGATATGATGAGTGAAGAGGCTAAATTAGAATTAGGGTTTTTGTAAAGTAGAACTGATGAATAATATTAATGCGATAGAAAAATCGATTTCACCATTAAGAAATCGATTACAAAGTCATCCTTTATATACATCAATAAAGGGAATTGAAGACGTTAAAGTCTTCATGGAAAACCATGTTTTTGCTGTTTGGGATTTTATGTCCCTGCTCAAATCATTACAGAACCATCTTACTTGCACGTCTGTGCCATGGTTACCAGGACAGAATCCAATCTTAGCACGTTTTATCAATGAAATTGTGCATGGTGAAGAAAGTGACATCAATGAACTTGGTGTTCCTAATAGCCATTATCAAATGTACATTGATGCAATGGATGAAGTAGGCGCTTCTAAGATCAAATTAGAAAGCTTTATTTCTCAACTTGTCTCAGGCGATACACCTAAAAAAGCAATCGAGAATTGCGAGGTAAAAACGGCAGTTAAAGAATTCTTAGCGCACACGTTTGGGGTAATAAACACTAACTCCCCTCACAAAATCGCATCAAGTTTCACTTTCGGACGTGAAGATATTATACCCGATATGTTTATTGAGGTGATAAAAAATGCCGAAGAAAGAAATCAAAAAT
>JBLIKY010000070.1:0-10801 GCA_047637535.1 Lentimonas sp.
TTTGCGGCCACAAAGGTACGCAGTCTTTTATAGTTATCAAGCCTTTTTTGAAAAAAAAATTAACTTATTTTTCAACTAATTTACCACAGCCTGTTTCTCAATAGTTTAACCTTGAATTATTTTTGATATTTCTTCGTGTTTATACCCCTTCCAGAACAGTAAAGAGATTGCGAGGGATTTACTACACTATATATAAGGTATAAGCACAGGGTGAGTGAAGAGGTTTGAGTGCAGAGGGTGGAAATTTGAGTGAAACGATATTAGGCACCTAAGAACTAGACTTGGTGCGTAGTTCTCTAATCAGTTTTAACTTGTCAATGTCTGGCTGGCTGTGTTGTTTGATCGACTTGGATAAAGGATAAGACAGATATTCAAAAAAATCGGCGGACTAATAAATAATCCGCCGACCTATAAATAGTGTTTTTATATTACTTCAATAATGATACATTACCTGTAATAACTTTCTTTTCAGAATTTGATTCAGCAACTACATTTACTACATAGGTGTAAAATCCCGTGTTGAGAGTTGGGCCGTTATTATTTAAACTTCCGTTCCACCCATTTCGCATATCATCAGTTTCAAAAACTAAACCTCCCCATCGATTAAAAATCAAGAAGCTATAACCTATAGAAGTAGCTCCATTAATTACAGGAATGAATTCTTCATTAAACTTTGTGCCATTTGGAGTAAAAGTATTTGGAATGAAAACAGAAATGTCACCATTTATCTCTATGTCTTTACATGTGGTATCAATGCAATTAGCAATCGTCGGCGATTCCACTATCAAACAAGCATTGTATAGACCTTCTCCTAAATCAGAAAAACTAAAGTTTACAACCTCATCTCCAGGTAACAGGCTTTCGTCAGGCAATATCCATTGAATAGGATTAGCACCTGAAGTTGTGTTAACAAAGCTAACTATACCGTCCAAAGTTATGTCACCTTCGATGTCGAAAGTTGCATTAGGATTCTGAACAGTAATCGTCACTGTGCCTTGCCCACCACCACTACAGGAAGTTTCAGTGTTCGAAACAGAAACAACTGTATACGTTGCATTTGATGTTGGGGAGACCAAGAAACTTGAATTCGGTCCAACACCATTTAAATTAAAATTACTTGTTCCATCAGAATAGACAATATTAAATGGACCTTGCCCACTTGTCGTGGTTAAAAAGACATTGCCGTTGCTTCCTATACAGATTTCCTCAGAACCTAAAATGGTAGACTCAGGATTCTCATGGAATAAAATCTCATTGTACTCTGCACTAATACTGAAACATGGGTCATTGAAGTCTACGTCACCTTGACCGTTTTGTCCTCCGGCAATCGCATAAACATAATAAACAGTCTCTAAACTCATGCTAGTACTGATATAAACAAATGACGGAGAATCAGAGACAGTAATAACGGAGCTCAAAGGGTCATTTAGATCAGAACATAGAATAAATTGAAGCTTATCTCCAGGTTCAAGAATCTGGCCTCCGTTATGGTCGACGGAAACTTCTGAAGTTTGACAAATCTCAAACAATGCAGCGGAAATCATGTTTCCAGCCCTTGTGTCACAACAGGAGAAAGTTCCAGTTATGGTTATTGTGTCGCAATTGTTGTCATCAAAAACATCAAACGAATAAGCCGAGCCACCAGGCATCGGTGAACTATTAAAAGTACCTCCAGTTAAGGTTCCTGGCCCTCCTTCAACAGTATAGTTACCGCTTCCTCCATTAATGTCAAACTCGACAGTAAATTGATCACCACCGTTACAGTCTTCCACAACGTTTGTTACAACTGGCGTGGAAGAAACATCAACGATATAACTACCATTTACAGTTCCAATACATCCTGTATTCTGGTCAAATATCTGAGTCGGTATGTAAGTTGTATTCCCTATAGGAGTAACAGGTAAACTACCACCTAGCACAATATCGTTGGCTGTTTTTGGAAGGCTGTTCGAGTTGTAAGAAATATTAAACGGTCCAATTCCAGTGAAATTCAATGGAATTATAACTTCTTCACCCGGGCATACAGAAATGTTACCAGTCATTGAAAGCGTTGGACTCTGTTTAACAGTCACTGTAAATGTTCCCGAAGGGGTTCCAGAACACATTGGTCCGTTATTGATCTGCACAGACTTTATAGAATAAGTTGTCGTCGTTGTCGGAGAGACCGGATTGTTATGGCCATTGTTAATATTATTCAATGGAAAATCAGATGTCCCATCCGTATAAATCAAATCAAAAGGACCGTTACCCGTCAAAGCGATTATCATATTTTCAGTTTCACCTGCACAAATTGAAACATTACCCGAAATTTGTGCTGTAGGATTGCGAAAGAAAACAACGGGCTTTCCTGCCATAATATTGAAGCATGGCTCTGAACGATCTACAAATTCTGAAGTTGTGTACTTGTTCCCTGTTGCTGGTGAAATATAATAAGTAGTACCATAAGTCATTCCTGGTTTAAACCCAAACTCAGGAGTTAATGAAGAATCTTTAACCGTACCCAAAAAGGCACCACTCGATGTGTGTAGATAAAAAGTCAATCTGTCGTCAGCAACAAGGACTTCTTGTCCGTCATGGGTTGCTATTGCGTTATTCCCTTCGCAAACTTTAATTTTTGTGGCAATGTCCACCATAGCTCCAGAAGAATTAGCACAATTACAAGCGTAAATTCCCGATATACTAACTGTGTCACAACCAATATCATCAAATACATCAAAGGCATAAGAACCTCCGGCAAGAATAGGGTCTGAAATGAAGTGCGTTCCAGATCCGTCAAATGCACCTGTAATTCCTTTTACTTGATAAGTTAAAATATCACCATATTGCAAATCAAACTCGATAGAATAATGTGTTTCTGGCAAATTACAATCCCTAGTCAAATTAGTCACCACTGGTGCCTCTGTAACAGAAATGGTAATATCTTCATTTGTTATTCTTGGTAAGCACATTGCCATAGAGTCATCTATTAAAGAAACAATAGAATATGTAGTATTGGTCAAAGGGTTTTGAACATCTACAACCCCACTACTAACATCATTTAAGTTGAAATTTGAAGTGCCATCCGAATAAACAATATCAAAAGAATTTGATGAACCTTGCATTTCGAACCTTACTTCTGCATCATCACCTGAACAAATCGCAGCGTCTTCGTGAATAGAAGCTACTAATTCTGGTAAACCGTTTATTGTTATTTTATATCTCTCATTTTTGCACGTTTCGTTGGCGACCTGTGCCCATAAAACGGTTGTATTTGTAATAGATGCAGTAGTTACATCCTTACCAGAATACACAGAAGCTCCACCAGAAGGGGTGTTGAACCATAGGATATTGTTATCTGCAACTTCTTCTCCTGTTAGAATATTAAGGTTCAAACCATGGATCAAAGCCACGTCATTATAACAAACAGTTGTATCCTTTGTTTGAACATAACAAAGATCAAGAATTTTACCTCCCGCAGTATAACCATAAGCTTCTTCTATTCCGTATCCGTATGCATAGACACTCATTCTAGCTCCAATTATAGACTCAAGAATATAACTTTTGCCTCTGGACAAAGCTATGTATAATACAGAAAAACCAGAACCCGGTATTGGCTGAACACCTGGCGCAATTAAAGCTACAGGATTACCATTCAAACGAAGACTACCTTCTTTACCTGTTTCAATTATAACTGTAGCGTAATGTCTTCCATATCTTCCATAAGAACTAGCGCCAAATAAAAACCTAGCTGTATATTGATTCTCCGGAAGAATATCCATCATCAAGGGGTCTATTTCCCCTCTAGGGGTATTACACGTACTTCCTTTTAAATATTGAGAAACATGAATTGGTTTGTTAGATTTAATAAACAATGGATTCGCAATATCAAGATGATAGGATTGTAGCTTATTCAAATTAATCGTTAAAGAACCCGAAAGAATAACCTGGGTATTGTCTTCGGTCGCATAAATTTTAACGATATCTGAAGTTACTACAGGTAATTTATAAGTTGGAGCGACGTTATACTGATACCCCCAACTTTTCAACGGTCTAATTTGCTCATATAGATGATCGCAAAATGGACACTCACCCGCAGTAGCGCATTCATTTCCTCCAAAAACACTAACAGGCTTATCGGCATTAATCGTTGTACCGGTTAAATCTGAAGCAATGTTATTTATATCTTCTGGCGGTAATAATGGAGTTGCATTATATGCTACAACTGTATATAATTCTCCTCGATTTAAGATAATTGTTTCCGTACCTCCTTTAGGAAATTTTTGTGTTAGGTTTGGCGCAAAGGTCCAACCATTATATTTCAAGCTTATTGTGGTATTGTCTTCTGTGCCGACAATACAAAAGGTTGACGCTCGATTTGTGGTAATTGCAGAAAAAGCTATAACCTCATATTTCGTCCCAAGAGCTGATGTTGGAATTGCAGTAGCTGCATCGCTTGAAAATTCCTGGTTATTCCCTGCATATACGATGATATTTGCAGTTGATGTAATATGTACACCCGTTTTTCGAACCACATGGGATTGCCTAGAAATTGTAGTTCCATTTGCATTCTCCGTCGAATTATTATTCACCAAGGCTTTAGGGAGAGCAAACTCAACCAAAACATTTGGTAGCAAGCTGACCGTGTCAGTGTATGGTGTTGCCGCTAACGGAACACTTATTATGACAGTGGCTATGGTGTCGGAAATCAAATTCAAAGTAAATACCTGTGAGGCATCACCTTGAGTACTTAGAAATCCAACCCAAAAATCGGTTCCATCAAATTCCTGAGCATCCACTTGGTTTGGGGTAAAAACGGTACAGCCAAGCGTTAAGATAAGGGCCATAAAAAGGCCGTGTTTTTTCAGTCGGTTCATTGCTTATTTTACTTAGAATAATAACCAAACCTACAAAATAGTAGTTCAATAAAAAACTTCATCAATCTGTCACTATTGAATTCTCAAAACAGCACAAAATTACACTCAAAAATTTTTATCTAAAAAATGTATTTGACATCGCATAATTAAATTCCCTATCACAAGTGAAAAACCAACTAAACATTATAAAATCAGCAGGTTAACAATTACATATAAAACAGAATGATTGTGACGATTATTGTCGGATAAACCAGTTAAAAAACAAACGAAATGAGAATAAATGTCTGCTTTTTTAAACAGAAACAGACGTGAAAATCACTTTATATTCCTTTCTTTCTTAAGGTTTTCATAAGCATTTTGAACTTCTTGGAACTTATCTTTTGCTCCTTTTTGATATTCTTCACCCAGCTGTGCGACTTTGTCGGGATGATATTTAATTGCCATTTTCCGATAAGCCTTTTTTATTTCTTCGTCGGTTGCAGAGGCTTCAATTCCTAATATTTTGTAATCCGATTCAGCATTTCTGTAAAACATATTGAGAATGCTTTCAAATTCCACTGAAGACACACGCAACAAACTTGCGATTCGCTTGATGGTAGCAACTTCAACTTCAGAAACGTGGCCATCGGCTTTTGCTATACCAAACAAATAATGGATCAATTGCAGCCTTACTTCAGGCTTTAATCTCATTTGAATGTCCTGACAAATTCGTTCTAGCGGTATTTCTTTACCCTGTAAGAATTCCTTTAGGGTTTGGAGGTGATGTGTAGAAAATTGATTTCCGAATTGTTGCGAAAAGAATTTTTTGACGTAATCCAATTCCGCTTTCAGCACTTTGCCATCTGCTTTCATAACAACAGCGGATAAAGCCATTAATATGGTGGGGAAATCACTAGTGGTATTGGTTCTCCTTTGATACATTTGAAATATATCTTCTGAAGAAAACGATTGTCTAGGGTCATGCCCTTCGCTTCTAAGTCGAGCTGCGGTTGTATTGTAATTATCGACGAAGGCTCCAATGGCAAAACCAATTGCTCCACCAAAAAAACTTCTTCCTAATATTAAAAAGCCAACGAAGGCAAAAATCCACTTGTACAAAATGCTGAGGTTAAAAAAAGAGCGAAGTTAATGAACTCCGCTCTTTGGTTTTAGATATTTAAACTAATTCTATGCTTCTTTCAATGAAGGAACTCAATTCTTCACCTTTCAGCATGCCTTGGGAGAGCATTGCTAAGTCGGTAAGTTGCTTCAATTTTGCTGATTTTTCTTTCTTCGAAAGCTTCACCAACTCGGTAACTTTAGGATGATTACCGTTAACAATAACGTTGTGCATTTCCGGAAAAGCTCCAAAGAATCCTCCACCCATTTTTTGTTGTTCCATCATTCGACGAATAAACTCAGGCTGCGTGATTAATATAGGCCCTTCTGTCTCCATCATGCTTTCTAATTGCACAGTGAATTTTTCTTTTGAAACTAAAGCCTCTAAAGCTTCCTTTATTTCTTTTTCTTCCTTTTCGTTTAATTTAGAAGGCAATTCTTCGTCTTTCTTGATTAATTTATCAAATGAATCAGAATCAACACGAGCGAAAGTCAAGTTCTCAAACTGACCTTCAATTTTTGAAATCCAGTGTGGGGTAAGTGGACTTGTCAGCTCAATAACATCGTACCCTCTTTCTTTGGCTTTCTTTACGTAAGAAAACTGATCTTCGAATGATGAAGAATAAAGAACAACAGTCTTACCGTCTTTATCTGTTTGCAAAGGAGCAATCTTTTCTTTGTATTCTTCAATAGTAAAGAATTTATCCTCATTATTTTTGACTAATCCAAAACTCTTCGCTTTCTCAGCAAATTTTTCATCTGAAAGCATTCCGTATTGAACAAAAATCTGAAGATCATTCCATTTTTCTTCGAAATCCTTACGGTCATTTTTGAACATCTCAGCCAATTTATCAACCACCTTTTTAGTGATGTGAGAAGAGATCTTTTTAACATTTCCATCTGACTGAAGATAAGATCTAGAAACATTCAATGGGATATCTGGAGAATCGATAACACCGTGCAAAAGAGTCAAGAATTCAGGAACAATTTGCTCTACGCTATCTGTAATAAATACTTGGTTAGAGTATAAATTAATCTTGTTTTTTTGAATCTCAATATTTTCCTTGATTTTAGGAAAATACAGAATACCCGTTAAATTAAATGGGTAATCAACGTTTAAGTGAATGTGAAACAATGGGGAATCCATTGTCATAGGGTACAACTCACGGTAAAAAGCATCGTAATCATCTTTTGATAGATCAGCTGGCGCCTTTGTCCAAGCCGGAACTGGGTTGTTAATGACATTCTCAATGTCAACTGCAACTCTTTTTACCTTTCCGTTTTCATCTTTTTCACCTTTTGGGTCATCGATGTATTCAGTTTTCGTACCGAAAGAAACGGTTACCGGTAAAAACTTACAATATTTATCTAGGATTCCATTTACTCTTTCTTTTTCTAAGAATTCGGTTGAATCTTCAGCGATGAAAAGAATAATATCAGTTCCTTGAGTTTCTTTTTCAATGTCAGTAATTGTATAAGTAGGAGTTCCATCACTTTCCCATTGTACGGCTTGCGAACCTTCTTTATGAGATTTTGTGTGGATTTGAACTTTCTCAGCCACCATAAAACCAGAGTAAAACCCTAATCCGAAATGTCCGATAATTTGCTCTGCGCCTTCTTTTCCTTTGTATTTCTGAACAAATTCTTCAGCTCCAGAAAAAGCGATTTGATTGATATATTTATCTATCTCATCAGCTGTCATTCCGATTCCATTGTCTCGAATGGTTAAAGTTTTTTCTTCTTTATTAAGGATCACCTCAACTTTCAAATCTGGTAACTCACCTTTGAACTCACCGTTTTTAGATAAAACTTTAAGTTTTTGTGAAGCATCAACAGCATTAGAAACCAACTCTCTTAAAAAGATCTCGTGATCGGAGTATAAAAAACGTTTGATTATTGGAAAGATATTTTCCGTTTGAACATTAATTTGACCTGTTTTCATTATATATTTCTTTTTCGCTTAAACTGTCAATCACTGTGCCAAGCTAAACAAACTGACATCTTGTCAATTTCCTTCTTTAAAAACTGACAAATACTCTTGATTTTTTATCTTTACGTCAATATAAAAGTCATGCTTAATTTAATCCTTCTATTGGCCATTTCAACGGGTCTTGTGTTTGCCCTAAGAAGGTGTTTATATCCGCATTTGTGCTATCTAAATATAACCATTATCCTCTCGATAAAAATAACCGCTACTGTTCTCTTTTACATGGTATATAGCAATTATTACGGCAAGGGCGAATTGACTGAAGATGCTGGAGCGTATTATCAGGAGGCGAAAATATTGAAAACAGTTTTCATCGAATCGCCATCTGATTATTGGCAAATCATTTTTGCATCCCATGATAAAGAAAACCTAATCACGAAAGCATTTGAATCAAAACCATTTGCTCGATTCGCACCTAACGGATGGGCAAATTTTGAAACAAGGAATTTTATTGGACTTTGTTCAGCCCTACTTCTAATAACACCAGATTCTCCCTGGAGTCTGTTCATCGTTTTCGGCACACTTACCCTAATAATCCTTTTGGTGCTAATTAGCCAAATAAAGAACTATACCGGAATAACAACTAGGCTTTGTTTAATCCTTGTATTTGCTCCTAATGTTCTTTTTTGGTCATCTGGACTCTTAAAAGAATCAATATTATTCATTGGGTTTGCCCTTGTTTTAATGGGCTTTGTCATAGAGAAGGCAAATTATAAGGTGATAGCGATCGCCATGGGGTCAACTTTACTCCTGTTTTTCAAACCGATAATTGGAATTATGTTACTGGTATCCTATCTTCTTGTCCTAGCATGGAGGATATTTATAAAGCACAAACTAATAGCTGGCATATCGTATATTTTGATAATCGTTTCACTTTGTTGGAGCCAATTTCCAAATCACATACTCAGAGAAATTTCAGATAAACAATATGACTTTGTGAATGTTGGCAAAGGCGGTTACCATTTTGAATGGGAAGAAGGCTTTCTTTATGCACCTCTGTCTGACTCGTCTCTTTTTCAAAAGCAAGATTCTCTTTTTGTACCAAAGTATAAAACACCCTTGGTTTTCAACTCTCGAAAGAAGGAGGCTAAGTCAAGTGTTTTGTTTGTAAATCCGACGGACACACTTCATTTAGCCCATTTATTAATCGGCGGCAGGAGCTACTTTCCATTAAAATTAATTGACAATAAATTCTCCAATCTTTTAATTTCAATTCCTGAATCCTTATTAAACTTCTTCTTTCGTCCATTTCCTTTTGACAAGGTTCACTCTTTACAAAAAGCCATTTTATTAATCGAAAACCTAATTATATTTGGCTTATTCATTTTTCTAATCATTCGATTATTCAAATCTCAAAAACAAGAGTCGTACTTGCTGACCACGATAATATTCGTTTTAATCGCCGGCACCGTAATCGGATTAATCACACCCGTTTCTGGTGCTTTGGTCAGATACAGAATGCCTGTACAACTCTTTATCCTATTTTCCTTCCTATTAAATTTCTCTAAAAATGAACCGAATAAAACCATCGATTAACAAATCAGAATACATACTCATAACAGGTGCCACTTCAGGTTTTGGAGAAGCTTGTGCTTTACTTTTTGCATCTGAAGGCTACCCCTTGATTCTTACTGGGAGGAGAAAGGACAAACTTTCAAAGCTTTCTCAAAAAATTACGAATGAGTTTAAAGTTAAAGTAATTGAATTGTGCTTTGACGTAAGGGATTTTGAAGAATGCCAAATCGCCTTTTCTTCGCTTAAAAATGAAGCTCAAAAGATTGGCGTTTTAATCAATAATGCTGGATTAGCCGTCGGAAAAGGTCCGATCAACGAAGGTTTATTAGACGATTGGAACAGAATGATAGATACCAACGTTAAAGGGTTACTACACGTTAGTAAATGTATCATACCGTTTATGCAAGAAAAAAAGAGTGGACACATCATCAATATTGGTTCGATCGCTGGCAAAGAAGTTTACCCAGGTGGAAACGTTTATTGCGCCAGTAAGCACGCTGTGGATGCCTTGTCAAAAGCCATGCGAATCGATTTGCTTGAGCACAAAATAAAAGTCACCAATATAGCTCCAGGGGCTGCCGACACTGAGTTTTCAAATGTGAGATTCAAGGGCAATAAAGAACTGGTAAATGCCGTTTATAACGGATACACTCCTCTCTTTGCGATAGACATAGCAGAGGCCTGTTATTTTGTTGCTACCCGACCGGCAAATGTTAATATTAATGACCTTGTAATCATGCCTACAGCTCAAGGATCAAGCCAAAACTTAATTAGAGAATGATTGAATTTTTATTTAACTTTGATAATACTCTAAATAAATCATGAAATTAATAATTGCACTTGCTTTCGTTTTACTTTCAATTGGTTCGGCTAAATCCGCCCACTTATTGGGAGGAGAAATCAGTTATCGATATTTAGGTTTGAATAAATACGAGGCAACATTTGTGTTTTATCGAGCCTGTTTTGAAGGAGCTGAATTTCCGGACAACATTGAATACACTGTCTTCCGCTCAGACAACACAATACTGGATGTATATGAAGTAAATAGAATAGCACCATATACATCAGATGACACATTACGAGGAGAAAGCGATAATCCATGTATTATTCCTCCTGATGATTTATGTGTTCAAATAGGCACATACATTGACACGATAACACTTGCCTCAAGTCCAGACGGTTATTATATATCTTACCAAAGGTGTTGTTGGAACAATGCAACACAAAACATAATAACTCCAGGAAGTGTTGGGCTAAATTTAGTTATTGCAATTCCAGGTACAAACGAAGTTACTTTACCGAATAACTCAGCTGTATTCAACTCTCTTCCCCCTCTAATTGTTTGCGT
>JBLIKY010000071.1:0-10644 GCA_047637535.1 Lentimonas sp.
TTCCTTCGTGCGAAGATCGGTCTCCCATAAATTATAGCCTTTCTCGAATTTTGCCATGTAGTACAATTTCTTCCCATTCTTCGATATTATGGCTCCATTAAGGTCAGACGAATGCGTTGTCAATCGCGTGATTCGATCTTCTCGACCCTCCAATTCTATTTCAATCGGTTCTACATCCTCTTTCTTTTTCTCAGCTTTCTTTTTATTATCATCTGTTTCCTCTTCTGTTTCCTCTTCTGTTTCTTTATTCTGCTCTTCGGATAACAATTCCGCCTCTAGTTCACTCAGGTGGTATTCCTCCCACGCGGCTTCGGTCAAAAACAGTCCGTAAAGATCTAGTTCACCTCCCCAGCTCGCATGATTTTTCTTTCCATTTCGAGCAGAGAACCACGTAATCAGTTTTCCATCCATCATCCATTGCGGACTGAAGGCACCGTAACCTGTCGGATTTAAATTGATAACAGGCTCCTTACCAGACGCGTTGACGAGACCTGCTTGATCGATCCATTGTTCATCCCGCAGGTAACTTACCAACAACCATTTGCTATCAGGCGACCATTTATAGGACTGATCACCATCGGCATAAGAATAGTTATTGTTCCCTGGCATAATTTCTCGTACTTCCTTGCTCGCTAAATTGATGACTTTCAGGTTTGTCCGCTCCTCCAAAAACGCAACTTCCTTTCCATCTGGAGAGTAACTTGCTTGAAAAGTTTCATGCTCTGAATTAAGAATAATCGTTTCGGTAAGAACCGTTGAATTGAAAAAGTGCTTTTCTTCTTTTCGACTGAGAGAAGATTCATAAAGGTTCCAACTTTCATTGCGTTCACTGGCATAAAGGAGTGACCTTCCGTCAGGACTAAAAGACACGCTGCGTTCTTGTTCAGGAGTATTAGTGATTCGCTTAGTAGTGCCGTCTTTTATTGAGCTCACGAATACCTCACCGCGCTTGATAAATGCCACTTCTTTTCCATTCGATGAAACAGCAAACTCGGAAAGACCGTCACGTACTGGCACGGTTTCTATTTCAAGGTTGCGCAGACCTGATCGAACGTCAACTTTTACTAATCTAGGTTCTGCTCCTTCCGTTTGAAGGTAAATTTGTCCATGATATCCGTAGCAGAGTGTTCCCTCATCTGAAATGCTCAAGTGGCGAACTGGATGCGTATCGAATTGAGAAATTTGCTGTGAAGGGCCTCCAGAAAGAGGGCTTTTATGCACGTTGAAACTACCAGATGTTTCGTTCAAAAAATAATACGATTTTTCATCGTTTGCAAATACTGGGTCCAAGTCTTCACCGTTGAATGTGCTCAGCTGCGTATAAGTTTTTGTATCGACATCGTACTTCCAAATGTCCCGCGTAACGGATGATGTGTGGTGTTTGCGCAGTGGATCTTCATAACCTTTGGAATCCTGAAAAAGGAGCGTCTTTCCATCGCTGCTCATATGTGCATTTTCGGCTGGAGTTGAAAGGAGTTGTTTTACTCGTCCTCCCACGATTGGTACTTGGTAAAGTTCAGGCAAAACGCCCGAAGGAAATTGTTGGTTGGTGTTTAAGTCTAAGCGAGAAGATGTGAAGAGAACATAGCTGCCATCTGGACTGAAATCACTTGGGCTATCAGCAGAAGAATGGAAGGTAAGTCGCGTTGAGGCTCCGCCTTCAGAAGGCATAATAAAAACATCGAAACTACCGTGTCGGTCAGACGCGAAAGCAATTTGAGTGCCATCTGGTGACCAAACGGGCATGTGATCGTAGCTATCGCTCAAGGTAAGAACTGTTGCTATTCCACCAGATGCGGACAAAGTGTAAATGTCTCCGTGGTAGCTAAAAGCGATTGTTTTCCCGTCGGGAGAAATTGCTGGGTAGCGCAGCCACTGGGAGCTGTCTTGCACTTGTGCAAAGGAAAGAAAGCACAAGCAAATGAGGAAAAACGATAGTATGGTTGGTTTTTGCATGATAGGTCTTCTAAATAAATTTATGGTGTCTTAAAGATACTTTTTTTTTAATAGTTTGATATCACTCGATAAAACACAGGCAATGCGTAAGCTGAGGCTCTATTCTTTGTGTACGCCTTCTCGTGGTTTTCATTGCAAATAGTTTTGTTGAAAGACGAGTAAAATCATTTATTGAGATTGCAAATAATATTAAAACACTATATTTAACTACTTTAGGTGCTTGATGAGCACAGCCTATTATTTCAAAATGAAAAAGCCATATCAATAATATATGAAGAAACTCTTTATCACTCTACTCGCCACAATTTTGTTAAATTTTGTTTTTGGACAGAAAATTGACATTCAAAAAATAGACAGTTTTATTGACCACATAGAAGAAAATGATAGAGGCATTGGAAGCTTATCTATTTTTCATGATGGAACTGAGATTTATAACAGAAGTTTTGGACAAGAAAGTCTTCCTGATGTTCAATATAATGCAGATACAAAGTATCAAATAGGGTCAATTACAAAAACAATCACGGCTATTCTAGTCTTTAAGTTGATTGAAAAGAAACAACTCAATTTAGACGATAAACTTTCTTCATTTTTCCCCAACTTGCCGAATGCCAACAAAATTACAATTAAGAATTTATTGGAGCATACGAGTGGTTTGAGTGATTATGCTAACAAAAAGGACAGTTTGTTTTGGCTGAAAGATCGGGTAAAGGAAAGCGAAATACTTGAAGAAATAATTAAACAAGGTGTTGATTTTGAGCCTAATGAAAAATTTAAGTATTCTAATTCGGGCTATTTTCTTTTGACAAAAATTATTGAAAAACTATATAATCAGAATTATTTTTCAATAGTGGATCAACAAGTTGTTAAACCTTTAAAACTTGAACATTTCACTTCTCACTCAATCCACAAAATCAATTGTTTTAATTCATATTTGTATACTGAAAAATGGGAAGAATCAAAGGATCTTGATTTTTCAAACGTAATTGGTGTAGGTGACATTGCTGCAACAGCAAAAGACCTAAATTCGTTACTGTATTGTTTGTTTAATAATCAGCTTATTAAAAAAAAGTATGTAAAGCAGATGATGCCAATAAAAAAGGAAACTTTCGGAAGAGGTTTAATGCTCGCACCTTTTTATCAGCATAATTTTTACGGCCACGGTGGTACAACGTTTGGCACAAACTCTTTTGTCGCCTTTAACAAAAAGGACAAAATAGGAATTGCATATTCAATCAATGGTGAACGATACCCGAGCAATGATTTTGCATTGGGAATATTGAGTATCCTCTATGAAAAAGAACGTGAGTTTCCGAACTTCAATTCCATGGAGTTAAAAGAGGAAGATTTAGAAAAGTTTTTGGGAACCTACTCAACAGCGGCTTTTCCATTGAAACTGACAATTTTAAAAGAGAAAAATACGTTAAAGGCAAAAGCAACGGGTCAACCTGAATTTCCTTTGGAATGTTACGAGGAAAATAAGTTCAAATTTGAACAGGCTAAAATAAAAATCGAATTCAATCCAAAGGATCAAAAATTGACATTAATTCAGTCTGGACAGAGATTTGAAATGACTAAGGAACAATAGCAGAATGTATATTTTTAAATAAACTAAATTCTTCAAATTGCTAAGATGAAATTCTTCAGAAAAATACGATACGGCCTCATTGAAAAGAATAAAATTGGAACCTATATTAAGTATGCAATAGGAGAAATTATTCTCGTGGTAATAGGAATTCTAATTGCCCTGTCAATTAACAATTGGAATGGGAATAGAAAAAGTGAAAGACTTCAAGAAAACATACTTAAAGAGATAGAATTAAATCTTAAAACAGATGTTGCGAGCCTAACAAACGTAATTAGTCGCTATGAACAATTGGAGGCACAACTTAATTCAATCATTATCGAAGACCATTCAAGTATAGATACAATTAATTCAGAGAACTATGTAGACTGCAATCTGTGCAATCCGATAATTGGAAAGTTTATTTCATTTGAAATTCAGAATAAAGGAATTGAATTATTGAAGGGGCATATTAATGATAACACAAAAGTTCAAGGAGATATTACACATGAAATTATTCAATTTTATAAGAATGCTAAAATGTTAACTGTAGTGGTCGATAAATTAAAGGAAGAGTCCTTCAACAACCTAAAATATTTTGAGCAGTTTTCTTGGTACTCTGATTATATGAATAAAAAATATAACCTTGAAGCCATAACCTTTTTTGCTACGAATAGAATATACAAAAACAAGGTGGTCACCTATAAATTGATTGCGATAGATAATTTTTTAATGATTTTGAAAAATTATAAAAATGGGGCTTCCAATTTATTAGACAAAATACGGGTCTAAAACAAACGAAAACCGACCAAATACGACCGATACAGCCTTGCTTTAGATTAGGTAATCAATTTGTACCCCCCCCAGTACTGTTCGCTAGGAGCAATAAAAAAAATCAACCAAATGAGCAAAATAAAACTTACTTCAATTATCATAATTTTCGCGTGCAATTCTATTTTTGGACAAACTAACATTGACAAATACGCAAAAGACGTAAGATCAGTAGATGCGATAATAAACGCGTATTATGATGTAGTTTCTGGTTCGAGTAACGAACCTTGGGAATTTGAAAGAGATAAATATATTCATTCAAAAAATGCGATCATCACAAGATTAGACGAAAATGGAAAAGCGGAATCACATACTCTTGAAGTGGAATATATTCCAATGGGATTATCTCCGAAAGAAGATTTTTATGAAAAGGAACTTAAAAGAATAGTTAGCAAGTATGGAAAAATCGCACAAGTTTGGAGTGCATTCGAGATACGAACTGACCCAAAAATTCAATCAAATATTAGAGGACTAAATAGCATTCAACTTCATTATGAAAATGGAAGATGGTTTATAGACAGTTGGACTTGTGAAATGGAATCTGAAAACAACTACTTAGTAACGGAGTTTTTGAATAAGGAATAAAACAAATTATAGCTAACAATAAATCGTGGTAGAATTCCGAGGAGTATTACTCAAATCAAACTTTGTGCTTAACTTAAAGTTCTGCACACCGATAAACCCGGTCATGCTATCGATGTAAGACCATTATACATTGTGTAAAACGCTCTTTAATCACTAGTTGTGGTTTCTTTGTATATTTATGCAGGACAATTTGACTCCATCAACGCATTAAACGTCTCGATACTTTTTTAATAAAAAGGAATCGTTTTTTTTAGTAGGTTTACTACATACTAAATAACTGATATATAGAATAATACCAAATCAATGACTGGAAAAGAAGCTAAAAGCATTAGCAAGTCTATTGCTATAATCAAACAAAATTCCGTCGGTAGGATTATAATTTACACCTTATTCCTCATCGTTGCGATTCCGGATTTTATAGGACTTGAATTGCCCCTCCATAATTGGATATTCTTTGTAGGATGTTTTACCCTTACACCCTACATCTATTTTTTACTGGTAAAGTATAGTAATAACCCTCCTGTTGCTGAAGAAAGAAATATTCTCATCGAGGGATTTTTTGAAGGAATGCTTTATGCTAGCCTTGCGTTTAGTATCATGCCTATGATTTCGATTTTCACGGTGAGTGCAGTCTATGTTGCTTTTTATGGCGGATTGAAATTATGGTTAAAAGGACGGTTGAGCATGCTCTTTGGGGCCCTGATGTTTGCACTCATTTTTGGCTTCAATTTGAAATTGGAATCTAGTGTATATACCACTTATTTTTCAGCAGTTGTTCTACCATTGTGTGTTCTTTGTTTGGTTATTAAGATTAAGTCTGATTATGAGCTGTCTCGCACGAAAGTCAGGAAAAATAAAGAGCATTTGGAAGGGTTATCGTCAAAACTTGCCAAATATCTTTCTCCTCAAATCTATAGCCAGATTTTTGAAGGCAAGAAAGAGGTGCGACTGGAATCATACCGAAAAAAATTAACAATATTTTTCTCAGATATAAAGGGATTTACCGAACTCACCGACAGTATGGAATCCGAATCTTTGAGTTCTTTACTCAATAGTTATTTTAATGAGATGGCGAGAATTGCATTGAAGTACGGAGGAACGATGGACAAATACATGGGAGATGGCATTATGATGTTTTTTGGTGACCCTGAGAGTCATGGGGAAAAAGAAGATGCCCTCGCTTGTTTAAAGATGGCCTTAGAAATGAGAGAACGTATGGATGTGCTTCGACACGGCTGGGAAAACCAAGGACTTTCCAAAGAACTAGGAATCAGGATGGGAATCAATACGGGGTATTGTACAGTAGGGAACTTTGGATCAGAAGACCGTCTAGACTACACCATTGTGGGTGGCCAAGTCAACCTGGCAAGCCGATTGGAATCAAATGCAGAAGTAGATCAAATTCTAATTTCTCATGAAACATATGCCCTGGTGAAAGACCATGTGGCTTGTGATAAAATGGGAGAGATCATGGTCAAGGGTATTGCCTACCCTATCCAAACCTACCTAGTCTTAGATTTACATGAAAATTTAAGCTCGACTAATAGTATAATCCTGCAAGAAAGCGACGGGTTTAAAGTTTCAATTGACCTTGAAAAGATGGACAGGGAGAAAGCCATTCGTTCTCTTGAGAAGATAGTTGAAAAAATAAAATAGCCAATACCCCCAAAAGTTCTCAATGCTTCACCAACAACTTCTTCGTTACAAAGTCTTTATCTGTTTGTATCCTAACCATGTACCAACCGTTAGGCAGTAAATCAACTGGAATTTCTTGATTCATTGATTTTATTTGTATAGTCGGAGTAACGACTTGACCTTTGAGATTTAGTATTTCAACCTTGGCATTCTGAGCACCTTTGATTATGACTTTTTGATCTGCTGGATTTGAGTAAATCATCAATTTTTCAGGCCCTTTTTCTTCCACTGCTGCGATACTTTCGTCGTAAGTGAACGAATAGACGGTTCCATCCGCTGGAAAGCCTTGCATGTATACAAATGCAAAACTTCGATCGACAGAGGGGTTTTGAGGATCTCCAAATAAGGTTATCACCTCAAAAGGCGATGTTTCTTCTTGATAAACATCTAAAAAGATACCCGAACGTCCATTAAAGGCTGCACTGTTGTTGGCAACTTGACCAGGTCCGTAGCGCATTTCAATCTTGTTGTCAAACTCATAAAGCCACAATTGAAAATTGATAAAATCGCTTGCAGCACCGTTGTTAAATCCGGCATTTTTCCATTCTATTTTGGCGATTCTTTGTCCGATAGCTCCGACAACAACATAAGAAATAGGCGACAAACTGCTGTTCGTACCACGGTCTTTTAATTGAGCTCCGAAAACATCAATCTCGGTAAGGTTCAAAAACTCCATACCCGTTTCCGTAATCTTAGCCGTAAATTTTTGCTTGTTGTAAAATGAAAACCCAAATGGAAAAGTAAAGTTATAACCAGGGTTGTCCCATATTTGACCATTGTTTACCGAAGTGGAATTGGTCAAAGGAGTATATACATCGGTCGAATAATCGAAATTATAAGTTTGTGCATTCGCAGATTGAGCAAATGAGATAGCCAGTAAGAAAACAACGATTGCTTGAACTTGTACTACCGAATAACACCTTTTTATTGTACTCATATCTTGAAATTATATGTCTTTAATAAGATATTTATATTTACGTTGGTTTTGACCTGTTGGATGTTTTATAAATGTGTAGTCTCGGATTGCAAACCGTGCTGAAATCTTTATCATCTAAACAGACTCAAATAATCTTCAAATACATATATTTTTCCGCGTTTGGCTCCTGTAATTTCACGAATTATTTTGAGTGATTCTAGTTGGTCAATAAGTTTATAAGCAGAAGGCATTGATAATCCAGTGATGTCTTTTGCTTTTTGGGTATTGATCATCGGACGGTTAAATAAATAATTAGTGATAGTAAGGGCATTATTTGTTCGACTACCGAGGGATTGAACCTTAGTTTCGACGTCTTTCTGTAACTTAAGAATTTGATCAAAAGTATTGATTCCGCTTTTAGTTGTTTCAATGATTCCGACAAGAAAGAACTTGAACCATTGATTTATGTCATTTTTCTCCCTAACCTTCATTAAGTTGTCATAATACAGTGTTCTGTTTCTTTCAAAAAAATCAGATAGATATAAAATGGGTTTTTTGAGAATGCCCTTTTCTACTAGATAAAGAGTTATCATCAATCTTCCAGCACGACCATTTCCATCTAGAAATGGGTGAATTGTTTCGAATTGATAATGGATTAGTGCAATTTTTAATATATCGGGGAAATAATATTCATCGTTGTGAGCGAAATGTTCAAGATCTCCCATTAACTCCGAAATGTCTGAATGAATTGGAGGGATAAAAGTCGCGTCCGCAATGGATGCGCCTCCTATCCAATTTTGACTTTTTCTGAATTCCCCTGGGAGTTTATGTTCGCCTCTTACCCCTTGCATTAAAGTTTGATGTGACTGTTTAATAAGCCTTGAAGAAAAGGGTAACTCTTCTAAATTTTTTATTGCTGTATTTAAGGCGATAATATAGTTTTGAACCTCTTCCCAGTCATCTCGTTTTTCTGCTTTAACGTCGACCTTATCAAGTAATGCCTCTTCAATGTTAGTCTTTGTTCCTTCGATTTTACTAGATTGGGTAGCTTCTTTTAAAACGTGCATACTGATATATAAGTCAATATTTGGGATGTATTCTGAATACATATCTAATCTTCCCAATTGGCGATCAGCCTGACTCAGAAGGCTCAGAAGCTCCATGTCATCAAGTAACCATTTTCGATTTATTTTATTTGGCTGAAAACTTTTGTAAGTTCCTTGACTTATATATCTACCGGATAGAAAATCTTTCATAATTATTTAAAAGTTTAATAAAGGTAGTTCTTATTTAAGAAAACAGCAAAAAACTTAAATAGTGAGAAGGATTAATAAAATTTAGTTTAATATTATTAATTATTGAATTGTGTTGTTTAATGAAAGAGAACGGTTAGGATTTGGCGTTGACACAAAAAAGCCACCAGTCAACAAACTGATGGCTCTTAAATATCGATTATAATCTTATTTCGCAGCGGTCATTTTTGCAGCTACAACAGACCAATCAACCACATTAAAAAATGCATTGATGTAGTCTGGTCTTCTGTTTTGGTAATTCAAATAGTAAGCGTGTTCCCAAACATCCAATCCTAAGATCGGTGTTCCGCCACAACCTTCTCCCATTACTGGGTTGTCTTGGTTAGGTGTAGAACAAATTTCTAACTTACCGCCTTTCACGCAAAGCCATGCCCAACCTGAACCAAATCGCGTCGCTGCTGCTTTCGAAAATTCAGTTTTGAAGTTCTCCATCGAACCAAATGCCGAATCAATGGCTGAAGCCAATTCTCCTGTTGGGTTACCACCGCCGTTTGGTGACATAACTTCCCAAAATAAAGAGTGATTGTAAAAACCACCACCGTTGTTTCTTACTGCTGGTATGTCTTTACAAGCCAATAAGATTTCTTCGATGCTTTTACCTGCTAAGTCCGTTCCTTCGATAGCAGCGTTTAAATTGTTAGTATATCCGTTGTGGTGTTTGCTATGGTGTATTTCCATTGTTCTAGCATCGATATGTGGCTCAAGAGCGTCGTATGCGTATGCTAATTTTGGTAATTCAAATGACATATTAATTGTTTTTTTAAATGATTTGTTACTAATTCAAAGTTACAATTTCTAACTCAGAAAGTTAAAGGAAAGCTCCTATTTTTGACTTTCGTATTTCTTTTTGTACTTGTTGTAAAGTGCTTTTTGTCTATCGTCTAGGTCCACCCACATTCCATTCATCAAGGCCATGGTTACGTTATTGGTCATCATCTCGAGGGCTGGGCCTGCAGAAATAAAGAGGGTAGCTGTTTTTCCTGTTTCTATACTTCCGTAGTTTTTATCTATCCCTAAGATTTCACAAGTGCTTAAAGAAACAGATCGAAGCGCTTCTTCTTCGCTCAAACCAAACCCCATGGTATGTCCCGCCAAGAAAGGAATATTTCTTGCATTCATCGCCTCCATGTCTCCTTCGTTTTGCAAACAAAATAAGATACCCGCATTCTTTAATATAGAAGGAAGCTTGTATGGCAAATCAACTGCATCGTGTTCGTTATCTGGTAAAGAATGAATTCGTTGTAGCATAACTGGGATTTTAGAATCTCTCAATTGCGGCAGAATCATGTAGCTATCGTAACCCCCTATAAAAACAGGATATTTGATTTCAAACTCACGGCAAAAATCGATAACATCCAACATTTGTTGCATTTCGTTTGCGTGTATAAAGAGTCTTTTTCCGCCCTTGAATACTTCGCGCATTGCCTCCAAACGCAATTCAGGAAGCTCTTGTTTGATATTGCCTGCATAAGCTTCGGATGATCTGAAGAATTCATAAATTTCGGATTTCTCCTCTTCGTATTCCTTCTTTCTTTTCGCTTCTTCTTTTGAATCCACAGCTTGGTTCCAACCTCTAAACGAAGAAGGCCAGTTTAGGTGGACTCCGTCATCTTCAGCGACAGCCGCATCTTCCCAGTTCCAACCGTCTAAATGCATGAGCGAAGAAGTTCCGGAAATCATTCCTCCACGAGGCGTGATTTGAGTGATTAAAACCCCATTGCTTCTTACCGTTGCTACTACATCAGACTCAACATTATATGCGATCAAAGCCCTGACATGAGGATTGA
>JBLIKY010000072.1:0-10560 GCA_047637535.1 Lentimonas sp.
CCCAAAAAACGCTAGGCTGCTGAAAAGACTCTAAAATTCTGCAGTCATTAACTCCTTTTATAGAGTTGTGCAATTTGATATTTGCCTTCATGATTCATCGTGTTACATGCGGCAAGCCTTATTCAGGGACAGACACAATACTCACTCTCAAGACTCAAATCTGTTCTTACTTCTTCTTATATCTCGAAGAATTCAATTTGATAATAAGATATGGGACTCCAATAACTAAGGACGTAATCAAGAACATGATTTCAAGATTTGGTTCGCCGGCTTTTTTGGCAAAGTAAATTCCTGCTAAGACAATCACAGCCATCGCAAACAAAACGTTTTTCATTAACTCGGCGATTCCTTTAATATCAACCTTCTCTTTTTCTTCATCGCTCATGGTTTTGTAACCGGCGATTAAGCTGTAAAGCTTTGCATATTTAATGAGTATCCCCATTACCACAAATACTATTGCTACAATAATCATATTTTTATTTTTTATCTGGAAACAAACTTAACAATCCCTTCTCGGAAGCATCACAAATTCCTTTTTCAGTAATCAGTTTTGTAATTAAACGAGCGGGAGTAACGTCAAAACCATAATTTGCTGCTCGTGTCGTTTCTGGGCAAATTAAAACGGAATCCATTTCACCGGTTTTTTTAGACTTACCGACTGCGTATTTAACTTCGTTTTGATCTCTTTCTTCTATCTCAATTTCTTTTAACCCATCGTTGATGGTCATGTCCAAGGTTGTTGAAGGTAGAGCAACATAAAACGGGATATTATTGTCCTTGGCAGCAAGAGCTTTGAGATAGGTTCCGATTTTATTCGCGACATCTCCTTGGCGAGTTGTGCGGTCTGTACCCACTATTACAAGGTCAACTTGGCCGTGTTGCATTAGGTGTCCGCCTGTATTATCAACAATCAAAGTATGATCTATTCCGTGCTTGGTCAATTCGTAGCAGGTCAAGTTTGCCCCTTGGTTTCTTGGACGAGTTTCGTCTACCCAGACATGAACTTTAATTCCTTTTTCGGCTGCTTGATAAATCGGAGAAGTGACGGTGCCCCATTTAACGCATCCTAGCATTCCAGCGTTGCAGTGGGTAAGAATATTCACTACTTCACCCTTTTTGGCTTTAGAAATAGCCTCAATTAAAGGCAGGCCATGTTGGCCAATCATTCGGCAAATCTCTATGTCTTCGGCCACTATATTGTTCGCTTCTTCAAAGGCAGTTTTTAAGAAATCCTCGGCATTGTCTAAAGCATTTCTCATTTTGTCTAATGCCCAGAACAAGTTAACAGCAGTTGGTCTTGAATTTCTTAAATCAGTAAAGGCTTGGTCTAAGAAAGTAGGTGGTAATTCTTTCGATATCATCTCTCTAACTGCCAAATAAATCCCGAAAGCTGCAGTTGCGCCGATAAGTGGAGCTCCTCTTACAGTCATGTCCTTTATTGCAGCTTCTGCTTCTTTGTAGTTGGTCAATTTTACAACGACAAACTCGTGAGGCAAGAGACGTTGGTCAATTACTTCAATGTCGTTTTCTGGAGTGAGCCAAATGGTTCTAAAATCAGTCATTTTAAAATTCAATTTCGTTAAAATCAGCGACAGAAACATCCCAGTTTTTCTCAATTCCGGGTCTTGTCAATTGACAGGTTTGAAGTCCTGCATTTTGTGCTGCTTCTAATTCTTCTTTAACATCGGAAAGGAACAATGTATTACTTGGATTTACATCCAACTCCTCTGTTATTTTCCTGTAAGTTTCTTCGTCTTTTTTTGTTCCCGTATTGGTGTCGTGGTAGGCAATGAAATAAGGCCTTAAATCTCCCGACTCTGAAAATCCAAAAAGTAGTTTTTGGGCGGAAATCGAACCAGATGAAAAAACGGAAAGCGTTTTACCTTGTTCGGTCCAACTTTTTAAACACCCTAAGACATCGGGATAAATGTGCCCTTTTATCTCACCCTCTTCATATCCCTTTTTCCAAATTATGCCTTGTACGTCTTTCAACGGGGTTACTTTTCTGTCTTCATTGCACCATCTAGCAAGGGTCTGGATAATTTGATCTACAGAAGTAAGTCTTCGGTCTTCAAGTTTGTTGGAAAGATGGGACGTTGCTTTAAAAGCGTGCTGAACTTCCTCAATATGCACCAAATCTTTTAACCCATTTATATTGGCTTTGAAGTAGGGAAAAAGAACATCATACACGAAAGCAACAGATGTCGTCGTTCCTTCGATGTCGGTGATTATGTGTTTTATATTATTGAATTTCATTTTTTTGATACTAAGAATTGTTGTTCGACCGCTGAGTGCGTATAATGTGGCAACCAACCGCTTGCATCCAAAAAGATTCGAATGGCCTTAACATGTGGGTTGGTTTCTCCAGCATCAAACCAATGTTTGCATCCCGCTGGAACTGAAATTAAATCCCCTTTTTGGCAAAGTACATTGAAAATTTCGTCATTATCTAGGTGAAACCAAAACAAGCCTTCTCCATCGACGAAGAATCGAATTTCGTCTTCTGTGTGTGTATGTTCGGCCAAGAACTTCTTTCTAATCTCAAGATAATTCTCAGTTTGGCTATGAATGGAAATCACATCGGCTGTCGTGTACTTTCCTTTTGTCATAAAAGGATCAAGAGAAGACCCGTAAGCAGCTATAATCTCTTCTTGACTAGCATTGTCTACGAATTCGACATCACAGGTCCATTGATCAAAAAAAACACCTCTATCGTTTAAGAAAGTTTTAATTTCTCCTGGGTTTTGAATCTGTCTAGATTGAGCGGGAATATTGAGAAGAGCCATCAAAAATTTATATAAAGTAAACTATCTTGTTTTGAGCCATTCGGCCTGACAAAGATAATCAAGAGTTTCGAGGTGTCGTTTGGCTTCAAATAAAGAGTTTCCCCAAGCATAAGTGCCGTGGCCTTTAATTACGAAGCATTTCATTTTTAACAAGGAAGGAACATGCTTTATCATCTCTTTTTGGATGTCTTGCATGTTTTGTGAATTCGGAACAACTTTCACTTCGATAGATTCTAAGTGAGAAGTACAATTCGGAAATCCCTTTTGCAATTCATAGTTCTTAAACAACAATTTATCTTGGTGTAAGGACAACAAAACAGGATAAACAGAGTGGCTGTGTAAAACAACTTGGGCTTCTTTATCTAGTTCGTAAATAGCGCAATGAATTTTCGTCTCATCAGAAGGCTTAACGTTCTTAAACAAAGGCAAGGCATTGCCTTCAAGATCCACCTCCATGAAGTCATTCGCTGAAAAGTTAGATTTATCAACTCCAGATTTACTTACAAAGATTACATCCTCTTCTTGAGCAACCCGAAAAGAATAGTTTGTGGATGTAGCCGGGGACCATCCCTTGAGATTGTAATTTCTTACTGTTTCGGCAATCTGTATTTTTAACTCTTCTTGCATAAGAGTAAAATTAACGAAAAAAAAGAACCCCTCCGTTTGTTAAAGTATCGGAGGGGTTTAAAAAATTACATTTTTATAATCGTAAACTCTGTTCGTCGATTGAGCTGATGCTCTTCTTCGCTACAAGTCGATTTAACTGATCCTTCACAGGCACAATCGTTCTTCAACTTAGACTCACCATAACCTTTACCGTAAATACGACTTGGATTACTTTCAACTCGTTTTTGTACCCATGAAGCAGATGATTTCGCCCGTTTTTCAGAAAGTGATTCGTTATAAGCTCTCGATGCGATACAATCCGTATGTGATTCTAATTCAATCACAAGGTTCGGATTTTCATTCATAATCGCTACAATCTTTGATAACCCAATTTCTGCATCCGGTCGAATGTTGAACTTATCTAAATCGAAGTAGATTGGTTCGATAGTCATAATGGCAGCAATATTAACACCCACTTCCAATTTGCCAAGGCTTACATTAAGCAGGTTGTGCAATTCAATTATTCCAGGAGTTTCAATACATTTTTTAAAGATCGCTGTCTTACCTAAATACCCATCTTTGACAATAATCACTTGATAGTTTAAACAATCACCGGTTCTATTGTCTGCAAGCTCATTGAATGTATCTCCAGTTTTATTTGTAACGGTATCGATGACAACCTTACCTGTATTCAGATCAATAACTTTAATTGTAACCAAGTCCAAAGGTTCGCCCGTTTTAATATCTGTAACCAAAACATAAAGGCCTATACCTGGGTCTTTTCTTAGGGCTAGATCCATATTGATTACTTCGATTTCAGGTTCAAGATCCAAAGTACTTATCGAAATAGTACTGTCGAAGTAATCCCCTTTACTTGCTTTTAAAGTATACCTAAATTCTGGTTCAACTATAAACCTATACGAACCATCGGTTGCGGCAATCGCGGAATCTATTGGTTCACCTTCACTCATTAAATATATTTTAGCTCCCGGAAGAATACCTGAAGTTTTTTTATCGACTACTAAACCCTTTAAGAACAAACTTTTTTCAAGAGGCTTAGTCATCACGAAGGAATAAATATCATCATCCCCTTTGCCCTCTTTCCTGTTACTCGAAAAGTATCCAGTAAGACCATCTCTATTCATAATAAAGGCAAAATCATCTTTAGGCGAATTAATTGGTTGACCTAGGTTGATTAATTCCTTAGCATTTCCTTTTCCATTAAATATAAATACATCTAATCCTCCTAATCCTTGATGACCGTCGGATGAAAAATAAAGATTATCCAAAGTATCTAACCAAGGAAACATCTCTTGACCTTCTGTATTAATTTGAGTCCCTAAATTAACAGGTGTCCCAAAAAACAAATCAACCAATCCGGTTACTATGGATACCGAATATAGATCAGACCCTCCCATTCCTCCAGGCATGTCAGATGCAAAATACAAAGTAGACCCATCTTTTGAAACGACAGGATGACCTACAGAGTATTCTCTATTGCTAATTGGAAACTCTTTGATATTCGTCCAAGCTCCATCTTTCTTAACATCCGCGTAGTAAATTTTTAAGTTTTGGATTCCTTTTTCGTCTTGTGTTCCTTCTTCACTTTTATCCGTATTGTTTCTAGTAAAGAAAACTCTAGAACGATCAGACATGTAACAAATTGGTCCCTCGTTAAGTCTTGTGTTTACTTTTTGTGAAAAAACAACTGGGTTAATGATTTCTAAACTATTCGATATTTTACCGTAATATAAATCTAAAAATGGTTCTAAATTCGAAGACCCGAACATTTTTACCATTCCCCTTTTTGTACGGTTACTCAAAAAGAATACTTCCAAACCTCCCGGGGCAGAATAACCACCGAAATCAGAAAACTCTGTATTAATGCCTAGGTTACGAATAGAAAACCTCGATTCAAGACCTGAAAGTTCAGCAAGATAATTTTCGTTTTGCTTAAACTCTCTAGCAATAAGTGCTGCATGATCAATTGCAGCGAATTTTCGCATCCAAACATCGGACATTTCGTATTTTTCATTTTCCTTTAAAGCTTGCGCATACTGATACAAATCTTTTGTATTCGCATTTTCATCGTCAATCATCAAAGCATAAACTTCTTCTGCCTTCACGGTATTGCCCATTTGGTAATAGCAATCTGCCAGACGACCAAGCATCATTGGGCTTTCAAACTTAGTCTCTCGAACTTTTTCATAACGCTCTGCAGCTAAAGCGTAAGCCACTTTTTCGTAATATCTATCCCCACTTTTCAATCTTCCTTTTTGGGCGAGACCAACTTGGATAAAAGTGAAACAAACTAAAAGACATATTATATTTTTCATAATTCTTAAACTAAACTAATTTCTATTAAAAATAACGTGGAGACCTAACCCCAATCTTTTTAAATACAAAGTCATACGAGAGCATTAATTCAAATGTTCCGTCGTTATATTTTCTTATTTCTTGAGCACCAAATTCGGTGGCTAAACCTGCCTTGAACTGTGGTGATAATTGATATTGAATAAATATCCCTGTTGCGGCATCCAAACGATACATGGCTCCAATATAAAACTTGTCATCATAAATACCAGCTACAGATAAATCTAGGGAAAGAGGTGCTCCATTGGTGAGTTTTAATTGAGTAGTAGGTCTAATTTTCCACATTCTTCCTGTATTAAACACTAGACCAGCAATACCAAAGAAGTGTCTTCTTTCAAGCGTTGTCTTGTCTTGAGGCGTATAAGTTCTTTCGACAAGTTTGGGCGAACTAGCACCAATAAAAAACCTCGGTGTATGATAATATATACCTAAACCAAAATTT
The DNA here is from genome assembly GCA_047637535.1 of Lentimonas sp. GTDB lineage: Bacteria > Bacteroidota > Bacteroidia > Flavobacteriales_D > Crocinitomicaceae > UBA2040. Next base: position 6,208 of record JBLIKY010000072.1, read on the forward strand.
GGACTTACTTTATTGTAAACTGATTGAAGAAAAACTGGATCGCTCTCGTTAGTTGGTTGCAAGCTAGAAGATCCAATGTTAATTATGTCTGCTCCGGCTTTTAGTCCGAAAGCTAGTTTACGATCTCCACTAAATTTTAGTGAATAAGAAAAGTCGCTATAAACCATTGTTTGTTGAAGCGGTCCGACAACATCATTAACTAAAGTAAGTCCTAGTCCAACAGACTCATAACTCAACGGAGACTGTAAACTAAAGGTTGTTGAACGAGGTCTTCCCTCAAAACCTACCCATTGCTCTCGGTGAATAGCCATGGCATTTAAAATACCTTTTGAACCTGCATAGGCAGGGTTAACAAGCAAGGTGTTGTCAAAATATTGTGCAAATTGGGGTTCTTGCTGCGCCAAAGTTGTACCTATACTCGAAAGCAGCACTGCAATTGTTATTCTTATTTTAATCTTCATATCCCAATGATATTAATCATCATAGTAGCTTTATACTATTTCTGACAAAATTACTAAAAAATTATCGTTTAATGTATAAACATCCTTTATGTTCACCTAAGCTTTTAGTTCTTTAATCAATTAAGTAATACTAAGTTTCTGTAGGTAATTTCCCCCCTCTTACATTTAACTGACTTGTAGAGGTTCCGTCCCAATCATTTTTGTAGTTATCCGCTGTAAATACAACATAATAACAGCATTAAATCGTGTTAACGCTTACTGGAACATCATTACCATAATAGTGTTGTAATAAGATGTATATGCATACACTGCTAAAGAATCAATGACTATGGTTCAATGCTCCAGTACTGAAACTGGTGCAGTGTTGTATGATACTGTCCCATCTGGATCTGAATCATTTGTTGCAATACCTGCAGAAACGGGAGTATCTCCCAATGTTGTATCAGTTTCATTATTCACATTTGGAGGGATATTAGCCCTTGATTCATAAGCAAAACTGGTATCTGCTGGCGAAATAAACGGTGCGGGAAAACTGTAATCGCGAATTTTAGCAATTCCAACATCCAAAACTCTGTGGTTTCAGGTCATTGTTCGTGAAATGAGGAACGACCCCAATGACTAGAAGGCATGAACCTGCCGAAACATTCAAATTAGTTTTACCGTGCGAGGTCAAAATCGAGAAGAAAAATCCAAGAAGGAATATGAATTTATTCACAGGTTAAATATTATACTTATTTCAAATTCTAGTGCCAAAACGATTATAATTCGCTAAACGTTGGCAAAACCTTCAACAAGATAATTCTCATCAAAGACAATTAAACCCAGATTAATTCTGAAATCGAAGTGATCACCAAACACCAAAATGAAGCAATTTAAATTAAGAGATCAAATTTTAAACTGACAACTCACGGGTAATTAACACTTTTCATTCAATTAAAAACGATAAAAACCTTTTTCATTGTTTTTAATTGAACCCAACTTACTCACCACACAACTACAAACAACCCACTTTTTACCACACGCTATTCACAATTCATTTTTAATAAAAAACATGGCTTCTATCGCTTTTGTAAAAAAAAATGTAATTCACAATTTTGACAATTTATCAACAATCGGTATATTTGTGGTAAGAAGTGGTAAAAATCGTTTAATTTTACCCATTATCAATGTTATGTTTGGACTAGTAGGAGAGTACGAAGTTAAGTTAGACGGCAAAGGCCGCTTTCTTTTTCCTTCTCATTTGAGAAGGCAGATTTCCCCTGCTGCCCAAGAAAACTTTATGCTCAACAAAGGATTTGAGGATTGTCTATCGCTGTTTCCTATGAATGAATGGGAAAAAGTAAGCGAGAAGCTTTCTAAACTGAATCTTTTTAAGCCTAAAAACAGGATGTTTTACCGTTTGTTTCACCAAGGCGCTAAACAACTTGCTCTCGACACTGCTGGAAGAATACTAATTCCAACAGCGTTAATGGAGAGGGTCGGACTTAAAAAAGAAATCATGCTCATCGCCTATAACGACCGTATTGAGATCTGGGACAAATCCAAGTACTTCGAATTGCTCGAAGGAAACATGACAGACTTTGCCGATTTGGCTGAGGAAGTAATGGGAGGATTAAATGACAGCGAATAACTACGAATATCACTTACCAGTTATGCTCGATGCTTGCATCGAGGGACTCAACATTAACCCTGATGGCGTTTACATCGACGTCACCTTTGGTGGCGGTGGTCATGCACGAGAACTGTTTTCAAAACTTTCTTCAAAAGGAAAACTAATCGTTTTTGATCAAGACCCTGACGCTCAGAAAAATGCTTGGGAAGCTCCTAATTTTCAATTCATCGCCAGTAATTTCTCTTTCATATCCAATCACTTAAGAATCTTAGGGATTAAACAAGTTGATGGAATTCTTGCTGACTTTGGCGTTTCTTCTCACCAATTCGATGCGGGAGAAAGAGGATTCTCTATCCGTAACGATGCCCCTCTAGACATGAGAATGAATCAAAACAATCCGAAATCAGCTCGAGAAGTTGTCAACGAGTACGATCAAGAAAACTTGATGAGAATCATGGGCGCTTATGGTGAAGTTAAAAGTCCTCGTAAAATCGCTGAAGCCATTCTTCTTGCCAGACAAAACAAAACCATAGAAACAACAGGCGAACTAATGGAGGTCTTATCTTCTTTAGCTCCGAAGTTTAAAGAACATAAATTTTTCGCCCAAGTTTTTCAAGGCATAAGAATAGAAGTCAACGAAGAATTAAAAGTGATCGAAACCTTGCTTCTTCAATTGCAAACCATACTTAAGCCCGGAGGTCGTTTTGTTGCTATGTCCTATCACTCCCTAGAAGATAGATTGGTTAAAAACTTCTTAAAAAGAGGTTCGCTCGAAGGCAAAATTGAGAAAGATTTCTTCGGAAATGTTCTTAAACCATTTAACGAAATAACAAGACATCCGGTTGTTGCAGACGAAGAAGAGATTGCAGCCAACCCACGTGCGCGAAGTGCCAAACTAAGAATAGCAGAAAGAAATGAGCAGTGAGTCAAACGAAATAAAAGAGAAAGTTTCAGTTGACACAAAACAAAAGTCGACTCGAAGGAATCCTATGATGCAAATCATTAATGGAGAGTTTTTGTCGCGCGAGTTCGTAGTTAACAACCTGAATTTCATCTTCTTTTCTCTTTTGTTACTTGTTCTCCTTGTTTCAAAAGGATACGCCGTAAAGCAGCTCAATAAAGACGTAGACAACGGACAAAGCATGCTAGACGAATTGACAGGTGATTACGTGGCGAAAAAAGCAAGACTGGAAGAAGAAACACGAAGAATAAAATTGGTTGAAGAATTAACACCAATCGGATTAAAAGAAACAGTAAACCCGACCAAAGTAATACGCCTAAACAAACAAGAAGTTGAAAAATAGAAAAGACATTTTCTGGAGAGCATACGTAATCTATTTCGGATTCGCGGGACTCATGGCGATTGTGTTTTTTTACACCGTTAAACTTCAACTCAATGAAAGAAGTACGGTTTTCTCTACAAATTCAAGCGAAACGCAAGAAAAAATACCTTCGAGAGTTGTGGAAAGAACGCCAAGAAGAGGTGAGATTCTAGATGCAAACCTCACTCCTCTTGTAACTTCTGTTTCTTTCTACGACATACACATTGACCCGACTGTTGTTAAACAGGAAGTTTTTGATAGAGATATTTCCGATTTGTGTCGCGAACTTTCCCTCCTCTACCCTTCAAAAACTGCTCGCGAATACGAGAACTATTTTAGACAAGGAAGAAACAAAGGGTATCGTTATTTGCTAGTTAAGAAGAGAATAACAAATGAAGAACGTAAACATTTACGCACTTTGCCTATTCTTAAACTCGGTCGCCTTAAAGGCGGATTAATAGATACAGAAGAGACAATACTTCGCAAACGACCTAATGGAGACTTGTTGAGCCGAACATTAGGCTATTACAAACAACTCGAAAACAAAGAAATTAGAGTCGGGATTGAAGGTGCATACAACGACTTTTTGTCTGGCGAACAAGGCCTAGAAATAGAACAAAAAATATCAACCGGTTGGAAAAAAACTGGCCAGATCGTAAAGCAAGCCGTAGAAGGTGCCGATGTAGTTACAACTATCGATAAAGAAATTCAAGAAGTAGCGCATTCAGAACTATACAGACAACTTCAAAATCAGGGTGCGAAAAACGGCTCCGCCATCGTAATGAATGTCAAAACTGGCGAAATCAAAGCCATGGTCAACTTGACTAGAACGCAAGACGGGAACTATTACGAACAATACAATTACGCAATTGGAACGAAAGAGGTTCCTGGTTCGACTTTTAAACTCGCGTCTTTAATGGCTGCCTTGGAAGATAAAAAAGTGAGAATCACGGATTCG
>JBLIKY010000073.1:0-10534 GCA_047637535.1 Lentimonas sp.
AAGAGAGCGGCATTATGAATTTCGAAAAATGCATAAGGTTGATTAATAAATTAAATACTGGTGGTAACAAACGCTAAATTCCATTGCTACCCTGCGGGATAGCACCGATAATTTAGCGCAGTCGTTAGTGCCAATTGGAAGAGCAAAATTAATTATGGAAGAACTGGAGATTAATAAGAAAGCTCTAAAGGCAGTTCAAGAACTTGCTCAGAACTATCAAAAAATGTTTGAAGATGGGAAAAAAATGCAGAAAAGCATTTCAAATTTTCAGAACGAATCTGCTTATCTCTTGTCTACGTTCGGTTGGTACATTTCAGATCAAATCCCATATATTGAAGTTTTAGAAATACTGAAAGCAGCGAAAGAGAAGCGCATTGAATATGCAGAGTCTGAGTTAATAAACTATTACCGAAATAATATTGTTGACATTATATCTAGGATTATTTCTAAAAACAAAGACCGTGAAAAGATAATTATAGAAGCCCTCAATGCCTATAAACAAGGAATGTTTTATGCTTCTACAATATTGTTCCTTTCTCAAGCCGATGGGATTTGTGATGGTAAAATATTTGTTAGTGGGAAAAACAAATTATCTACTTTAGACAAAGACAATACTCCACCAATAATATTCGCTGCTTTGGGTAAACAAAGCGCTATAGATGAAGACTCTCGAATAATAGAATCTAATTATAATAGTGACCTAAATCGGCATAATGTTATGCACGGCTTAAGATGTGATTATGGTAATCAGCTAAACAGTCTTAAGGCTCTTTCTCTTTTAAGTTTCGTAGCTAATTTTGCAAATAGATATAAAGATGTCACTAACATGCGCTAAAAACCATACAGGCTCAAGGCTTCGTTTAATAATTCAACTTTAAAAATCTATTATTAACGTTAAATCAAAATCTAGGTAAAGAGCCGTACGGTTCCTAGTCCAGACGTTTCCATAGCCAGATCTCCCCAACAACCTACCTCCGTTTTCTAACCTCAGCAGTTTTCGATTTGTAAATCAAATCCCAATCTCCATTTAAATCAGCCCAATAATTTTTTGTGGCACCGTGACCGGGAGAGAAGTAAATAAAAAGATCCCCTTTGTTTTGATGACTTTCAACGTGTTTTGGCCAATAGGTTAAGGTTTTTCCTTTAGACAGGTAGTACAAGCGGTATGGTTCATTGCTAAAAAGGGTCTTGTTACTTAGAGATTGGCAAAATTCAACTAATTCTTGATCTTGACGGCGCTCGTGGCTATAACCTAAACCGTTGGTCTTATCTATCGCAAGGTTCAAAGTGCAAACTAAATGTATGGCAATGTATCCCATCAAAAAAGGCTTAATCCACTTGTGGTTCGATTCATACAGGGACAAGGTGATGCCAAGAATAAGGAATAAGAATATAGGCATTAAAGTTCTCCAGTATAAAGGAGTTGTATCCAGAAAGGTATTTGTAAACAATAAGAAAAGGAAATACACGAAAAAGTTTAGCGCGAATATTTTAATCAATTTTGATTTGTTCTTGAGTATTACATAAACACTAAAGGATACCAAAAGAAGGAAAATTAATACTCCCAAAAGAAGGTAAAATTTAGAGGGAACATGGAGAGGTCTATAGGGGATTAAATATCGAGCTGTTTCAGTGAACATAGTTTTCCACACGTCAGAAGAAACTGGATGATAACTGAATGTTCTGTTCGCTACGTTGTCGAGAAGTAATTTATTGCGAATTAACCAAATGACCAAGAGTGAAACCGCTGTAATACTGAATAAAAAATGAAATTTATAAAATCGAAAATTACGTTGCCCTTTGCTTTCAATAAAGTTGAACAACAGTACGGTTAGTAAGACCGTTACCCCCACGTATCGTGTAAAACAGGCAAATATAATTCCGATCAAACAAGTGACTAACCATTTTTTTTGCCTTGTAATTTTGAATTCATATGCTGAGAAATAGGCCAAAACAACCCAAACCATATAGAAACCTTCAGACCATAGCATTTCGTAGATCCTGAGAAAGGAACAAAAAGACAAAACGGTGATTTGAATTATTATAACCTGTGTTAGTGTATGCCTTCTTTGCATAAACCAACCGATTATGAACAATAAAATCGACAAGAATATTCCGTTTAAAACGGAGGCAGCTAGGTAAATATCATCAATAAAAAAGTTTCCAAGGGCTAAAACAAGGGAGTACCCAGGAGGGTAATGAGCGAGATATTCCCAATCGGGTCCTTCAAGAATGGTCCGTAACTCTCCATTCGCTAAAAAATATTCAGCCGATGAACTATACATTACCGAATCAGGAGAGATACCTATTCCATGTCTATTAACAAACAAAACAAGGAAGAATGCAAATAAAGGAAGAATCGCAATGAGATAATTGACGTATTTAGTTTCACTCTTTGATTTCAAAATTAGTTTTGTTTAAAAACGAAAGTACGAAAAACATTAGGGTTAAGATTCATTATGTTCCTATGATTGGTTTTATGTGTAAAGTTCAATTTGGCGGATTAGAGTTTAATCTTCGATTGCCTGATGAGATGGAAAACTAAAACAAATTTTGCACTTTCTTTTGAATGAATATTTTTCCCTTAATTTTGCAAGGATACCCAAAGCTAACCGTCCAATTTTAAAAGTAAGAAATGAAAAATAATACAATCAAAATAGATGTTGTTTCAGATGTTGCCTGTCCTTGGTGCTATGTAGGGAAACGAAGGTTAGAAGCCGCCCTAAAACAATGGAAAGGCGCTCCAGTTGAGGTGACTTGGCATCCTTATCAGTTGGATCCATCAATGAGAGTTGAAGGAATGGATAGAGATACCTATTTGACCAACAAGTTTGGCAGTATTGAGCACGTTCAAGAAATGACAGATCGCTTGACCGAAGTTGGAAAAACGGAAGGAATTAATTTTGATTTCGGGGACAACTGGTTGGCTGTAAATACGCTTCCTTTGCATCAAATGTTAAATGTAGCGAGGAAAGAAGGGTTTGGAACTGAAATGAAAGAACGTTTTCTAGCTGCCTACTTTGAAGAAAGTCAACATTTAAATAAATTGGAAGTTCTTTATGATATTGCCACAGACTTTGGCTGGAATAGTGAAAAAGTCGACGAAATCATCAACGACAAATCAATAGCTGTAGCGGTAAAGGAGGAAATTAACCTCTATCAAGAACGCGGCGTAAAAGGGGTTCCTTTTTTCGTTGTCAATGATAAATATGGTATAAGTGGTGCTCAACCTGTCGAGGTGTTTTTGGAAGCATTTGAATCGGTTAGTTCGGATGCAGGAGCGATTCCTAGTAAATAGCATAGCCCTATAAAAACGAGATAATTGATAATAAATCGAAGTGAAATCTAAAATTGCGGCCTTTGAAAAGACTCGTGAAAATTCAAAGGCAATGCAAAAAAAGAAAAAATAGTTTGATTTGCGATAATTGTTAGTATGTGCCATACTCTTGGCAATTGCCGATGAAGGAATATCATATGTCGATAGTTGCGCCCCCTCAAACGGCGAATGTTAATCCTGACAATACAAAGTATCGTAATAAGTACTGAAACCTGCCCAAACACCTAGCGCACCTCCAACGATATTTGTGGGTATGTTCGCCGGGACAGAGAAAGGACTTCCTCCGTTGTTAATTTGCACGTATTTCTTCTCAAAATACTCATAAACATCGCTGTCTAAACTTGAGAACTTGATTACAACAGAATCACCTCTTTCGTAGTAACCTCTGAATCTATCCGGTAGATTTTCATCTCTAAAACTCATTGGGTTTTCATATGCAAATTCGAAGGTCGAGCCGTTGAAGAATTCGTCATTAAAAACAGGATTGAAGGTGTTTAAAAACAACGGATCACGTTCATTTCCAGCCGTGTCTAAATTGATTCGTTTTACCTCCCAGAAGTAGGCGTTGTACTCATTGCCCGGATCGCTAAACGTAACCGATGAAAATCCATGATTGGCCAATTGACCGTCCGTTTTCCAAAAGGTATTTACAAATCCTACAGGCGTTTTTAAGGTGGTTTGGGAAGTGTAAACCTTTCCTTCGTATTCGATTCTTAATGTATAGGTTTTGCCAATCTCACCGAACATCTCTGTGTCAAAAGTAGCGTAGGCACAGATTTGCACATTACCCAAGTCTTCGGCAGGAATGCCAAAAAGTTCGGCTGCTGCGTCTTCCGAACCAGGAGGGAGGTTGTCCGAACAAACCTCAATCAACTCAACCGTTTTGTTGCCATTGTTGACCGTTACTTTCGCCCCAGAAACAAACCCGTTAAGGTAGGACTGAAGATCGGTAGGCGAATAAATGTCCTTGGTTGTTGAAAGCAAAACAAAAGGAGGAGTTCCCGTCGATATTTGACCATCGACAACCAATTGTTTTTCATAACCGGGTATGTCAATCTTCACTTCTTTGGTACAAGAAGAAAGAAAGGCTAGTAAGCTGATAATTAGTAAATATCTCATTTTATTAAAATTCAAAGTTCCACGTAACACTCGGTATTATTGGAAACAAAGTCACTTGCTTCACAGTAATTTTAAAATCTCCTTGAAAGAGATCACCGTCATTGTCCACGTATAAAAAATAAGGATTGGCTCGATTGTAAACATTATAAACTGAGAAGTTGAAATTACTTCTGAATCTCTTTTTGATTACAATTTCGGTTTGTGTTGCTTCGTCAAATTTTGTCTTGGTCGGTTTGTCGTAAATTGTTGCAGAAATATCCAATCTGTGGTAAGGAGCCATTCGAGTTGAATTTCTTGCTCCATAATTAAAGAGTAAGTCTTGATTTTGAACATAGTAACTCGTCGGCAAGGTCAATGTGTTCCCCGTCGCCAACACAAATGCGGCTCCAAAAGTCCATCTGTCACTAAGTCTATATGTCCCAACGATTGACATGTCGTGACGTCTATCGTATTTCGCCGGGAAGGGATTTCCGTTGTTGATTTCTGCAAATTTTCTTTCAGTTTTTGACCAAGTATAGCCAATCCACCCAGTTAGTTTCCCTATGGATTTCTTTAAGAAAAATTCGACACCAAAACTTCTTCCTGTACCAAAAACGAGTAAATTATCCGTATTGTCATTGATATTGTCGGAAGGCAAAGCACCGTCTTGGTATTCTATCAAATTGTTCAATCCTTTGTAATAAACCTCAACCGAAGTCTCGTATTTATCGTTTCTTAAATTCTTAAAATACCCTAAGTTAACTTGATAACCTGATTGAGGCTTAGCAATGTCGGTTGATGGAAACCAAATGTCTGTGGGTAAACTCACGGCGCTCAATGAGGTAAGGTGAACATATTGGTAATTGTATGTATAGCCAGCTTTTAAACTACTGGTTTTGTTAAGTAAGTATCGAGCCGTAATCCTCGGTTCCCACCCATCGTAAAACTGAATGATATCCCCTTTTTCATATTGAATCGTTGAATCGGGATTCGAAATATCGTTCTTTATATATCGAGTAAAAGGCCCTGTGTGCTGATACATGGAGTACCTCAACCCTGCATTGACCAAAATTCTTTCGTTCACGGCAAATTCATCTTGGATATAAACGCCGGATTCATGACCAAATAATTTTTGCGCTAAACCTGTGTCAAATACCACATCTTTTTGCTGAGCCGAAACACTGGAAGGATTAAAAGTATGAAAGGTGTAATTGGCTCCCCACTTTACCTTGTGTCTCGAATTTGGGAAGTAAGAAAAGTCGACTTTTCCACCAAAATCTCTTATTCCAGAAGTCAGTTTGAAGGTGAATTCATCTTGAGACGAACCAAAGCTAAACAGATAGTCGGTAAACGTCGAAGTGACATTCATGAATAATTTGTTCGAAAACAGGTGATTCCATCTTGCGGCAACGATCGCATTTCCCCAAGGCATTTGGACATCAAAATTATCTTCTTTGTTTCCAAAATCAAACTGGTCTTTCCCGTAATATCCACTTAAGAAGACTTTGTCTTTATCCGTCAAACGATAATTTGCTTTGAAGTTGAAATCATAGAAATAATAACTCGAACCAGCAAAAGGGGATGTGTCGGGTATCGCAGCCTTCATGATGACATCAATGTAGGTTCGGCGAGCTGATGCAATAAACGAACCTTTGTTTTTCTTTATAGGTCCCTCGGCTGTAATTCGAGAAGAAATAAGACCCAGACCACCTTTGACTTTAAATTCTTTGCTGTTCCCTTCATTCATCGCAACTTCGAGAACACTTGACATTCTACCACCAAATTGGGCAGGCATTCCTCCCTTAATTAAGTTGACCGATTTAACGGCATCGACATTAAAAACAGAGAAAAACCCGAACAAATGAGCCGCATTATAAACGACCGCTTCATCTAGCAACACTAAATTTTGATCCGGACCACCGCCTCTAACGTAGAAACCTTGTCCACCCTCAGTAGCACTATTTACACCCGGTAAAAGCTGGATAACTTTTATAACATCTACTTCTCCCATAAAGGCTGGAAGGGTTTTGATTTTTTCGACTTCTAGTTCGATTTGCCCCATTTTAGTAGAGTTGACATTCTCTCCCTTTTTCGCGTTGACGATGACCTCGTTGATTTGTTGAGTTTGAGAACCAACTTCAATATCGATTTGCTGGTTTTTAGTAAGAACGATTGTAGTGTATGTCGTTTCCAAGCCAGTTGCCCGGTATTCAATGGAATGAGTTCCCTCGGGCAAAGTCAATGAATAGAACCCGTAATTATTGCTCAAGGCGCCAATTTTGACATCTATAGCGTAAATTTTTGCTCCAATTAAAGCTTCTCCGGTTTGGGCCGAACTAACATAACCAGAAATCGTGTAGTTGGTTTTCTTTGTTGGAATCGAATCCGGTTGATTTTGGCCAAAAAATGGATGAGCAAGCAGTAGAAACAAAGGAAATAAAAACTTCATTGATTTTTTCTAAAATTCGATGAACGAAATTACATTAAATGAACGTGAAAAGTAAGGGATTGGTTGTGCAAGAAAGTTAAAAAAGACCAAAGGCAGTATTTTTAACATAAAACTCTATTTTATTGGCACGAAGCCTTTTCTTAATGAGAACATAATGTCTAAATTTTGTACTTTCGTTTTCTCATAAAAACGATTCGATGAAAGTTTCATACAAGTGGTTGAAAGAATACATAAAAACCGATTTATCACCCGATGAAATGGCGGCAATTTTAACGGATACCGGACTAGAAGTAGAGGGTGTTGAAAAAATTGAAGCTGTCAGAGGAGGACTAGCTGGTGTTGTCGTGGGAGAAGTGATTTCTTGCGAAAAACACCCTGATGCAGATAGATTGAAGGTGACTACAATCAATATTGGTGAAACCGAAAATCTTCAAATTGTTTGTGGAGCGCCAAACGTAGGCAAAGGACAAAAGGTGATTGTTGCAACGGTAGGTTGTACGCTTTATCCTAAACCCGAGGAAGAATTCAAGATAAAAAAATCCAAAATACGCGGTATCGAATCGATGGGTATGCTTTGTGCAGAAGACGAATTAGGTCTAGGGCAATCGCACGACGGCATCTTGGTTTTACCAGACGCAACTCAGGTCGGAATTTCGGCAGCAAACTACTTTGATTTAGAGGACGATTATTCATTGGAAATCGGATTGACTCCAAATAGAGCGGATGCAATGGGGCACATTGGTGTTGCTCGTGATTTGGCTGCTTATTTGTCGGTACACAAAGAAAAAACGGAATTAATCTGGCCAAGCGTTGATGCTTTTGCGGCTAAAGATATAGATCGAATTGAGATCGTTACAGAAAATAAGGAAGCTTGTCCTGCTTATTCCGGAACTGTAATTTCCAATGTCAAAGTCGAGGCCTCACCCGCTTGGATGCAGAATAGATTGAGAGCCATTGGTATGAGTCCAATCAACAACATCGTCGACATTACGAACTACGTCATGATGGAATTAGGAACTCCCTTACACGCATTTGATTTAAGTAAAATTGGAACAAAAGTAGTGGTTAAAAATGCCGTTGCTGGAGAGAAATTTGTTACTCTAGATGAGGTTGAAAGAACGCTTTCGGCTGACGATCAAATGATAACAAACGGAAAAGACAATCTTTGTATAGCCGGAGTATTTGGTGGTATCGATTCTGGAATTTCCGAGAAGACCGTGAATGTGTTTTTGGAATCGGCTTATTTCGAACCAGTAGCGACGCGTACGACGGCTAGAAGACACGGATTAAATACTGACGCTAGTTTTAGATTTGAAAGAGGGGTGGATCCTGAATTGACAATGTTTGCTTTGAAAAGAGCAGCGATGATGATCAAAGAAATTGCAGGAGGTGAAATTACAATGGAGCCTTTGGCAGTAAGAAATAAGGAACACAAAAGAGCTGAATTAGAATTCTCGCTTCCAGCTTGTGAGCAGTTAATCGGTTGTGATATTTCTCACCAGGAAATCAAGAATATATTAAAGGCATTAGACATTGAAATAAAATCAGATGAAGGCGATAAGCTTCTTTTGTCCATACCGCAATATCGAGTTGATGTAACTCGTCAAGCTGATGTTGTTGAGGAGGTGTTGAGAATTTACGGTTTCAATAAGGTTCCTATTCCTGCTAAGTTAAATTCTTCCATTCCTGTGTTTAAGAAGCCAAATATTCAAGGTCTTAAAAATTCTTTATCCGAACTTTTATCCGGGATGGGGTTCAGTGAAATACTAAACAATTCTTTGACTTCTTCAAGTTATGTAGAGAAACTTGGAGGAGATTGCTACTCTTCAGAAAGAAATGTCAGCATGCTCAATCCCTTGAGTCAAGAATTGGATGTGATGAGGCAATCAATGATTTTTTCAGCGATGGAAGTTATTGCTCACAATCAAAACAGACAATCTCCTGATTTAAAATTAATGGAGTTTGGAAAGACGTACCATAAATACGAGCACTACCACGAAAACGAGAGAATGTTGCTTGCCATTACCGGTAAAAAGCAAGCTGAATCTTGGGATATTACTGCCGAACCACAAAACTTTTACGCGATCAAAGGATACGCAATGGCCTTGTTTAATCGTCTTGGTTTGGGTCATTTGGTTAGTTTCAAACCAATAAAAAACAGTTTGCTCGAAGATGGATTGCAGATATTCGTCCTTAAGCAAAAAGTCGGTGAAGTAGGGTGGGTAAATAAGAAAATTCAGAAACATTTTGGTGTGAAAAACACAGTTTTCATAGCTGATTTGGATTGGGATGGAATTGCAGATTCATTGAAACTTTCAAAAATTAAATATCAAGAATTACCTAAAACTTTTGCGACAAGAAGAGATTTCTCATTGTTATTAAATAAAGAAGTGACTTTTGGTGAAGTAGAATCGGTTGCAAAGAAATGCGACAAAAAGATTCTTAAATCAGTTGGATTGTTCGACGTTTACGAAGGCGATAAGTTGGAAGAAGGAAAGAAATCATACGCGGTTTCGTTTATTTTCCAAGATGACAACCAGACCTTAAAAGATCAACAAGTCGATAAGGTGATGGAGTCCATTCGAACTTCATTAGAAAGCCAATTAAAAGCAGAACTAAGAAAATAAACATATGAATTCCAAAGTTTTCGTAACGGGTATAGGCACTGACGTAGGGAAAACCGTTGTTTCAGCTATCCTATGTGAAGCTTTTAAGATCGATTACTGGAAGCCAATACAGGCTGGTGACCTTGATGATGGAGATAAGCATAAGATTCAAGCTTATTGTTCATCACCTCGTATTCATCCAGAGGGTTACCGACTAACGCAGCCCATGTCACCACATGCAGCCGCAAAAAGAGACGGGATTTCGATTTCTTTGGATAAAATAATTCTGCCGCAAACTGAAAACAACTTGCTAATTGAGGGAGCAGGAGGGTGGATGGTTCCGATGAACGATGAAGGAGATACTTTTGCGGACTTCGCCAAGTCAAACTCTCTGCCGACCATTTTAGTTTCACGCCATTACTTGGGAAGTATAAATCATACCCTTTTGACCTTGGAATCAATGAGATTGAGGGAAATTGACCTTCTCGGAGTGATATTTGTCGGGGAGGAAAATACGGAAACAGAGTCCATTATTCTTTCGACGGCGGAGACGGTTTCTTTAGGGAGAATTCCAATTTGGCCTGAAGTTAACGAAGCTTTTGTCAGAGATCAAGCCGAAATTCTTAAAGAAAACAAAATACTAAAAGCCCATTTTTCACATGATAAATAACGCATCAGCCGTATGGCCTCCTTTTACACAAATGAAAACGGCCGAAGCGCCAATCAACATCGTTCGCGCAAAGGATACCCTTCTTTTTGATGCAGAGGGAAAGACTTACATTGACGCGAATAGTTCTTGGTGGGTCAATGTTCACGGACACGCAAATAGAAAAATTGCCGATGCCATTTATTCTCAATTTCAAGATCTCGATCATGTTTTACTCGCTGGCGTTACTCATCCAAAAGTGGAGGAATTGGCGACAAGAATTTGTAGTATTCTTCCTTCAAAATTTGAGAAAGTGTTTTTCTCTGATGATGGTTCGACTGCAATCGAAGTAGCGCTTAAAATGTGTTTTCAATATTATTACAATCAGGACAAACCGC
>JBLIKY010000074.1:0-10440 GCA_047637535.1 Lentimonas sp.
TTACTTTACCCAAACGTTTGTGGAAGTGATCCACTGATTTAGTCCCTTTGATATTAATCAAGTTTTCTAAACGTTCTCTAACTTCATTTTCGGCAGTAACAAATTCTTCAGATTCTGTTGGTATAGGACCTGTACGAATGTCGTCAGCAAGATAGTCACCAATCGTGTAAGGCAACACAAAATAACCGTCAGCCAAACCTTGCATCAAGGCAGAGGCTCCTAGTCTGTTTGCTCCGTGGTCAGAGAAATTTGCCTCACCTGTCACGTAACATCCTTCGATAGTCGACATTAAGTTGTAATCAACCCAGACACCTCCCATTGTATAGTGCACTGCTGGATAAATCATCATCGGCGACTCATAAGGATTGTCGTCAGTGATCTTGTAGTACATTTGGAAAAGGTTTCCGTACTTCGCTTCAACAACGTCACGACCTAATTTGTAGATATCCGCTTCGCTTGCGTTTTCTATGTTTTGAATGTTTACTTGTTCAGATCCGTAACGGTTTATTGCAGAAGAGAAGTCCAAATAAACAGCTTCACCTGTTGCGTTAACACCGTAACCAGCATCACAACGTTCTTTCGCCGCTCTCGATGCAACATCACGAGGCACCAAGTTTCCGAAAGAAGGGTAACGTCTTTCTAGGTAATAATCTCTTTGTTCTTCCGTCAAATCTTTGGCTTTTATTTCGCCTTTTCTGATTTTCTGAACATCTTCCATGTTTTTAGGCACCCAGATTCTTCCATCATTTCTTAAAGACTCAGACATTAAAGTCAATTTAGACTGATGATCTCCAGAAACAGGAATACAAGTCGGGTGAATTTGCGTGTAACAAGGGTTTGCAAAATGCGCTCCTTTTTTGTGAATTCTCCATGCGGCAGTACCGTTTGAACCCATAGCATTTGTCGACAAGAAGAATACGTTACCGTAACCACCTGAAGCAATAACTACAGCGTGAGCGGAGTGTCTTTCCAATTCACCAGTTACCAAGTCACGCGCTATGATACCTCTTGCTTTTCCGTCAATTTTTACCACGTCTAACATTTCGTGACGGGTATACATTTTAATTTTTCCTTTTCCGATTTGTCTAGACAATGCTGAGTATGCTCCCAAAAGCAATTGTTGTCCGGTTTGACCTTTGGCGTAGAAAGTACGTGATACTTGCACACCACCAAACGAACGGTTGTCTAACAATCCACCGTAATCGCGTGCAAAAGGAACCCCTTGCGCTACGCATTGGTCAATAATATTTGCAGAAACCTCAGCCAAACGATAAACGTTAGCTTCTCTAGAGCGGTAATCACCCCCTTTGATTGTATCGTAAAACAATCTAAAAGTTGAATCACCATCACCTTGATAGTTTTTTGCGGCGTTGATACCACCTTGAGCAGCGATAGAGTGAGCTCTTCTTGGAGAATCTTGGAAACAGAATGCTTTCACATTGTATCCCAATTCAGCCAAAGATGCAGCTGCAGCTCCACCGGCTAATCCTGTTCCAACAACGACAATATCAATTTGTCTTTTGTTGGCTGGATTGACCAAGCGAATTTTGTTTTTATAGTCAGCCCATTTTCTTTCTAAAGGACCTGCGGGTATTTTTGAATCTAAACTAGACATAATGTTTTCTTCTTATTGTTATAAATAATAGATGACAAGTGGAATGATGGCAAACAAAGTAGCAACAACAACCGCAAAACCTTTACCGGCAGCGATGATGGCTTTCTTATAAGATTCTGTTCGCAAGCCCAATGATTGGAATGCAGAAGAAAACCCGTGCCACAAGTGAAAACCAAGTACAGCCATACATAAAACGTATAACCAAGTGTATATTAAAGCGTTTTCGTTTTCAGGAAATCCTTCTTTTGGCTTACCGAAGAAAGTCATTACCAATCCGTGAAGATCTTTATAACCTTCAGCAAACTTAGGGTTTGTTCCTTCCATTACTAATTCAGGATTTGCCTCGAGCATTTGCTCTGTAATATCCTGGATAAAAAGCTGGTTCCCGTTCTTAACTTCAATTTGATCTGCAGGTAAGAAAGAGCCCGAAGTCGTTAGGTAAAAATCAGAACCTTCGGGAGAGTTTGTCATTGGAGGGTACAATTTTGTGGTATGCAAAGGCAGTTCTTCAAAGTGCATTTTTCCCCAGAAATTAACCATGTGAGTACAGATAAACACAAGTACTACTGTTCCTAAAATAGCCATGTATCTAGACGGCGTTGAAGAACTTTTGCCTGGTCTATTGTGGGCATAGTTTTGAGGACGTGCCTTCTTGTTTTGCATGGCCAACACAAAACCATCGATCGAGTGAAATAAGATAGATGCATAAGTCAAGTAAGAAAGTAATTTGACCGCCGGGTTGCTTGTCATAAAGAAAGCGTACTCGTTGAAAGCACGTTTGCCTTCTTCCCCGGTAATTAGAATTAATTGAAGATTTCCTGCTAGGTGTCCTACTAAGAACAAGCAAAGAAATAAACCTGTAAGTGCCATCCAATACTTTTTAGCGATTGAGGATGACAAAATTGCGGATTTGCTCATATTTTATATTGTGTGTTTTTCAGATTTTTGTCTATACAAATTTAACAGTTACATCAGTCATTTAAAAGTATGGGGCTTATTTAGATTCAATTTAAGTTAGGGGGCGAGTTCTGAATAGAATTTTAATTCTGCTGAATCATCAACAATCAAGTCAGCTGGCATGCCAAAAATAATCGCCTGGTTGTCACCTGCATGACCCGCTGGGAAACCAAAACCTATTGGAATGTTTAAACTAGAAAAATGCGACAACACTATTTCTTCGAGAGTTTTACCATACGGCACCTCTGTGTCTTTGGAGTTTGTGAAGCTTCCAACCACAACACCAGCTAATCTTTCGAAGGAGTGAGATTGAGTGAAAACTTGGAGCATTCTGTCGTAGTGATATAAATGTTCGCCAAGGTCTTCTATAAATAATATTTTATCGTCAAAAATGTTTTTAGGATGCAGTGCAAGTAACCCAGATAACACAGATAAATTTCCTCCTATTACGTCAGCAGTAACTTTTCCTTTTTGGTTGTATTTTGAGTTTGGTGCAACTAGTGAATACGGTCTTTCTTCAATTGCATCCATCATTGATGAAAAAGAAAGGTCACTATTGTCCTTATAATTCAAAGGCATTGTCGCATGCAAAGAAGGTAAACCTTTAGAGGCTAAAAATTGATGAAAGACCGTAATATCGCTAAATCCTATTAAAATTTTCGGTTTTTTGATGAAATTGGTCCAATCAAGATGCGGCATCAACTGCAAACAACCGTACCCCCCTCGAGCGCAAAGTATAATTACAGCATCGGGGTGATCGATTGCATTTTGAAAATCAGCTGCACGTTCTTCAATCGTGCCTGAGAAGTAATTGTTTTGTCCGAGCAGGTGCTTTGCTCTCTCTGTTTTATAACCTTGTTTTTCAAAAAAGCCTTCAGCCTCTTTAATGTGAGATTCTTCAATGGCCTTAGCTGGTGAACAAATGATGACTAGTTTATCCATACCATAAAAATAAGATATTTCCTTTTTATTCCTAACGATTGCCCGATTTGTTTGATGATTAGTCCTTTTATTTGTTTTTAAAAACAAGAAAGCTGGAGCTTTATTAAGGAACAACCTTCTTAATAAATCTTACTTTTGCAGATCAAGTCACATACCATGATTAATCCATACAACGACGAATATTTCATGAAACAAGCCCTTCTCGAAGCCAATAAAGCTTTGGAGAAAGACGAGGTGCCAGTTGGAGCAGTAGTGGTAGCAAATCAGCAAGTTATCGCAAGAGGGCATAATTTAACGGAGCTCTTACACGATGTAACGGCTCACGCAGAAATACAAGCGATTACTGCTGCAGGAGAATATTTAGGTGCAAAATATTTACACGGCTGTACTTTGTATGTAACGCTCGAACCGTGTGTAATGTGCGCTGGAGCCCTTTATTGGTCCCAAATTGACAAGATCGTTTTTGGAGCAAGAGATGAAAAACGCGGAGCGGGAAGGTTAAAAGAAACGATTTATCACCCCAAAACGGTGGTCGAAAACGGAATAATGGCCGAAGAATGCAGTGATATGATGAAGACTTTTTTCAAAGCAAAAAGATGATAAAAGCAAAAGACATTTTCTTTTCTTGGGTTTTAACGTTGTTTTTCGGCAGCTTGATAACTCCAAGTTTTATTTCAATGGATTATTCTTCTTTCATATTTGTGATTATATATGCCGTGATGTTCTCAGCACCTTATGTCGTTCTTAATACCATGTTTCATAAAAAGGGCCTGTCTTTTAAGAAGTCACAGGTTTATCACTTTGTCTTTTTTATAATTTCTGCTGCTTTTGCTTACTTTTTTTGGAGCATATTAATTGTCGGAATGATTGCTACGTATTTTGCGATTGGCGTGCTGGTGCAATACGGCATGTTTATCCTGAATAAAGAAGCCGTCGTTGAAGATGAAAAAACAAATTATTTGAACAAGTAAAATTAATGATACAGTCCAATAAAAACGATACCGTTTGTGCAATCGCCACCGGAAATGCAGCAGGAGCAATCGCTATTATCCGTTTGTCGGGTAGTGAAAGCATTGCGATCTGCGAAAAAGTGTTTTCTAAAGAATTGAAAAATGCCGAGTCGCATACCGCTCATTTTGGATTAATAAAGAAAGAAAACGGCGACATCGTCGATGAGGTTTTATTGACGGTTTTTAAAGAAAATAAAAGTTTTACTGGTGAAGAAAGTGTTGAGATTTCTTGCCACGCCTCTTCTTACATTCAGCAAGAAATATTAAATCTTCTTACTCAAAACGGATGCCGAATGGCCGATGCGGGTGAGTTCACGATGCGCGCCTACCTCAACGGAAAAATGGACTTGTCCCAAGCCGAAGCCGTAGCCGATTTGATAGCCTCCCAAAACAAAATCGCTCACGAAATTTCATTGAATCAATTGAGAGGTGGGTTTTCTAATGAACTAAAAGATTTAAGGGATAAATTAATACATTTTGCTTCTTTGGTCGAACTAGAACTCGACTTCGCGGAAGAGGATGTTGAGTTCGCAGACCGTCGCGAACTACTTGAATTAGTCACTAACGTAAACGCTTACGTACACAAGCTCATCGATTCTTTCTCTTTAGGAAATGCTATAAAAAATGGAGTCCCAATTGCTTTTGTAGGTCGTCCAAACGCGGGAAAATCCACTGTTTTGAACGCTTTGTTAAACGAAGAAAGAGCAATAGTCTCCGACATACCCGGAACAACCAGAGACACCGTCGAAGAAGTGATACAATACGAAGGACTTTCTTTCCGCTTAATCGACACAGCAGGCATCCGACTTTCGCAAGATCAAATCGAGATGCAAGGAATTGAAAGATCGATTCAAAAGATAAAGCAAGCTCGTTTGGCCGTGTTTTTAATTGACGGACAAAACTTTGATGTCGAAGAAGTATTGAATGACTTGCAACTTCACCTTACAGCATCCAACTATATTTTGGTGGCAACGAAAAAGGACATCATTTCTACTGAACAAATCTCAAATCTCGACACCTTAAGAAAAGCTACAGAAAAAGACATTCCCTTGCTGGCCATCAAAGACGAGCAAGACAGGAAACAATTGCTCGACCTCATTTACAGAGAAAGTATAGGCAACGAATTGGAACAATACTCGACAATAGTCTCCAACGCCAGGCATATTGACAATCTCAAAAAGGCCTCCATTTCTCTAGAAAAAGCCAAATCAGGATTAGAAACCAACATCACCGCCGACTTCGTCGCGATGGATATCCGTCAAGCGATGTATGAGATAGGGCAAATTACTGGGGATATTTCGACTGATGATTTGTTGGGTAATATTTTTGCTAAGTTTTGTATTGGGAAATAGGTTCCTCAACCTTCGACTTCGCTCAGGCGTCGGGGGTTTTTGCTTCGATCTAATTGGTTTGTTTTGGAGGAGTTCCTCAACCTTCGACTTCGCTCAGGCGTCGGAGACGCTCACTTCGATGCAGTTGACTGAGCGAAGCCGAAGGCAACGACACCCTCATTCCAGTCTAGGTTGACTGAGCGAAGCCGAAGTCAACCTCTTAAAATGCGTTTCATTTTGACACTCAGACAAATCGTGCAATTCCTTCAAATCAACCCTCATCAAAGCTTCTTTCTTATTTCGCCCCCAACCTTGCACCTGCTTCTCTCTATAAAAAGCGAAATCGATACGATGAAATTCTTCGAAGTAAATTAATTCGACGGGTAATCTTTTTTTCGTGTGGTTAGCCCCCTTTCCAGATTGATGTTGTTTTAATCGACGCTCCAAATACTTTGTGCTTCCTACATAATAAGAATCATCTGCGCATTTCAATATGTACATGTAGCCTTTTGCCATAGTAGTATGTGTTTTCCTCAACCTTCGGCTTCGCTCAGGCGTCGGAACGCTCACTTCGATGCAGTTGACTGAGCGAAGCCGAAGGCAACGACATCTTCCTCCAGTCCAGGTTAAATAAGCGAAACCATTATTGTTGACTGAGCGAAGCCGTTATTGTTGACTGAGCGAAGCCGAAGGCAACACCACGAAGCCAAAGCCCCCTACCTAAAAGTAGTTGGCCCAATCCTTTTTCTGTCCTTATCCAACAAATAACCGTCTTTTTCGATTGCATCGTTTTTGTAATAGCATTCAAAGACCTTACCATTCGAACTGTAAATAAAGCTACCTTCTTTCTTGCCTTTTACCCAGTTGCCTTCGTAGAATTCTAACTGGGGTGAACTAATGTTTCCAAAGCCGTCAATGGTGTCTTTTTCCCAATTTCCTTCGAAAGTTCTTCCATCGGTAAAATGGTGTTTACCTTTTCCTTGCTTGAGTCCGTTTACGTATTTTCCTTGAAATCCCATTTTAGGCAAGTATTCAAAAAGCCAAACTGCGTTGGGGTTGGCAGCTTTTACTACCTCGCCTTTTTCGTTTTTTTGGTCTATTTGTTCGAGGTCATAACCCTTAACAAGCTTAAATTTGTCCCTGTCTTTTTGAAGGAGAGGGGCAAGGTAGAGGCCGGTTTGCCTAAAACCTAGTTGTTCGATCAATATATGAGTGACCTTGTTTTCATCAAAATCATCAAACATTACCTGAGGGTCTGTGCTGTATGGGAAGGTTTTTGATTTAAACTTGTTGGTAACGTAAGAAATTCCAGGCTTTCTTACACAGATTATGGTGCTATCACCCAAATTTTCGCCAGCCCATTCACCAAGACGTAAAAAATTATTCCATTTTGCTGGATGATTAACTTCCGCTTTTGCATGAAGAAGTTTTATAGGAGCGATGCTTAAAAAACAAACCGGTATAAGACAGAGGGCAAATATATTAGCCTGTTTGTCTGGAGTTTTTGTTTTAAAAACCTTCTTAAGCAGAAAGAATATCCCAAGGGAAACGGTCAATAAAATAAACGGAGTCATAGGAAGTAAAAAACGTATTCCATACCATACTGGTGGCCAAAGCATGTGTATGGCAAAGGTTCCGCCGAAAAGCAAGAATAAAAACAAACGATGTTCCTCAGCCGCCCAAATACCGAGTAATGCAAAAAGCATTATGCCAAACCCTAGGAGCCAATAATGAAAAGGAGGAGATATAATATCACCTGTTTTCGGGTTTTTGTATTGCACTAATATTTTCGGAAAGATTGTTTTTGGAATTTCCTTTGAGATGTATCTGACAAAGTTTTCGCCAACTCTGTCGGTCCAATCACCGATTTCAACTTCTTTGGAATTGGGATCATAAGGGTTGACTTTCATGACCTGTTTCATATAAGAATTTCCTCCCAAATTGGCACTTCTTATTTGCCATGGAATCTGGGTAATCATGATAATTGAGAAACAAAGGATCAAGGGCTTAAACTGTTTGTTGATTATGAAATAGATGATAAGCGCAATAAAGAAAACGAGACCTTGAGAACGTATATACATTAGAAGAACCAGAGCCACGAGCATCAAATAAGTGTATGGGTTTTTTAGACCAAACTCCTTGTCTTTGGCTTTAAGAAAGAAGTAAAATGTTAAGAGTAGGGTAAATAAAAAAGAAATCTCCGACATCATTATTGAAGAATACTCGAGTAGGTTAGCGTTTAAAAGCATCAAAGCACTTAAAACCAGTGACAATAACTTGATTTTAGTGATTTTAAAGGTTATTTGGTAAAACAATATGGAAGAAGCCAATAAAAGAATTCCGTTTAAGACTTTCATGGCAATAATGGAACTCAAACCAATTCGTATCACTAAGCTCATTATAAAAGGATATCCAGGAGGGAAGTGATTAGCAGGCGACATCAAAGGTTGATTGGCCATGGCGTAACCGTCGCCATTTGCCAGACTATTTGCCAGAATATAATAGTTGGCATTATCTCCACCTAAAAATAATTTCGCATCAAAAACATATGGATACGCAATTAAGAAGCAAAAAATTAAAATGAGGTAGTGAAAAATGAACTTTGGACTAAAAAAGGACATAAATAGAAGCTTAAAATGAGTAGACTAAGAGAATAATTTAAAAGCTAAATTAAGAATTGTTTTGAATCATTAAAGAATCTTTGCTTATAATGCCGATAATATGCTCAATAACAATTCACCACTCATTCTTTGAGAATAATTTGGGTTAATGTATTCAAACAAGATAGTTCCTCCTTGATCAATAACCATTACGGTAGGCACGGGTAATACCTTCGTTACCTCTCCCTTTGTTTTTGCCTCCATGTATTTATTGGTTCTTTCATTAGGTAAGAACGCGATACCTAGATCCTTAATAAATTGACCTTTTGGGTCCGAAAACAAGGTGAACGAGAGATCTTTTTCTTCTTTAAGAGGTTGTAAATTGAGTACATCGTCCGGTGTAACAGCTATGATTTGATAGTCTAAAGCCAAAATCTCATCTTGTATTTCGTTAAACGTAGCAAGATGTCTTGTGCAATATGGACACCAATCACCACGGTAAAAAACCAAAACCGTTCGCTTTTTTTTAGCGAGGTCAAGAACATTCACCTCCACACCATCGAGATCAATTAGTGTTGCATTCGGGATTTTTTCACCAATCAATAAAGGAGATATGTCCTCTGCTACTTTAGGTGTTTGAGAGAAACAGAGTAAAGAGAAGAATAGGGCAAATAAGCTTAAGGATAATTTCATTTTAAGATTGTTATTATAGTTAATAATCTAGGAGACTTAAGAAATCGAAGAATAGTTGTTCGCCAACTTCCCATCGTTCAATACCATCAGACGATGTTAAATGGCCTTTCTTACCAACGTTTACGAACTTGCTTTCCGTATGAATGGAGTATTTTTTTGCTTTTTCGATCGAACAATAAGGATCATTCTCACTACCTACCACCATACTTGTAAAAGGCAAAGGGAAAATAGGAGTAGGCAAAAACGAACTCACATCAACCGGAAAATCCTTTCTTTCCAGATCAGCAGGGGCTACCATAAAAGCGCCAATTACTCCATTTAATTTACCTTGTTGAGCAGCATGTACTATGGTTGAGTAGGCCATGCTATGCCCGATCAACACTACGGGCTGGTGGTTGTATTGCTTGACAACTTCCTCCAAACGATCAACCCATGCCTTGCATTTTGGATGTTGCCAATTGTCTTGTTCGAGATTAATAATTGTTGGGTTAAGGTGCGACCAGATGGTTTGCCAATGTTCTCTACCGGAACCACCGAGTCCGGCAACGTTAATGATATTGATGTCTTTTGGAAAGAGTTTCATGATACTGTATAATATAGTGCGAAATTAAGCTTTTAAGTAAAATGAAAAAGCATCGGCTATAACAACCGATGCTTTTCTGTAATATTTTAGGCTTTTTTAAAAAGTAACCTTGATTCCTAAACCTGGATCTATTGAAGTCCAAGCTCTACCACGAGTATTAAACTCAATAAATGGTTTAAGGTCAAAACTCAAGGCAATTGGTACGCCTGGAATTTCATATTCCAACCCAAGTATACCATCGATACCAACACCTGTTCCGCCGGCGTAGTAATATTTTTTACTTCTTTTGCCTTCATACCAACCATAACGTCCTGATTCGATTGCAATGTGAGCACCCGCACCATAGTACCAACTTAATCCCGCGGCATCAAAAGCAGATTGTGATTTTTCGTATAAACCGGTTACCGTAAAACCATATCCCCAAGCACCGAATATTGCTTCAAAGGCATTAGACCCACCTACAGAGTGTTTCCATGTTATCCCTGAAGTTTCACCCCCTCTGATACCAATTGCGTTGTTATAACTTTGTGCAAATGATCCTGCACAGATGGATAAAGCGAAAATTAAAAGTGTTTTTTTCATGATTTCTGTGTTTTGATATTAGATGCTCAAATGTTGAGCCATGATTACGTTTTGTTGACTATCAGCAGATTACCTTTGTCAGTACAGCGGCCATTTTTTCATTTTGAAAAAACCATTTTAAAAACGA
>JBLIKY010000075.1:0-10275 GCA_047637535.1 Lentimonas sp.
AGATATTCTGCCTCGTAAGCTCTTCCACATCCTGGAATTAAAATCCTAGCAGACTTATCTGTTAATTGATCAAAATACGCTCTAAGAGGTGGACTAACTCGACCTATATCCCATTGAGTGTTTAAATTCTTATATCGTTCTGACCAATAAAACTCATCGAGGTTATTTTCCACCGTTTGACTTTAAATCATTTAAACAGTTGTTATCAAAGGTTGGTATTGGACCAGTACCTAAAAAGTTTTCAATAGCATCTCCTGTCTCGGCTACCCAGTTCATTAAGCAATCTTCATTCTCACAATGTGCCCCGTGAGCGACATCTTGGTGCTGAGATTGCATGGCACTGCCCGTATTCACCAAACCAAGAATATGACCAAATTCATGGTTAATTACCACTGTTTCCAATTTGAATCTCGCTGGTTTACCAATGCCACCTGAAAAAGACTTTATCGTTTCTTCAAAAATCACCATACTCGTATTGTAATAGGCAATTCCCAAAACTTTGGAGTCGCTCGTGTTTTCAATGTATTCACCATCGATAAAAATAAAGGAAGCCGCAATGCTATTATTATCAGTAAATTGCGTTCTATGCTCATCTTCAATGGCAATAATATCATCCAAACTGTACTTCGATTTTTGCGGTGAAGGAATATTTGTTGTTACAAATGTGATTCCATTTGGTTTGTTTAATCTAGCTTCTAACATGTCCTTTAAATTGTCCAATGCATCTTGGGTCGGAGTTTGACCAGAAACTATTATTAGTTCAACAATCAGACTATTATAATCTTTACTAGCTAGTAGATCATTGGAACTAGATCCCGTTGATTTCTTATGGTTTTTCTCAATTTTTATGTTTGAATCTTTACGACAAGAAGAAATCGTTGTCATACTAAAGAAAAGAAAAATAGAGTAGTACAAAAGGGTCTTGAATCGAAGTGTCATTTTTTAATGTGTTTATTACAATAACGTAAAAATATCGATTTTCGTTTTAATTCAATAATGTAATTTACTCCTTTTGAATTAAAATGGATTTAATTCCAAGTTCATTAACGACCTTAAGAATATATATCCCACTTCTATATTTAGACAAATCTAGGCGAGTTGATTTAATACTATTTTCGGCGAACAATTCTTGACCAGTAAGCGAAGTCAAAACCAAATCAGAATAATCTTCCAAATCCACATTAATATAATTGCTAGTAGGATTAGGGAAAATTGAAACATTAATATTCAATTCATTTAATCCAACAGGAGCCTCGTGCATAACTCCTACTCCATCCAAATCAAATCCACCTGATTCAAAATTTGTTGGAAATGGATCGTTAATTAATCTTCCTAAAACATCAAATGTGCCATAGGTTGAATCAACGAACCCAACGGCGTCGGTTAACTTAACGTGGGTGATTCGATCCAGATCTAGAATTGTTGAATCAATTAAATCGTTTAAGTCAAAGGGTGTCCCATACCTTGCTCGGTACTTTCCGGCTAGATTATGAACGTATCTGCAATCTCCATAACTGGCATTGGATTGTTGAGGTGAAGCCGGGGTCTCAGAAAAAGATGGGAAACGGACGTAATCAATGCCGTTTGAACTCACCTCCACAAATGCAAATTCCATATAATTATCATCGAATGCATTTTCGAAAACAGCAAAATCAGGTCCTGGTCCATTTTTAATTGGACGATTGAAGTTTAATATTGCTTGTCCACCATCACCAAGTGAAACAACATCAGTAGCAGTTCCTTGTGCTTTTCCTATTGCGTTTATTGGTTCGCCAAAAGACGCATCCAAAGACTGACTATCATTAATTTGTCTCGGCCCTCGTATTACCTCGCAACCAATTGCCCAAGCAACAAAAGCCGAACTATCCATAAACATTGCAGTTGATCCAACTTGACCAGGAGCCGGCGGGTAACTTTGGCATTGTGCACTAAAGCAAAGTGAAACAAAAAGGAAAAATAATATTCTATTCATAACTAATTAATCTTTTTGGGATCAAACCCACCTCAAAAGTTTTGATGGAAACACCCGTGTTACTAAAATATTGAATGGAACCTGTATTCGTATAACCATTAGCATCAAAACACGCAATTTGATTTGAAGCCGGAATATATTGCATTCCATAAAATGTGGCAATGCCACTCAAGTTAATTAATGCTGTTTGACTGGTCGAGGAAGTCGATGGATCAAAAACATCAATTACAGAATAGTTTTGACCATTTTCAAGTCGAGAAATCAATAAAAAATCATTCATTTTCTCCATTCCACTTAATCCAGAATAGTACTCATTTACTTTTTGATCCAAATCGGTATCTATTTTATTCAATTTCGAACTAATCGTATTAAAATCGCCCCTTGAAACAACAAACACATTGCCTTGAGCATCCACTTCAACACTTCCAGGATTTAACCCAACAGTAATCTTCATTAACTCTGTTCTAGTGCTTAAATCGATAACGCTCACTGTAGAATCCACATTTGGAAAATTTAACCCTCCTGAATTGGCAACATATAGTTTGTTTTTGGAAACTTTTAATTGTTCTGGATTTTGTCCGACTTTGATGCGAGTTTCTATTTCATAATTATCCAGATTCAACACATCAACATAACCATCATAGCAACTTATGTAGGCCTTATTCTGGTTAAAAATTATGTATCTAGGTTGCTTTGCAATTCCATTTTGTAACATTGAAACTTGCTTAATCAATTTTCCATTGGTGGCACTTAATATTTCAATTGTCGAACTTACATTCATCACAACGAATACCCTTCCATCATAGATTTGAATGTCATTTCCAGTATCACCGAGAGGTCTATTGTTTACTTCGGCAAAGAAAATGTTGTTCACCGAATTGTTATCAAAGTTTACCCAAGAAAGATGACTGCTATTTTGTTGAAACAAGCCCTCGTTTAGTACCAAAGCTCCATTTTTTAAAGCATCGGGAATTGACGGTTGTTCGGCTTCTTCTTTCTTACAAGAGCTCAACACGAATAAGACGAGAACAATGAATATTTTAAAAGGCATAAGTCATGGAGATTAAATAATTACGTCCAGGCATAATGAAGCTTCTTACAACGGAATAGGAAGAATTGTTGATGTTTTTAATCGAACCTTGAAGGCTCAATTCGTGTCGTTTATTTAGCAAAAAAGTACGAGAAAGATAAAAATCAAACACAGAAAATCCATCGAGTTGATTAAAGTCATTGTTTTGATTCAGTGAATATCTACTTCCAACAAAAAGGCCTGATACCCTAACCGCACATTTTTTATAATGAAATGCCCCTTCGACGTTTCCAGAATGGACAGGAATGTAGGCAATTTGATCATTATAGGTCGGCGAATCAGGATCTGTTTTGTCCAAACTAATTTGTTGACTATAATTTGCCCGAATATTTAATTTGGTTTCTTTCTTAAAATAATAAGTTGCGCTTTGCACGATGTCCACCCCGTAAGCCTGTACTTTTCCGACATTTTGTATGGACCAAACAAATAAATTCTTAGTAGGAATTGCGACAATTTTATCTTCGATATTATTTTGATACAAATACAATTTAGTGTTCAAGTTCA
The DNA here is from genome assembly GCA_047637535.1 of Lentimonas sp. Taxonomy (GTDB): domain Bacteria; phylum Bacteroidota; class Bacteroidia; order Flavobacteriales_D; family Crocinitomicaceae; genus UBA2040. The sequence continues at coordinate 3,567 of JBLIKY010000075.1, forward strand.
AGCGTTTAATGGACTTGCCAGCTGAAAAGCTCAATTGGTTTTGAAACACCTTCTCTGGTCTTAGTTGCACCTCACCTACTTGTCCGTAATATAGCTCACCAAAACTTGGAAGTCGCTGTGTATAGGAAGATAAATAGCCGATTTCGAGGTTCATTTTCCCGATTTTCTTCGTGGTCAATGAAAATTTTGGAGCAACAAACCGGCTTTTAACTACTGAGTCATTAAATCGATTCAGATCATTTGCGATAATGGCAGAACCAGAGAATTTGATTTTAAAAAAAGAAAGAAACAAATCCATCCCACCGTGTAAACTCAGGACATCTCGCTGTGGCAATTCTTCTGAATTTTGAAGCGAAATCATATTTGATCTTTGTCCCTCAGCTCCAGATGTGAAAATCATTTTTGATCCCATTTTATTCTTCCAAGAAACTCCAAGCAATGAGTTATCCTGTCTATATTGGCTGATTAAAAGTTTTGCAGCATTCAAAAAACCCTCATCTCTATAGCTTAAATAATCGTTGTCATACGACGCATAATATCGTATAGCGTTTTTCTTCCATTTCGACGAATAATCTGCTTTTATTGAGTTTTGACGGGTAAATAAGGCCTGATGCGCGGTATTATTAAAGAAAACTACTGCTCCTGGCAATTCTTGGTCTATGTACTTGATGTTGTAAATAATTCGCACCGGTTCGCTTGTCTTTTTAGGCTTAAACATAAAAGTCAGCCCGCCGTACCATTCTTCTAATTGATTATTTGTTCTTATTGAAGAATACTCAAAATTTCCTTCCTTAACCGTAAAAGGATAATTGCCTTCCGATTGTCTATTCTTTACAAAAAAGGAAGTTTGTATCCTCGAATTTGATTTCTGAAACGACAAAAAATTGTCACACTGTGAAAAAGAGCCGTATTTTGAACTAATCGTTAAATGAGTTGTGTCCGGCTCAAAAGTATTCAATTGACTAACCACATTAAGCGTATTAGCCATTACAAGAGAGGAGATTGGTGAATTTAGGCCCTCATCTTGACTTGAAAACAGAACCTTAAACGTTGTTTGCATTTGAATTTGCCCCAGATTGATTTGACCTACCTGATTATTTATCGTTGGAAAGCCATCTTGAAGAATTGCGGTATGCTGACTTCCAATACTTCGAAAGGAGAAGGTTTTTAGTCCCCCCAACCCTCCGTAATTTTTCATAGAGACCCCGGCAAACTTTTGCATCATTTGACCGAGGTCTTCAGGTTGAGATTCTTTTATTTCTTCTTGAGTAATTTGCTGAGAAGACATGTTTTTCCTTTCAATTTTCATAGGAACCTCGATTTCCTCCAATTCCTGACTTTTAATTTGAGAAAAAGTAGGGAAGGAAATAAGACCAACAATTAAAAAGAGAAACTTCCTCAAATTATTTTTTCACTACAGAAACACTGCGAATTGAATTCATGTTTTCCACTGTAAGCCTATAACTTCCTGCAGCTAAAAACGCTGTGTTTAGTTTAGTTGTTAAAGATAAATCATGGGTCAAGACTAATTGTCCGAGCATATCATAAACCCTTACAACTCCCAGATTGTCAACTAAATTCAATTCATCAGCAAAAGGGTTTGGATAAACAGAAGGTTCATCTATGACATTTTCACTGATCTCAGCTACATCGTCAATTGACAAATTATCCATAGCAAAGTAAGCCGGAGTATTCATTCCGAAATCTCCATTGTCTGATGATTTGAAACCAAAAGTCAAATAGGCTATTCTTTTACCCGGTTTGTTCAAGGCAGACAAATCAAAGTTTTCCCAGGCATCCAAAATATAATCTTTTGTATTATCTACAAATTTAAAATCAGCCAACATTATTGTAACAAAACCTATAGTATCTCCACCAAGACCTAAAGAATAAACAGTTAATGAGAAAAAATCCTCTCCGTTGGTTCCGTCTGATTGGCCATCAGCCCCGTTAAGCGAACCGAATTGTTTTGCAAAAGAATCCCCATCTCTCATGCTAATAAAAGCGAAAGTAGAATTTGTGAAAGAAGCAGAATTAATAATTGGGAATCCTATAGCAGTTAAGTCGATTGCACCGTTGCTATAGAACATCGCGTAGTTGGCAGAATTATCTCCACTAGCAGTTATAGCACTCTGAGAGTTGGTATAACCCGCCGTGGTATCATCAGACTTATTTGTTATTGAAAAACCAGTATTGTAATCGTAGGTAGTATCGTAATAGTTGCCAAAAAAGGCGTCACCAAATTGAAAACCGCCTGATTCGTCAGAACCATTGTCATAAGATTCTGAATCTAAAACAAAAGATTCAAAATCGATAATTTGAGCATTGATAGAAGTTACTGCCATAATACAAGCAGCTAAAATGTAATTTTTTTTCATCCTCTTTTTTTTTTAAAATGAATTAATAATTAAAAACAGGAAGAAATCAGAAATGGATAACAAAAGTTGAGGCCTCAACAATGTTAAATGACTTTAATCTGAAGTCTTCTTAACCTTCGCTTGGCAAGTATTCTGACTCAAGGCGACTTTTTTCTCCTTCCCATCTCAATTAAAGACAGTGGACTATGAAAAAAGCTATAATTACCTTTTACAGCTGCAGATACAGTTTCGGGTTTAAACCGAATTCCTTCTTTCGTTATAAATAAACCAAAGCGAGCCACAAAGATAGCTACAATTCTCATTTATCCTGTTTTTTTTTGCTGAAACCCTTCATAAACACTAATGTTTAGTGTTTTTAACATTTTTTAAGCCAACCCATAGATAAACTATTACGTATTTAAAGCAGAGACAAGAATTATGCAAGCAAAACAAATTATCATGAGATCGAATAACATAGAGAGAATGAATCATGCAGTTTTGATAATGAGAAATTTTATCGAATTGAGCTCAAAACTGCTTCCCTCTCTGAATCAATTGAATCACAAAAAGAATTTAACAACTATAGAGATAGTAGACAGAAATAATATCATAGATCTATATCAGAACTATGAGTTTATCAACTCTACCTCCCATGTATTAATGAATTCTGACATATTAAGACGAATACAATCCGCTTTTGAAAAGTTAATTAGAAACCAAGAAGCAGAATCAGATATTGAGAGTTTCAAATTAGAGTACGAAAGATTACAACACAATTGGCAAATTATTGACGCCAATTAAGCAATTTTCTCCTCAAAATAGTCGCGTTTATTGCGAATAATATTAAATTTGATAGAAGAACGGTTCATCCTTTTTTGGTTGAATCGTTTTTGATTTTAATGTAACCAATTTATATAAATTAGTTTTGAATATTAACCACATCAATAGCCTAGAATCCTTGCCTTTAATGGAGCATTTTTATACCATTCAAGGGGAAGGTAAACATTCTGGAAAGGCTGCTTATTTCATTCGCATCGCAGGTTGTGATGTAGGCTGTGTTTGGTGTGATGTCAAAGATAGTTGGGATTCAGAAAAACATCCAATTGTTGAAATTGACACCATTCTTGGTTGGGTTAAGGAGAGTAAAACAGATTTTGTAGTGATAACAGGGGGCGAACCAGCGCTCTACGATTTAACAACTTTAGTAAATAAATTAAAGCAGAATAATATCATAGTAGCCATCGAAACCTCTGGATGCTATCAATTAAAGGGTGATGTGGATTGGTATTGCTTCTCCCCTAAGAAATTCAAAGCCCCTTGTGAAGAGGCTTATGGTAAGGCTCACGAATTAAAAGTGATTATTTCTCATCCTTCAGATTTTGAATGGGCAGAAAGTCATGCTAAACTAGTAAATTCAAAGTGTGAATTGTTTTTACAACCCGAATGGTCAAAACAGGAACGGTTCTTGCCTTTAATAATTGATTATGCAAAGGAGAACCCAAAATGGAAAATCTCCCTTCAAACGCACAAATTCATGCAAATTCCATAATATGAAAAGCTTATTTTTTATTCTCTCCTTTTTCTTTGTCTATTCTTGCTCAGTTGCCCAAAGATCTTACTCTAGCAAAAGCAAAAAGGCGATAAGTCTATTTGAAGAAGGTTTAAACACTCCTAATCAGACTATTGATCCTCAGACAGGTGGTCCAAATTTCCCAGAAGGAATCGAATTAATGGAAAAAGCCAAAGCTAAAGACCCCTTGTTTTGGGAAGCCTATTTGGTAGCTGGCGAATTTTATGAAACAGTAAGAAATTATCCAAAAGCAATAGAGAATTTCAAAGAAGCCATAAGAATCAATCCCAATCATGCATCAACAGGCAGTACCTATTATTATGTCGCTAAACTTTCTCAATTGGAGGGGAATTACAAGGATGCAATAAAATATGTTGATGAATTCTTACTTTTCAAATCAGCAAATCCTGAACTAAAGAAAGACGCTATTCAAATTAAATACAATTCTGCCTTTGCAATTGACGCAATGGCTAATCCAGTAAAGTTCGAACCTATAAATGTAGGTCCAGGAATCAATACTTCTCAACCCGAGTATTTTCCGACCATTACCGTCGACGGAAAAACAATACTTTTTACTCGTCGAATTAAAGATAGCCGTGTTCAAGGCCCTTATAGAGAGCAGGAAGACTTTTATGTTTCTCAATTAGACAACAACAATTCTTGGGGTAAGGCTTTAGCCATGCCTCCAAACGTAAACACTGTCAATAACGAAGGTGCTCCTACCCTGTCTCCAGACGGAAGGTCATTGATCTTTGTGGCTTGTCCAGATGCATCGGGTGAAAACTATGGCGAAGGGCGTTATGGTAAAGGTTCGTGTGACCTTTTCTACACAAAAAGACTGGGAAATCAATGGAGTAATCCTGAAAACCTAAAGGGACTTGTAAATTCTTTCCATTGGGAGACTCAACCTTCTTTGTCCTCAGACGGTAAAACGCTTTACTTTATTAGAGGGGTTTATACCCGAGAAGGTGAACGTCTATCTGACATATACACTAGTACCTTATTGGATAATGGAACTTGGTCAAAAGCCGAGAGATTATCCGATATCATTAATACACCTTATTCAGAAGAATCTGTATTAATTCACCCAGACGGAAACACCTTGTATTTTGCCTCAAAAGGACATCAAGGCCTGGGAGGTTCCGATTTATTCATGAGCCGCAAGGATGCTTTAGGAAACTGGACCAAACCCGTTAATCTTGGATATCCGATAAACACAGAGAACAATGAAAATTCATTAATGGTCTCCGCTGACGGTGAAATAGCGTTTTTTGCATCTGACAGAGCAGGTGGTTTTGGTGATTTAGACATTTATTATTTTGAACTTCCAAAGCACCTCAGACCGACAAAAACACTTTACTTTGAAGGTGTTGTTTTTGATATTGAGAGCAACGACCCCGTATCGGGTAAATTCCAATTGATCGACATTGAAACTGGTAAAGAAATTATCACCTCATATTCCGACGGTTCAAATGGCGAGTTTTTAGTATCACTTCCTTTAAACAAAAAGTACGTGTTAAACGTCAGTCATCCTGATTATGCGTTTTATTCCAATAGCTTTGATTTAAAGAATCCAGATGGTGCTGAGTCGGTAAGAATGAACATTCCACTTATTCCATTGTCAAGTGCACTGCCAACTGTATTGAATAATGTGTTTTTTGATTTGGGTAAATCAACCTTGCGAACAGAGTCATTTATTGAGTTGAATAAATTAAAAGAATTCTTAAATGACAACCCCAAACTTAAAATTGAGATTTCTGGACATACCGATACACGTGGCGATGCTAAAGAAAATCTCACTTTATCCTCAGACCGTGCTAAAGAAGTCATGAATTATTTAATTGCCCAGGGAATACCTGCTTCTAGACTTATCTCAAAAGGATATGGAGAAACGCAACCTGTTGTGAGCGATAAAGAGATAGATGCCATTAGCGAAACTGTTTTGAAAGAAGCCGCACATCAGAAAAACAGACGAACAGAGTATAAAATCCTTCAAAATTGATAGCTTTTTTAAGATTAATCCGAACTGGAAACTTGCTAATAATAGCGGCAACTATGTATGCCTTGCGCTTATTTTTTGTCATTTATGAGCAAAGGTTTGGTAAAGAAATACTAGGAAAAAACGGCGAAACGTCCGACTTTTTTTGGCTGGTGTTGTCGACTGTTATGATTGCAGCGGCAGGGAATGTTATCAACGACTACTTCGACATTAAAGCAGATCGAGTTAATCGCCCAGAGCGACAAGTCGTAGGGAAACAAATAAAGCGAAGATGGGCAATTATAATTCACTGGTCACTTAATCTAACTGCCTTTCTTATCGCTGTTTATTTGGGTTACAGAAACCATACTTTCTGGTATCTTTTTATTCATCTGCTTTCCATAAATAGTCTTTGGCTCTACTCGTTATACTTCAAGAAAAAACCTGTAACTGGTAACTTCATTATTGCAGGACTTACTGCCTTGGTTCCCATACTATGTGGTGTGCACTTTTTTATTCAAAATAGCATCATTTGGGAAGACACTGTCACTTACGATAGTTTTCAATATTGGGTCAATATTTTATTAGAAGACGGGAAAATCATCCTAATACTCGCCTTTTTTGCCTTTTTTAATAATTTCGCTAGAGAGGTAATTAAAGACATTGAAGATATTGAAGGTGATAAATTAATTGGAGCGAAAACCATTCCTATTTATTTTAATATCGGTTTTGCGAAAAATATTGCCATCTCATTTTTAATCATTCCAGTAATTTTATTTGGCCTATTATTCTTCTTCAGAATTA
>JBLIKY010000076.1:0-10189 GCA_047637535.1 Lentimonas sp.
TTATGTGAGTTTTCTTTAAAGAGTAGTTATGCCATGCCAAGGTCAGCTAGTTGGGTTTAACACCCATTGCACACAACTTGCATATATACACATAAATATACCAAATAATTACGCATAAACACCTGTTTAGTCGGGCTATGCGTAACAGGCAGTTACTTATTATATCTTAATCAGAATCTCAATAATGCATTTAGAAATCAATTTTTTACTGGCCCAAAACAACAAAATAAAAGGGGAGAGGGATGCTTATCGTTCACCAAAAATAGCCGAACCAATTCTAACCATGTTCGAACCTTCTTCAATGGCTATATTGTAATCGTTGCTCATACCCATCGAGAGTACAGTGAAGTTTTCGTTGAATTTGAAATAATGACTTTTCAAGATTTGAAAGTAGCCTTCTAGGTTTCTAAATTCATTTCGAATCTGTTCTTTGTCATCCGTGTTGGTTGCCATACCCATTAAGCCTGTTATGGAAATGTTTTGCATTTCGACAAAGCTTTCTGAGTCTAGGAGTTCTTTAACCTCGTCAAATGACAAGCCAAACTTGGTGTCCTCTTCGGCGATATGCAATTGCAACAAACAATTGATTGTTCGGTTGTTTTTGAGGGCTTGTTTGTTTATTTCTTTTAAAAGCTTCAGGCTATCGACGGCATGTATTAGGTGAACAAACGGCGCGATGTACTTAACCTTATTTGTTTGTAAGTGGCCAATCAAATGCCATTTAACGTCTTTAGGGAGAGCCTCGTATTTGTCACAAAGTTCTTGCACCTTATTCTCTCCAAATTCTCTGTGTCCTTCTTCGTAAAATTCTTCGATTTTCTCAACCGGTTTGGTCTTAGAAACCGCGATTAAATTGACATCTAGAGGGAGTACGCTTTTTATTTGGTGATAGGCTGTAAGTTTCATTCGTTTATGTTGTAGATGGTGAGTCCCGATCTCATTTTTGGTTCAACCCAAGTTGATTTCGGAGGCATAATCATTAGATTGTCAGCGACTTTTTTAATTTGTTCAACATTGACAGGGTAGAGTAAGAAGGCAATTTCGTAACCATATCTGGTCATTTTGTCTAGCATTTTTTTGCGAGATTCTGTTCCGGAAATGAAGTCTATGTTTCTATCTGTTTTAAGGTCTCTAATGTCTAGAAGTGGTCCTAATATATGGGTAGTAAGGATTTCAGAATCAAGTGACTGAACAGGATGAGCTTCGTTAATAATTTCGGCTTTGCAATTCAGTAAATACCAAGAATCTTCAAATAATAATACAATTTCATGTTCTTTCCTTGGTTTTGCAGGCCCTTCGAGAGGTAGGACGGTGAAATGTTGTGAAAGTTGATTTACAAAATCTTCTTTACTCACATTGCCAATGTTTTTTACAAGTCGATTGTATTCGTAGACTTTTATTTTTGTTTCATCAATAAAGAAACTCAGAAAAAAATCTTGATTTTTACATTCAATTCCTTTCTTAACTCTTCTGTTTTTTAATCTCGAAGAGGAGGCGCAGCGGTGATGTCCATCTGCGATGTAGGCAAAATCAATTTCTTCAAATAAGTTGATTATTTCATTTTTTTTATCTCCTTCAACGATCCAGAGTTCGTGTTCAACTGTATCCGTGGTCGTGAAGTGATATTCTGGAGAGCTCGTAGTTAAATCAGCGTATAATTGATTCAGCTTTTCGTTAGGGGAGTGGCTTAGCAATACAGGTTCGGCATTGTAACCGACAACATCCAAATATTCAGTAAACATTTCCTCTCTAGAGGTAATTGTTGCTTCGTGTTTCTTGATTTTTCCTTTTTGGTACTCTTCGACACTTGCTCCGCCAATTATCCCTATAAAAGAATGATTGTTAATGGTTTGTCTGTATAGGTATAGGCTTTCCACCTCATCAACAATCAAAACTTGCTTGTCAATAAACTCCTTGTATTTAATACTAACAAGATCAGTATGTGCCTTACGTGTTTTCGCCTTTCTTTCTTCTTTAGGAAGCCCAAACTCTGGGTTTATTATACGTAAGAAAGTGTATGGGTTAGACTGAAGCTTAGCCCTAAGGATCTTTTTCTTGTAACTATAATAAGGGCGAGTCGCAACAAGGTGTACTTTGTCTTTTACGGGTCTTAGTGCTTTGAATGCCTTTATTATGGACATGATTTTAGAATTTTCCGAATTTGGCAATGATTGACTCTGCTAATTCTTCTCCGATTCTGGCTTGTGCCTCAACTGTAGCTGCTCCAATGTGCGGAGTGGGTGCTATAGATGGGTGCGATATCAATTCCTTTCTTGGGTTGGGTTCATTTTCATAAACATCCAATGCAATGGCAGCCACTTTGCCTGAAGCAAGCGCCGCTAACAATGCGTCTTCGTCAATTACACCTCCTCTTGAAGCATTGGCGATTCTTACACCGTCTTTCATGGCGTCAAATTCAGCTTTTCCTATTACGGCATCGCCACTTTCTTGCTTGGGCACGTGTAGTGATATGAAGTCCAATTGGGGTAGGTAATCAATGATGTTTGTATGAACAGTAAGCTCAATTTTTGGTCCGTCTACACCTTGCATTTTAGGAAGAGAAACGATAACTTTTTCCTCAAATTTTCCAAGAGCGATAACGTTCATTCCGCAAGAAATTGCATATGAAGCTAAGCTTTGACCAATACGACCTAAGCCTATTATACCTAGAGTCTTACCTCTTAACTCAACTCCTTTAGCGTATTTCTTTTTAAGAACATTGAAATCACCTTCTTCCATGTTTTTAAAAGAGTTGTGTAGTGATCTTGAGATAGCGAAAAGCTGGCCCATTACTAATTCCGCAACGGATTGCGAAGAAGCACCTGGAGTGTTAATTACATTAACCCCTTTTTGTCTAGCGTAATCCACATCGATATTGTCCATTCCGACACCGCCACGTCCAACTAATTTCAGACCTGGGCAAGCATCAATAACTACTTTTCTAACGGTGGTTGCGCTTCTTACAAGCACAATCTCGTAGTTTTCTTTGTTGATTGCTTGAATTAAATCTGCTTGATTGACTTTGTCGGTGATTACCGAATAACCGGCCTTTTGCAGAGCGGAAATTCCCTCTTGCGAGATTCCGTCGTTTGCTAAAATTTTCATTATCCTTTTGTGCGTTTTAATTCTTTCATTACTTCAACCAATACGGCTACACTTTCGATTGGTAGTGCGTTGTACATTGAAGCTCTATATCCACCAACTGATCTGTGTCCAGGAAGTCCAACTATCTCAGCCGATTGCCATAAAGAATTGAATTCTTCTTTAAGGCCATCTTCTTTAAGTAAGAAGGTAACGTTCATTTTTGATCTATCCTCTTTGGCTGCTGTTCCAACAAATAAAGGGTTGTTGTCAATTTCGTTATAAAGTAAGTCTGCTTTTGCAGTGTTTTGTTTCTCAATGGCTGCAACGCCTCCTTTTGCCATTAGGTGTTTTAAGTTTAGCATAGCCACGTAAACAGAAAATACAGGCGGAGTGTTTAACATTGAGTCTTTTGAAATATGGGATTTCAAATCAAAGTAAGAAGGCATAAAAGGGGAGGTGCTTTTCCCTAGTACTTCGTCTTTTACAATGTACAATGTTGCTCCAGCTGGACCAAGATTTTTTTGAGCACCTGCATAGATTAAGTCATAATCGCCAACATTAATTTCTTTTGAAAAGATGTCAGAAGACATATCACAAACTAAAGGAAGGTTAGATTTAGGCAATTGGTGATATTGCGTTCCTACAATCGTGTTGTTTGAAGTGTAATGCAAATAATCCAAATCCGTTGGAATGTCCATTCCTTTTGGGATATAGGTGAAGTTTTTGTCCTCAGAAGAGGCCAATACATTGACGTCTGAACCCATTTTCGAGGCTTCTTCGAGTGCTTTGGTAGCCCAAGTACCGGTATTGATATAACCTGATTTCTTATTCCTCATCATGGTGAGGGCAGAGATAGCGAATCCAAGACTTGCCCCTCCTTGCAAATAGGCAGCAGAGTATCCTTTTGGGACGTTTAGAGCTTGTTTTGCTAGGTCGAGAGCTTCGTCCATGACAACAACAAAATCTTTGTGTCTGTGAGATAATTCCAAAATAGAAAGTCCGTTAAAATTCAAGACTGCTTCGGATGCTTGTTTAAAAACTTCCTGGGGTAGTATGCATGGACCTGCACCAAAGTTATGTTTCATACCTCTATTATTAAGCAAAAAAACCACGAGAGATGTCATCAAGGGATTGAAAACAAATACTCGTGGTTAACTTATTGTTATTACTTCTCTGTATCTTTTTTTGCTGGAGCTTTCTTTGCTGCCGGCTTTTTTTCTGCTGCTGCTTTAGGGGCTGCAGGTTTTTTTGCTACAACTTTTTTCTCTGCTGCTGCTTTAGGAGCTGCAGGTTTTTTCGCTACAACTTTTTTCTCTTCTGCCGCTTTAGGGGCTGCTTTTTTCGCTACAACTTTTTTCTCAGTTGCTGCTTTAGGAGCCGCCTTTTTCGCTACAACTTTTTTCGCTGCTTTGGCTGGTTTATCGGATGATGCAGCTACAGAAGTTCCTTTTGATGGTTTTCTTTTTCTCGAAACCCCGAAACTACCCATAGTTCTTTTACCTTTCGCTGTCTTTTTATCACCTTTTCCCATAAAATTAATTTTGTAAGTATGTGTTTTTTATATTATACAAATATAGCATTCTATTTCCGTTTATCAAGGAGTCGATTTCGTATTTCTTCCTTTACTTTTCCACCGTTTTTAACAATTTTGGTGGACCAATCAATTTTAAGCGAAACTTGCTCTTCGTGACTCAATGTAAAGGGCGTACCGCTATCTTCTAAACGTTTTCTTAGAGTTTGTAATGCCAATGCGGCACATACACTAATGTTAAAGCTTTCCGTAAATCCATACATAGGGATTTTTACAAAATCATCGGCTAAATCAATTACTTCTTGGCTGATTCCTGTCCATTCTGTTCCAAAAACGAGCGCTATCGGCTTATCAATCGGTAAATCATGCACAGTGTGATCGTTTTCATGTGGTGTAGTAGCCACAATTCTATACCCTTTGTCTTTTAAGGATTGAATGCAATCTTTAGTCGGATTTTCTCCTTTGCTGTATGTATGCAAGTCAACCCATTGGCTTGCACCACGGGCAATTTCTGTTTGTACCGTGTACTTGTTGTTTTTCTCGATGGCGTGCAGATCTTGAATTCCAAAACAATCACAGGTTCGCATTACAGCACTCGCATTGTGTTCTTGAAAAATATTTTCCAATACTACCGTGAGGAATTTCGTTCGATCCCCCGCAATTTTATCAAACATCTCGACCTTGCTTTCAGAAATCATTTCGTAAAAGTGTTTGAGTATAGCTTCGTTTATATCTGGCATTTTAATTTTTTCGCATAAAAAAAGGGAATCTGTCAATTGACAGACTCCCTTTTGTAAGAAATAAAAATTCTTAGTTTACAGCACCTGCTAAATCAGATCCGGCTTTGAATTTCACAACATTTTTTGCTGCGATTTTGATTTCTTTCCCTGTTTGAGGGTTACGTCCTGTTCTTGCAGCTCTGTTAGATACTGAGAAAGAACCGAATCCTACTAGAGAGATTCTGTCACCTTTTTTCAAAGATTGTCCAGTTACTGTTACAAATCCGTCTAATGCTCTTTTTGCGTCAGCTTTAGACAATCCTGAGTCTGCTGCGATAGCATCAATTAATTCTGCTTTGTTCATAGATATTGGTTTTTGTTATTGATTTTAAATTAATAATCCGAACAAATATAGCCGAATATCAATACGATGCAAGGGTTTGGGTCTAAAAAGTGTCTATTTTGTGGAAAAAAGTGTCATTTTGTGCATAAACTACCCTAAATGCCCATTGAATGCGCCTTACAAGGTCATTGTTGAATTTGATATTCTTCAATGTTGTTTCCCGCAGAAAAGTCTTTAAAATTCATTCTTCTTTTGCCTTGCATTTGTATATCCGTTATTAATAGGCTCTTGTCGCGGCATGGGAACAAAAACCCTTCCTTAGTTTTGACAATTTGATTTGATTTCCCTCCCAAGTCTTCAAGAATGATTGAGTCAAATATTTTGAAGCTTATTACTTCTTCTCCTTTTTTTAACTCAGTATAAGCTGCTGGATAAGGTGAAAGGCCTCTAATGAAGTTATGTATGTCTTGGGCAGAGTTGTTCCAGTTGATTTTACAATCTTCTTTAAAAATCTTGGGGGCGTGTTTGATTGATTCTACACTACTCAAGTCTTGTTGTTTTGACTCCACATCGCCTTTTTCTATTCTTAAGACTGTTTTTAGCATAAGTTCAGCCCCAACAGCAGCCAAACGGTCGTGCAATTCACCTGCGTTCATGTTTTGGGTAATCTCAACTTCACTTGTGTCAATAATATTACCCGTATCAATTTCTTTCTCAATAAAGAAAGTCGTGACTCCTGATTTTCTTTCTCCGTTAATTAAAGCCCAATTGATAGGAGCAGCTCCTCTATACTGCGGCAATAAAGAACCATGTAGATTAATTGTACCCATTTTAGGCATTCCCCATACAACTTCAGGTAACATTCTGAATGCAACTACAACAAACAAGTCGGCGTTGATCGATTTTAGTTGATCGACAAACTCGTCGCTTTTTAAATTGGTAGGTTGCAACACGTTTAATTCTTTCTCGGTCGCGTATTTCATTACATCGCTTTGAAGAATCTTTCTTCCTCTTCCAGCTGGCTTATCTGGGGCGGTGATTACGGCTTTTATATTGACTCCTTGAGAATGAAGTTTGTCGAGTATGGTTACGGCAAACTCTGGAGTACCCATAAATACGATGCTGATGTTGTTCATGATGCTGCTATAACTGTTTGTTCTTCCAATCGAAGAATTTTAAATAAAGTAGAGAAAATGTTCCCAATGAACCAAAATAAATATACTCAACGGTCCAAATGTGATAAATGTCAAAATTCCAAACTTTTATAAAGAAGTATGCGGAGACAAGATAAATTACGACTGCAATAACTTCTATGTAAAAACTTGCACGGGTGTTGCCCGAACCATTGATGGTCTGATAAAAGACACTTACAAAACCAAATAAGAAAATCGAACCTCCGACCATTCTCATTATTTCGGCACTTTTTTGCACATACACTTCTTCAGGGTTTACCGCCCTAATTAAAACTTCTGGGTACAAAATCGCCCCGTGAAAGAAAACGGTTAGAAACAGCATGGTGAGTATTAGTATCCGCTTTTGTATTTTCTTTAAATCTTCTGGCTTGTTTTTACCAATACATTGAGAAATGTATGTCTTGGTTGTTGCCGAAAATCCAAATATGGGTACGAAGGCTAAGAGGTAGATGGCCCTGATGTTTTGGCTAACGGTGAGTTCAAACGAACCCTTGTGCTCAATCCATGTAAAAAATATGGTCCAAGTTGATAAAGCAATGAAACCCTGAAGTAGGATGGGAGTACCCAGTTTAAACAACTCCTTCATTGAGGTAAAATCGAGCTTAAAGTGCTTTAATAGACTGTATTTCTTTCTTTCTAGAGAAAAGTACAGAAAGGTGAACGAAGCAATCATTCCAATTCCATCGGCTATTGTCGAGGCGTAGGCGGCTCCTTTTAGTCCCATTTCTTCAAATCCAAAATGACCGAATATCATTCCGTAGTCCAAGAAAATATTGCTTCCAGCGGTGATAATCGAACAAATAAGCACCTTCCATGTCGTGCCCACTGCAAAGAAAAAGGCATTAATGGAAAATGTAATAGCCACAAAGAACAAGGCTATGCTTCGTATTTCTATATAATCGGTCTCCGCTGCGGCAAGTTCTTTATCAAAAGAGAAATAAGCCAATCCTGGTCCTACTAGAAGTTGAATTAAAAAAATTAAGATAAGGGCAATAATGAAATTACTGGAGATTGTGGTTCCGAATATTCTGCCCAATGCCTCCCATTTTTCTTGACCAATTCTTCGGGCGTGAAGTATTTGTGAACCGTCGCCTAGTCCTAAGAGTATCATTAATAAGGTTACGTATATTAAGCCTCCATTCCCTGCTGCATCAAAACTTAAGGTGTTGTACCGGCTTAAAAAAGAAGCATCCGTCCAGAGTACGATGGATTGTATGAAGCTCGAACCCATGAGGGGGACAGCAACGGCAAGAATAGAACGATAACGAAAATCCAGCATTAATCCACTTGAATTACTAAGCCTTTTAAATATTCCCCTTCAGGATGAAAGGCATTAATCGGGTGATCTTTTGGTTGATGCAATTGTTCTAGTATTCTGACTTCACGACCTGACTCGATTGCTGCCGCGATAACCGTATTTGTGAACAAGGCTTTGTCTACCACCTGACTGCAAGAGAAAGTGAAAATAACCCCACCCTTTTTAATCGCTTTAATGGCATTTAGATTTAAGCGTTTGTACCCTTGAACTGCCTTGTGTCGTTTGTCTCGGTGCTTAGCAAATGCTGGAGGGTCCAATACTATGATATCGTATTCTTCGGTCTCCAGGTTGTTGACGTATTCAATAGCGTTCGCAACGATTGATTTGTGTTTGCCTTTGAAGCTGTTTAATGCGAGGTTTTGTTCGGTCAATAAAATTGCCGTTTTTGAACTATCCAAAGAATGCACTTCCGTTGCGCCTTGCTGTAAACAAGCTAAACTAAAACCTCCTGAGTAACAGAAAGTGTTCAATACTTTTTTGCCTTTGGCATATTTACCCAATAAGGTTCTGTTTTCTCTTTGATCGATAAAAAAACCGGTTTTTTGACCATTTACCCAATCAATTGAGTATTTAATCTCATTTTCCAAGGCAATAAATGGCGTTAAGCAATCACCGTATATGTATTTATTTTCTACTTCAAGTCTTTCGGGCAAGGTGTCCTTACTTTTAAGGTAGATCGCCTTTAATTCTTTCCCGCCACATTTTACGAGCGCATTTTTAATGTCGTCAAGAGAGTTGTACATCCCTATGCTGTGACATTGAATGATGAAGACACCATTGTAATGATCGATGATTAAGCCGGGTAAACCATCGCCTTCTCCGTGCACTACTCGACAGATAGAGTTTTCTTCCGTCATCAGTCCCATGCTCTTTCTTAAAGAAATTGAATTACTGAGCTTTGTTTCGAAGAAAGAAGTATCAATGACTGAATCTCCAAAATGTAAAATTCGTACAGCAATGGTTCCATGTTGAAAATGACCTGTAGCTAAACATTCTCCTTTTTTGTTGATAACGCGAACGATATCACCGTCCAAGAGTTGTTCGGTATCGCTCCAAATGGCTCCTGAAAATATCCAAGGATGACGTCTCTCGATGGAGTGCATTTTGTTTTCGCGTACAATAAGGTCTTTCATTACTTTCTTTGTAAAAATATTTAAAGGGCAAATTTAACTTTTTGTCTTGGCTATTCTCTAAGAAACTAGGTATTCTGTTAATTTTACAAGAAAAAAATCATGAGTTTCCATATTCATGTGCTGATGCACAACGAACATTTCTCGCAAGAGCATGCCGATGCCCATTTCAACGGTGAAGAGTCGGAGAACAATAAAAAATGGGATTGGGAAGACGAAATGAAGATAAATGGAGACCTTGTAAAGGTTGACGTCGCTCGCAAGTCTACCTATACTTTGCAAGGGACAAAAGGCGAAAACGAAACTTTTTCAATTGATATCGTCAACATGATGGTGATTACATTTGAATTTGATGGGGGTACGAAAACTCAAATCGCTTGTTCAGAATCACTCTATGAGCTGCATCAGTTAGACGAAGAAAACCAAACCCTTCGATTGGAATTGCTAGGTCAACCCTATGCAAATCCAGTACCTGGTGTTTATATTGCTAGTTTAGAATTTCCAACAGAACTCATAGTCGGTGCTTGAGGTAAAAAATATCAAGCTCAATTACGGCGATAAAATCGTCTTAAACGATGTGTCTTTTAAAGTTTCGCAAGGAAAAACGGTAGGAATAGTCGGGAAAAGTGGAGCGGGTAAATCCAGTTTGCTCAAAATAATATCGGGTTATGTCGCTTCCAAAGCGGGAAGTGTAATTTATAACGGCGAAACAAAACTCCATGTTGATTCACTTTTGATTCCTGGCTATGAGGACATGTCTTTGGTGCACCAAGATTTTAATCTCGATACCTACCATACGGTAGAAGAAAACATAAGGCAGAAAGTATTGCATTTAAATCAAAGGTCTCAAACTGTTTTGATTAACCAAATG
>JBLIKY010000077.1:0-10051 GCA_047637535.1 Lentimonas sp.
ACGGGTAACGACGGCTTAAACGTTAAAGAAATGCTCGAGAATGGAGCCGTTGTTATTGATGTTAGGTCAAGAGGAGAGTTTCAAGGAGGTCACGTAGCGGGTTCGAAAAACATACCCTTACAAGAGATTGAGTCTAAGTTAGACGAAATCAAAAAAATGAACAAGGCAATAGTTTTGTGCTGTGCAAGCGGCGCAAGAAGTGGTCAAGCGACTAGATTCTTAAAAAGCAAGGATGTTGTTTGCATTAATGGTGGGGGCTGGACTAGGGTGCAAAGACAGTTTTGAGTGTGGGTATTGTGTTTTGAGGGTGAACAGGTTGAAAACCTCCTTTCTCAAGTAATTTAGTTCAGGATAAAAACCCTCCGCACTCCTCACTGTTGCTCACACTGTTTTTAAGAGCGGGGAACAGTGCGGAGTGAACAGGTTAGAAGTCTCACTTCTTCAACAATTTAATTCAGGATAAATACCCTCGGCACTCCAAACTGTTGCTCACACTGCCTTTTAGGGATTACTCGTTCCGCTTTGCTACACTCGTGATCCCTAAAAGGGTGTTCCTTGCAACAATTGCATGAACCCTTTTCGCTTCGCTCAGGTTTTTTCACGTATAAAAACTCACTCAAGCGTGGCTTGGCTCGATTTTACACATAAAAAAACCCTTTTGGACATAGTCCAAAAGGGTTCATACAATTATTGCGGAGAGAGAGGGATTACCTCCACTACGTTACGGTGCTTTCGTCGCGATTATCAATCGCGTCTCAGGTCGAACCCTCGGTTTCTCATCTCCACTCTCTTAACCACAAAAAAAGGCTAGACTTTCGTCTAACCTTTTTTTAGCGGAGAGAGAGGGATTCGAACCCTCGATACAGTTGCCCGTATACATGCTTTCCAGGCATGCTCTTTCAACCGCTCAGACACCTCTCCGTTTTTAATGGTCGACAAAAATAGTTATTTTTTGTGGCTAATGAATTTTATCTCAAGATTTATCTTGATCCAAGCTTAAATTTGCATTTCACCCCGCAGGTTTTGCTGCAGGAGGTCAACTACTTTTTCTCTGTTTTTGTATTTCCCGAGAAGGTACATGAGTTTGGCTAGTGCGCTTTCTGTTGTCATGTCCCGCCCGCTTATTACTCCGGATTTATTGAAGAAGGAACTGGTTTCGTACTTGCCTTGTTGGACGCTTCCTGACGAACATTGAGTGATGTTTAATACCACACCGCCTTGCCCGATAAAATCTTTGATCTTTTTTTGCAGCTTGGGGTCGCTCGGGGCGTTACCCGCACCGTAGGTCTCAATAACTATCGCTTTGACTTTTTCAATATCAAACAAGCTTGAATAAATCTCTATGTCAATGCCTGTAAACATTTTAAGAAGGGCTACTCGAGTATCAAAATCGGTAAATAATTTAAATTCTTCAATCGGTTCAGTATACAATGGATTTGTGTAGTCAATATCCACTCCAGCAACGGCTAATTCGGGAAAGTTTGGCGATTGAAAGGCCTCAAATTGATTGGCTGAAACCTTACTGCAACGATTTCCTCTATACAAAGAGTATTCAAAATAAACTCCAACCTCCTTTATTCTGGGTTCACCCGATTCGTCCTTTGCGGCGGCAATTTCGATTGAGGTTATTAGGTTTTCTTTTCCGTCTGTACGTATGGTTCCAATGGGCAATTGTGAACCTGTAAAGATGACGGGTTTGTTCAAGTTTTCAAGCATAAAGCTCAAACCGGAAGCGGTGTATGCCATGGTGTCTGAACCGTGTAAAACCACAAAACCGTCGTATTTGTTATAATTTTCCTCAATAATAAAGGCCAATTTCTTCCAATAGGTCGGATTCATCTCGGAAGAGTCAACCGGAACAGGAAACGAAATACAAGCAAGATTTATGTTTAATCGGCCCAACTCGGGAACGTGTGCGTCAATATGATTAAAATCAAAACTTCTTAACTCAGCGGTTTTTGGATCTTTTATCATTCCGATGGTTCCACCGGTGTAGATCAGTAAGATATTTGGATTTTCACTCATTGAAAATTTTCTTTTAAATGTTCTTAAAAAGCAATCTTGCGTTTGCTGTAGTGATTTCGGACAACTCATCCAACTTCACCCCATGGATATCGGCTAATTTTTCTGCCGTATGCACCATGTATGCACTTTCATTTCTTTTACCGCGATAAGGAACAGGGCTCAAATAGGGAGCGTCCGTTTCCAGAATCAACTTGTCGAGGGGTACGTCGCATAAAACTTCGTGCATGGCCGCTTTCTTGTAGGTAGCTACACCACCAATTCCCATCATGAAGTTTTGGTAAGAAAGAACTTTCTTCGCTTGGTCTAGATCCCCGGTGAAACAATGAAAAACGCCACTTAATCTATCGTCATGACAGCGGTCTAGCACTTCGAATATTTCATCAAAAGCATCTCTGGCGTGAATAACGATTGGTAACCCCGTTTCTTTAGCCCATTTTATTTGCTCTTCAAAAGCAGAAACTTGTATTCCCAAAGTCGACTTGTCCCAGTAAAGGTCAATACCAATTTCACCCACTGCACAAACGTTCTTTCGTGATAAATAGGGCTTTAAAGTTAGTAATTCTTCTTCCCAATTTTCTTTCACGCTGCAAGGATGTAAACCAACCATGGGCTGGCAAACCTTTGGGTAATCATCCGCCATTTTAAAGACAGCGTCCATCGTTGATGAGTCAATGTTTGGGAGTAAGAACTGACTAACCCCATTTTTTATCGCACGATCAATAACTTCTTTACGGTCCTCGTCAAACTGATTAAGATACAGGTGTGTATGCGTGTCTATCCAATTCATTAATAAAGAGAAATGCTGATTCCCATTCTTACAACAGACACTTGTGTGCTTGTAGGATTGGTGAATAATTTTGAAAGTCCGTACTCGCCAAAAAGCGAGTAGTTTCTTAAACCTAAACGAACATGTACCGCATAATTCAAAGGGTTCAAATCCGGAAATTGATAGTCTTTTATTACCGTTTTTCCCGTTGGGGTAATCAGTTTTGTTTTGTTAAATACTTGGGCATTGTAGCCAATTTTACCGCCCAAATGGATCTTAAAATGCCTCCAACTTTCTTTTCTGAATCTCATTTCAATCGGCACATAAAAGGTGTTGTATTTTAAAGAAGAAAATGTATTACTATTCGTGAAATGGTACTCTGTACTTTCTTTGTTCGTCACAAAGGCATTGTTATGGTGCAGGGCTACATGTTTAAATCCCAATCCCCAACCAAATGCTACGGTATTTCCTTTTGTTAATGGAACATCAAACATAAAATTGGTGCCGAATCCTATCGACGTTGGCTTGATTTCAAAAATGGCGAGGTCTCCGATAAAGTCGTTGTATGTAATGTCAAAAATAAGTCGGTCGTACTTTCTTACTTTATCCACTGTCGCTGGTCTAATGCCAGTGAAAAACCAACCGGTACCCGGTCTAAATCGCGAAATGTTTTTCGACGATTTGCTGTCGTATTGCGCAAACACTTGAGAACTACTCAAAGCGACAAAAAGAAAAATGAGTATTAGTTTATTAGACATTTTTAGCAAGATTTTGTTCCCATTTCCAAGCCGATGAAATGGCAGATTTTAAATCGTGTTTTGCTTCCCAGTTAAGAAGATTTTTTGCCTTGGCGGCATTGGCGTAGATCGCTTCAACATCCCCAGGTCGTCTTGCGCCAATCTTATAGTTCAATTTAACGCCTGTAACTTGTTCAAACGTCTTAATCGCCTGCAAAACACTTGTTCCGTTTCCTGTACCAATATTTATAGCCTCAAAAAAGCCTTTCTTCGAACTCAAAGCAAAATCACAAGCGGCAACGTGAGCATCAGCCAAATCGACAACATGTATGTAGTCACGCACGCAAGTGCCGTCTTCTGTTTCATAGTCATCACCAAATACAGTCAGCTGATCCAACTTCCCGATTGCAGTTTGGGTAATGTATGGAAGCAAGTTATTAGGCGTTCCCAATGGCAATTCTCCTATTAAAGCAGAATCATGAGCGCCGATTGGATTAAAGTAACGTAGACAAACCACTTTAGCATTTTGATTGGCTTTTGAGTAATCGTTGAGGATTTGTTCGCACATTATTTTAGTTTCACCGTATGGCGAACTAGCTTTCATGATTTCATTTTCTTCAGACACTATTTTTGTGTCTTTTGGTTCACCATAAACCGTGCAAGAAGAAGAGAATACGATGTTTTTCACATCGTATTTTTCAGCGTATGCAAGGACATTCAAAAGTGATGATAAATTGTTTTGGTAGTACTTTAAAGGTTCGGCTACACTCTCTCCAACCGCTTTATAAGCAGCGAAATGAATGATTGCATCAAATTTAAACTTGTCAAAAAGTAGGTCAAGGTTGACTTGTAAACTACAATCAAGTCTATAGTGAATGATGTCCTTTTTAGTAATGGTTTCGAGATTATCGATAACGCTGTTTTTCGCGTTTCTTAAATCATCTAGGATAACAGGAGTATAACCAATATTGCAAAGTGCGGCTACGGTGTGTGAACCAATATAACCAGCTCCCCCCGTTACCAAAATGAATTTTTCTGTTTCCATGTGCATCAAAGATAAGGTTTTTGTAAATCTTTAAGAGCAAAACCATCGTAAGGATAAATAATTCGATTATTTTTCGGGAATGACTGAGAGACCGAACATAAATATTAAGAAATATCAGACCAAAAAAATTGGTTACGGCTATTTGGCCAAGTTCCTAATTTACGGCACCATTTTGCTCGGTTTGTTTTTCTGGTATAAGTATAAGAAAGGCAAAGTCAAGGAATCAGAACAAGTCGAGATTAGAAATATTAGAATTGAGGAGTAGGGATTAGTTAGTTAGAGATTAGCTGTTAGTTGATTAGAATTTAGCTTGGTAAAAGTGAATTAATGAAAATCAGCATCAAACCTTCTAGTTTTTGAACTGATGCCCTTTGCTCTAAAGATTCTTAATTAATTTTAAAATACAAATGAAAAGCATAATAACACTTGTTTTGGTATTCTTGGGACACTTCGTCTTCGCACAAAACCCTACTTTAAAAATTGAGGTAACAGGATTTGAAAATGACAAAGGGACGGCTCGTATTGGGGTTTACAACAAGAAAGAAGACTTTGGAAAAGACGGAAAGCAAATTAGCGGGTATGTTGTGAAAATCGTGAACAAAAAAGCATATATCGAGGTTACTGATTTACCAGCAGGTTGGTACGCTTTGGCGGCTTATCACGATGTGAATGAGAACGACAAAATCGATAAAAACTTCATAGGAATTCCGACGGAAATTTACGGCTTTTCCAGAAATGCGAGATCTACTTTTTCAACTCCTGATTATATGGATGCTACTTTTCAACTCAAGGATACGGTTTCACAAAAGTTTGTACTTAAGTAATCTTTTTCTCTCGTTTTTTGTAATAATTGTAAAGTTCAACTTGCGCTCTAAAACTTTTTGACCCGTTGCTTTCACGATATTTATTGGTCATTTCTTTGTCAAGAATTCTGACTTTGACATTTCCGTTCCATTGGAAGTTGAACACATCTGCTAATTCCTGTTGAATGTCTTTGTCCCATATTGGGCAGCTAACTTCGATTCTTTTGTCGATATTTCTTTCCATCCAATCGGCACTCGAAATAAAGTACAAAGGATCTTCGTCATTGCCAAAAATCATGAACCGTGCATGTTCTAAAAAGCGATCCACTATGCTTATTACTTCTATGTTTTCACTCTTCTTCGGAATGCCTGGAATTAAACAACAGATCCCTCTAATTATCAATTGAATCTTAACTCCGGCACGGGAGGCTTTGTATAGTCTTTCAATCAAATCGTTGTCAACGAGATTATTGATTTTTAATTTAATAAAACCTTTTTTACCGTTTTTAACGGCATGTATTTCATTGTTTATAAGGCTATTAATTCTTCGTCGTGAGTTTAATGGAGAAACAATTAAGTGCTTAAAAATTGATCTTTCGTGTGAATGTTCAACCAATTGAAACACCTTTTTCACTTCCTTGTTGATCAGCGGATTGGCAGTCAATAAGCCTAAATCAGAATATATTCTAGCGGTTCCTTCGTGAAAATTCCCCGTTCCAACATAAGACACAACTTGGTTTATTTTGCCTGAAACTCTTTTGATTTGAAGAAGTTTTGAGTGGACTTTCATCTCTGGGAAACCATATAAAACTCGGGCTCCGTTTTCTTTCAAACGATTGGACCAATATAGATTGTTTTCTTCATCAAATCGCGCTTGAAGTTCGAACACCACAGTGACATCCGTACCATTGCCAACTGCGCTCATTAAAGCATTCATGATTTGTGAGTTAGGACTAACTCGATACACATTCATCTTTATGCTCTTCACCTTAGGGTCAATGGCAGCCTCTCTCAGCAAATCAACGATATAGCTAAATTTTTGATAAGGAAAGTGAAGTAATACATCTTTTTCAAGAACAGCCTTAAACAAGCTTCGTTGCCCTTCCAAAGCCGGGTGAGAAAGGGGTGGTAATTCAGGATAACTACATTCCTTAATGCCAAAATCAGGGAAGCTTCTAAAGTCTTTAAAGTTGTGGTATTTACCGCCTGGGATGGTGTTAATGCCAAGACGTAGATTTAATCCAAGGAGCAATTGCAACAGCAAATCATTGGGCATTTCTTGGTCGTAAACAAATCGTAAGGGAACTCCTTTTCTTCTCAACTTGACGCTCTTCTCAATTTTCTCAAAGAAAGAAACGGAGATGTCATCATCAAAATCCAATTCGGCATCTCGAGTAAACTTGAAAGTAAATGACTCTATTTCTTCAAAATTAAAAATGGAGAAAATGGATTTCAAATTGAGACGAATGATATCGTCAAGAATGATAACCTGCTTTTTCTCTCCCTTATGAAGTTGATAAAAACGATTGAAATTTGTCGGTATTTGAACAACGGCATATCGGACTTTTTTCTTATCCGGATAAATCAATTTTACACCTAAATAAATTTGATAATCCCTCAGTCTTGGGAAAGGATTCTTTTTGTCGAGAATGAAAGGCACAATGGAGTGCTTTAATTTTTCCTCGTAAAAGTTTTCGAGTTCCTTTTTTTGTTCGTCATCTAGTTCCTTCTCAGTAATGTGATACACATTGTGATTTGAGAAATCAACTAATATTTTTTTGTAGGCCCATTCGAATGTTTTTTGCTGTTCTAGTACAACACGTCTGATTTCTTCAAAAAGTTCCTCTGAGGTACCTGAAAAGCCATCAATTTGGTTGTCATTGAGCAAAACCATTCTTCGAATATTCGCTACACGCACCCTGAAAAACTCATCCATGTTGTTGGAGTAAATTCCCAAGAAACGGGTTCTCTCAACCAGAGGAACTCTTGGATCCATTGCTTCCTGTAGCACTCTTTCGTTAAAAGAAAGCCAACTTAATTCTCTGTTAATAATGGATGTCATTTGCGCTACAATATTTAGCTAATGTTAATTGAATCAAAAAAGCCACCAGTCTATGACCGATGGCTTTGGTTTTACACCTTCATTCCTTTTACGACTCGATCTTTTCGCTTAGTACGTTGAGAATTTTTGACTCGAACCATTATATATGCCTTTCCACTTGCTGGGGTAGCAAAGTATTCTTCGTTTCCATATTCTACTTTTCCACCTTGATTTTTGATCCAAACCGCATCAAAATAATATCGTTCTGAGTCCATGTTTGGTCTTTGTGAAAAAGTAATGTATTTGTTTTGTCCCATTTCAAAACGGATTCTTACTGCTCCGTTTTCACCGTAAGACTCCATAACTCCTTTTGTACGAGGCAGTATGATAACTCGGCTTTGTTCTTTCGAAGAGCTGCTCACCAAAGTACCGTCACTGTTTGTTGTGTTTGATCCTTTTTGAGAAGAATTTTCAAGAATTATTTCAGAAGAAACAAAAAACTGAACTTGTTTAATGTTTTTCTCAGTCAAGTTGTATTCTTCTTTGAGAGCCTTTGTTAAAGGCTTTTTTGTAGCACAACTCATGAACAAGGCTGTGGATACTATGGCTAATAATATAAGTTTCATTATCTGATTTTTGAGACAAATATAAACATTAGCCCCTACTACCATAGCAGGCAAGATGATAAAATTGCAAATTCGTGTTAAATTTGTTCTTAAATCAAGAATCAATTAGCATAGATGACCAAAGTCAAAAAATTTACTTTCAACGGATTTCAAGAAAACACATTCATAATAAGCGATACAAATGGGATTGCGGTTGTCGTTGACCCGGGTTGTTATGAAGCGTTTGAAGAAAAAGAACTCTTTGAATATATCGAAGAAAACAAGTTAAAAGTTGTTGCCCTTTTAAACACCCACGCTCACATAGACCATATTTTGGGAAATCAAGCTGTGTTGAATAAGTATAAAGTTCCCCATTATTTACACCAAGAGGATATTCTTACTTTAACTTCTGTTAAAAATTATGCCCATGCCTATGGGTTTAATGGATACAAAGAATCGCCTTTGCCAACGAATATATTGAAGGGAGGCGAAGAACTAGAGTTTGGAGAATTGAAATTTAAAGTATACTTCACTCCAGGTCATGCTCCGGGACACGTTGTCTATCATCTTGAAAAAGACAATATTTTGGTCAACGGAGACGTTTTGTTTAAAGGAAGTTTTGGTAGAGTTGATTTGCCAGGCGGTTCGATGGACATATTGAAGAAAACGATACTTAATGTCATGTTTAAATTCCCGGAAGAAACAGTTGTTTTGACTGGGCACGGACCTGAAACGACAATTGGAGATGAAAAACGAACCAACTACATACTAGAATTTTAATGAATATAGCCATCAACACTCGGTTTTTAATCAAGAACAAGATGGAAGGCTTTGGGTGGTATACGTATGAACTTTCGAAGCGATTGGTTGAGATGCATCCCGAGCATCATTTCTACTTTTTGTTTGACAGGCCGTATGATACGTCTTTTGTGTTTGGTAAGAATGTAACTCCTGTGGTAATCGGTTTACCAGCCAGACATCCCATTTTGTTTGTATTGTGGTTTGAGTGGTCGGTAAGAAGGGCTTTGAAAAAGCACAAGATCGATTTGTTTTTCTCTCCAGACGGTTATCTCTCTTTGTTGAGTAAAGTTCCGCAAATTGGAACAATACACGATATTAATTTTGAACATTTTCCAAAGAATATTCCACGTATAGCATCCTATTATTTAAGATTTTTCTTTCCAAAGTTTGCGAAGAAAGCAAAATGTTTGATAGCGGTTTCTGACTATACCAAACAGGATGTTATGAATAAATATGGCATTGATGAAGACAAAATAGCGGTTATTCACAACGGTGCTTCCGATCAATTTGTTCCTTTATTGGCAAATGAAATTGATGAGGTAAGAAAGAGATATACAAATGGAAAACCCTATTTTTTATTCGTTGGATCTTTGCACCCGCGAAAAAATTTAATTCGACTTATTGAAGCTTTTGAAAAGTATGTGGCACTCGGACACGAATGGGATTTGGTAATAGTCGGAGAAAACATGTGGAAAGGTAAAAAGTTCACTTTGCACAATCAAGAATTATCAGGTTCGAGAATTCACTTTACAGGAAGCCTGAAACTCGATGAATTAACGAAGGTGACGGGGGCTGCTGGAGCCTTGTCTTATGTTCCTTACTTTGAAGGGTTCGGAATCCCGATTGTTGAGGCGATGAAATGCAATGTTCCAATTTTATCAGGTAACCTAACCAGTCTGCCAGAGGTGGCTGGCGATGCAGCTTTGTATTGCGATCCTTACGATGTTGAGAGCATTAAAGAAGGAATGATAAAATTGACTAAAGACGATTTTTTCCGTAACAATCTATCGAAAATTGCGGAAAATAGAGCGAAATTGTTCTCTTGGGACAAAGCAGCTAAAGAATTATCTGCCGTATTATTTGCTGAAAAGGAAGTAAAAACTTAGGCTTTTACTTCTACTATTTGTTCGGCTGCTTCAACGGCAACAATCTCTGGAGCAACTCTTTTAACAGCTTCTTCAATACCCGATTTCAATGTCATAAGACTCATCGAACAGTCACTGCATGC
>JBLIKY010000078.1:0-9973 GCA_047637535.1 Lentimonas sp.
CTTCATAATAAATCAAAACTTATTTTGATAAGAAAGGTCATCTTAGGATGACCTTTCTTGTGCCCTGAGGTATATTACTCCTCTGTGGTCTGTTTTTGTTTTTTATAGACAATCATTAGGGTATTATTGAATACGCCTAATGCAAAAATCAAACGATGCCAGTTTGTGATTTCTTCTTAGTAACCATTTAATTGTGGTATATTACCAAAAGGCAATGTCAAAATAGTGACATTTTAAAACACCAATCAACCTATTGGTTGTTAAAAGCAAAAAAAACATGATTACAACGGACGTCTATGACGAACAAAACAAACCAACTGCAGCTGAAAAATCAGAAATTGTAAACTTTCTTTTTGACCATCTTCAAGAATTTGGTGACCCAAAAAAGGACATTCAAAAGGCAATTGATTATTCAATAAAAGGCTTTACTTCCTTCGGTGGGTTTACAATGCTTTTAAAAGAGGACAGTGTAATTGTTGGGGCCACCGTAGTTAACCAAACTGGAATGGGAGGGTATATCCCCGAGAATATTCTTGTTTACATTGCGACTCATAAAGATTATCGAGGCAAAGGATTCGGTCGTACTTTAATGCAAAATGCGATTAATCAGGCTGAAGGGGATGTTGCTTTGCATGTCGAAGCGAGCAATCCTGCTAAACATCTATACGAAAAACTAGGTTTTACGAATCCATATCTAGAAATGAGGTTAAAGAAATAGATTATGGCTGAATTACTAATTCACACAAAGAAAATTCAAGACAATATAAAGTATTTAAGTGCCTATTTTAAATCCCACGATATAGCCTGGAGTTTAATCACTAAAGTGTTTTCCGGAGACGAAGAATTTCTTAAGCATGTGCTTACCGATGATATCATTCAGAAGATTGATTCAATCGGAGATTCAAGACTAACTAGTTTGAAGAACTTGAAGGCAGTTAATCCTAAGATGCAAACGATCTATATTAAGCCTCCTGCTGAAATTTATGCCGATGAGATTGTCAAGTACGCCAATATTTCTTTAAATAGTTCATACTCCACCATTGTTGCCTTAAATGAAGCTGCTAAGAAGGTAGATACCATTCATAAGATTATAATTATGGTCGAGTTGGGCGAACTTAGAGAAGGTGTCAGAAGAACAGAAGTCATGAACTTCTACGAAAGCATTTTTCAACTTCCTTATATAGATGTGATTGGCATTGGTTCAAACCTAGGCTGCATGTATGGGGTTGAACCTTCTTCTGATAAGCTCCTGCAATTGTCTCTTTATCAAGGATTGATCTCCTCCAAGTTTAATAAGAAATTGAAATACGTTTCAGGAGGAACTTCTATTACTTTGCCGATGATAGAAAATGGCACCATCCCAAAGGATATCAACCATTTTCGCGTTGGAGAGGCTGTCTTTTTCGGTGTTAGCCCCTTAGACAATAAACAATTTAAGGAACTGTCTATAGATACTTTTGAGTTTTGTGCCAATATTATTGAACTGGAAGAAAAAAAGATGGTCCCTGACGGTATCATCAGTGATGCGAATATT
The DNA here is from genome assembly GCA_047637535.1 of Lentimonas sp. Classification (GTDB taxonomy): domain Bacteria; phylum Bacteroidota; class Bacteroidia; order Flavobacteriales_D; family Crocinitomicaceae; genus UBA2040. The sequence goes on from JBLIKY010000078.1 coordinate 1,535, forward strand.
GGCCAGTTTGCCACTTACGACCAACACGATGAAAACCAAACTTCAATTAAAGCCATACTTGATTTTGGTCTTTTGGATGTCAATCAACACGACCTTACCTTTGTCGATGAAGGAGTTGAGTTTGTGGGCATAACCTCCGACATGCTTGTTGTGGATTTAGGCACTAATACCACCAAAGACGGAAAAAAGAGATTCAGCATAGGGGATGAGATTTATTTTATTCCGAATTACATGGCGGTTGCTAGGTTGTTGAACTCAAAGTTTATTGCTAAGAAGTATAAGTAGGTTAATCTTCTATCAATTCTAGATTTCTTTTGAGTCATAACTCAAACTCAAGTCAGTGCTCATACCAATTGACTTCCTCTCCATCGTGCAAGAAAGTACCTTCGAGTTTAAGTCCAATTTTTTGAAGAATTTTATTCGAACCAACATTATCAGGATGAGCAGAGGCGTTTATTTTTTTGAGTTTTAGTTCGTCTATGCCATACTCCAAACAAGCTTTAGCCGCTTCAAAACCATATCCTTTTCTCCAGAATTTCTGTTTCAATCGATATCCAATGTCGTGGTAAGGGTATTCTCTAACTTGGGTTTCGTACTTTAATCCACACCAGCCGACGAATTCGTTGCTTTCTTTCTCAATGACCGCCCATCGACCATAGCCGATTTCTTTGTATTGTTTTTGCACCCAATCTATGGTCTCCTTGGCCTGAGACATTTTTGAAATAGGATTTTTACCCAGAAATTCATGCACAGCTGGATCAGAATCTAGTTCGAACATCCCTTGAAGGTCTTTCTTTTCTAGATTTCTTAAAATTAATCTTTCTGTGATGAGGTGAATTTTCATGATTCTTATTATAAATTTATAACACCAATTCTTGGAGTATCACACAAGATGCGTTGTAAATAAAGTGCCCTATTATCCCATACCATAATGTATTGTATTTGGCTCTATAGATTGCGAAAACAATTCCGATTGGCAATATCCACAAAATAGAAATTAGCGACAAATGCAATAAGAAAAACAAGATGGAGGAAATTAGAATCACCGATTTAAGTGGAGTGACTTTTCGGAGTAGATCAAATATCACTCCCCTAAAGGCAATTTCTTCAAATACAGCCGGGAATACCGCAATGGACAATATGGCGAAAAACCACGGAGCAGGGGAGTCCATGTATTGATAATAATAGGTAAGGCTATACGTGTCAAATAATTCTCTGTTCACATAGTCCGAAAAGTACAACACCGACAAGGCAAAAAGAGGTGCGACAATGATAATTGGCAATAGGGCTTTGATTTTTACTCTTCTGAAAGAAAACAACTTTCTTTGGTTCTTAAAATCAAGTGCAAAAAACACCAAAATAAGAATCGAAAATAGGCTATCCGTTATTAAGTCAAGGATATAGTCCCTTTTTGCTTCTACCCAGTTTAAAATTGCGATATAAAGCAGGAGCGAAACGAAAAAAACAATCAAACGGGTGATGACAGAATGGTCTACTTTTTTCTTCGCTTCACTGATTTTTGCGCCACATTTCCCGCAAAACTTGGCGTTCTCTTTAAGAAGGGAAAGACACTTTGTACAATCCATTTTAAGCGTTTAAATCTATCCCTGATTTGGATTCTATCAATTCTTCTTCTATCGCTTTAGCGTCTTTAACTGCTCGGATACCGTAAATAAAACCTGCAATGATTAATCCTTTCCATAACAAACCTTTGTACAAGGTGGATGGGTCGATGACTCCTGACATTGTAACGGTTGATATGTATACAAAAAAGCCAATCAAGATGGCTTGAAATGGTTTCTTGTTAGCCCAAAAACCAAGGCTTAAATAGATCGAACCAATAATGAAAGTTGTGATCAATACATTGATGTCCACTCTGATTATTAGTCCAAGTGATAATCCAGCAGCAATGTTCAAACCTCCTAGCACAAACAAAATGATTTTAGCTTTGCGAATTGATTTCTTCTTATCGGCAAGATTTCCTTTTTTGATTTTTAGTTGAACATAGAATCCTTTTTGTTCATTTAAAGTCCCGCCTTGAGGAAAACGGCAGTTAGGACAATATTTTTCTTGTGTGTCTAATCCTGTAGTTTTGCAATAATGACAAATTGTAAAATCAAATTCTTTATTGGCTTGGTCATTGGTAGCTGCTGCCGAGGTTAATTCAGTAGAATGCATATAGTATGGGTATTAGGTTTTTCGTGTTTAAATTGAAGTGTTTCCAAAAATAATTAAAATTTCAATTCAAAACAGACACTTAATTCAACCTATTCAACACTTCTTGGATTGCTACTTTTAAACCATCAGGGTTTTTACCTCCTGCTGTTGCGAAGAAATCTTGTCCACCACCTCCGCCTTGAATATGAGAAGAAACTTCTCTAATGATTTTTCCAGCATCTAATGATTTAGAGGATATTAGGTCAGAAGAAAACATGATGCTCAAGCTGCATTTGTCGTTGGATTTACCTCCGATGACACCTGCAAATGAACTAAATTCTCCCTTAAATTGAAATAATATTTCTTTGATTGCATTGGCATCCAAATCAACGATGGCATCCAAATGATGAGTCTCCCCAACCTTCGTAATCTTGGATTTTAAAGTTTCTTTAATCGCATTTGCTTTTTCCTTGTTGAATTGATCTATTTCAGCTTGTAGTTGTTGGTTTTTGTCCAATAAATCACTCACTGCCTTTCCTAATTCTTTAGGGCTTTTAAGTAGTTGCTTTAATTCGGCTACTTGACTGTCCTTTTCCTTATAGTAAGCTTCTGCTGCAGTTCCTGTAATCGCCTCAATTCTACGAATTCCAGAAGCTACAGCGCCCTCGGAGGTGATTTTAATCAAACCGATTTGACTCGTGGATTTAGCGTGTATTCCACCGCAAAGTTCAACACTATCACCAAATTTAATCACCCTAACCGTATCGCCGTATTTCTCTCCGAAAAGTGCCATTGCACCTAACTTTTTCGCTTCTTCAATCGGAGTATTTCTCTTTTCTTCTAGGGCGATGTTGGATTTGATATTCGTTTCGATTTGTAAAACGATTTTCTCCATTTCTTCTTCCGTTACTTTTGCAAAATGACTAAAGTCAAAACGCAGGTAATCGGGGTGGACAAGCGAACCTTTTTGCTCAACGTGAGTCCCCAATACCGTTCTTAAAGCATGGTGAAGCAGGTGAGTGGCACTGTGATTTAATGCTGTTTTATCTCTCTTCTCAACGTTAACAACGGCTTTAAAAGTAGCGTCAAGATTTACAGGTAGTTTTTCAAAAAGATGAACAATCAAATTGTTTTCTCTCTTCGTATCGAAGGAAAAACATTTGTTTCCAGCTTGGTCTTCAATATAACCAGTATCACCAACTTGACCACCGCCTTCTGGATAGAAAGGCGTCAGGTTAAAAACCAATTGATAATACTTTTTCTTCTTCTGAGTTACGAGTCTATATTTTACGAGTTTAACCGTAGCTTGGGTGTAGTCATAGCCTACAAACTCTTCCTCGTTATCCTCGATCAACTCAACCCAATCCTCTGTGGACATGCTGGTCGCTGATCTCGAACGGTCTTTTTGTTGCTTTAATGCGGCATCAAACCCCTTTTCATCGATGCTTAAATTGCTTTCTCGTGCTATTAAAGAAGTTAAATCCAATGGGAAGCCATAAGTGTCGTATAATTCAAATATTACAGAACCTTCAATCTCATTTTTCCCGGTAGATTTTACTTCTTCGATGATGCTATCTATTCTTTTTAAACCCTGCTCTAAAGTTCTAAAGAAACTCAACTCTTCTTCTTTTATTACATTGTAAATCAGTTGCTTTTGCTTGATCAATTCAGGGAAACTCGCCCCCATTTCCGTAGCCAAAACTTCGGATAAACCACACATAAAAGGTTCTTTTAATCCTAATGTTTGGTAACCGTAACGTATTGCTCTTCTTAAAATTCTTCGAATCACATAACCTGCTCCCGTGTTGGCCGGTAATTGTCCGTCTGCTATCGAAAAAGCAATGGCTCTAACGTGGTCGGCTATCACCCTTAATGCAACGTCAGTTGGTTCATTAACCCCATACTCATGACCAGAAACCTTAACAATATGCTGTATAAGCGTTTGAAATAAGTCCGTATCGTAATTGGATTGCTTTTTTTGCATCGCCATGGCTAGACGTTCAAGTCCCATTCCAGTATCGACGTTTGTCTTTGGTAAGTTAACGAGCGAACCATCTGCCTTACGATTAAACTGCATAAAGACATTGTTCCAAATCTCAATTACTTGAGGGTGATCTTCGTTTACCAATTGTCTACCAGGAGTTTTCGCAATATCGCTATCGTCTCTGAGATCGACATGTATTTCGGTGCAAGGCCCGCAGGGCCCAGATTCGCCCATTTCCCAGAAATTATCTTTCTTATTGGCTAAGATAATTCGGTCTTCATTTATATATTTTTTCCAGATGTCAATTGATTCTTGATCTACGGGTACGCCATCTGCTTCGTCTCCTTCAAAAACGGTGACATACAAACGGTCAACAGGCAATTTATACACATCGACTAGCAATTCCCAAGCCCATTTGATAGCTTCTTCTTTAAAGTAATCTCCAAATGACCAGTTGCCGAGCATTTCGAACATAGTATGGTGGTAGGTGTCAACTCCAACTTCTTCTAAATCATTGTGTTTTCCTGATACTCGAAGGCATTTTTGTGAATTGGCAACACGAAGATGTTTAGGGACAGCATTCCCAAGAAAGAAATCTTTGAATTGGTTCATCCCGGCATTTATAAACATCAAAGTCGGGTCATTTTTAACAACCATAGGAGCTGATGACACAATCTCGTGACCTTTTGAAGCGAAAAATTGAAAAAATTGTTCTCTGATTTCCTGAACTTTCATATACTTGAAGCTGATATAAATAATTTGTGCTGCAAATTTAGTTGAATTCATTAATTCATTGGAATACTTCGCGATAAATCTGAAAAGGGACTATAAGATTTTTCATAAAATTATTTTCTTAAATTTGATTTTAAGACAACTATTTTTTTAAATGGGGGACAAATATTACACCCAAACAATTGTTAAACCTGAGTCTCACGCTCTTGTTGCAAAGAAGTTTGCTTCGCTCATATTCCGAGAAAGTTGTCCATACCAAAAAAAGAAGACTAAATGAAAATATCAACTGTCATTTCTAGCTGCTTCCGTTCAAAATACTCAGGAATCTTTTGGTTTTTGCTTTTTTACTGCCTTGCTATTTTGGTGAGATTACCACATTTGCTTTCTGACAACCTGTTTTTTGATGGAGACGAAGGGGTCATTGGAGTTATGGCAAATGATTTGCTTCTCGGAAAAGGAATTCCCCTGTATTTCTATGGACAAAACTATGGTCTCTCAATCGTTGAAGTAAGTTCGGTTGGTTTTTGGATTATGCTTCTCGGAAAAGGAATTTGGGCCCTTCGATTAGGCGGTTTACTTGTTTTTTCGGCAGCTTGTACCTTCTTGTTTTTCGGACTTCTAAAAAGAAACCTTAGTAAAAGTTGGGCATTTTATGCCACTTTTCTTCTGATAATTTTCCCTAGTTGGTTGCTTTGGGGAGCCATGGTAAGAGGCGGATATGTTACTGGTTTACTTTCCATTTGTGCACTCTTCTATTTGTTCTCGGATTTAAGAACAAATTTTTTTCACCTCATAGCTATTTCCTTTTTTTTCGCGCTTGCTTATGAATCACACCTCCCTCTTTTAATTCCAATTATGCCTTTTTTATTAAGAGATGCGATTCTTCAAAAATTCCCTATTTGGAGAATAATTCTTGCTTTAGCAATGGCCGCAGGTATCGTGTTTCTATTTAAAGGGTTAAATGTAAACGGCGATTTATGGCATGAACCAGCCTTAATCAGTAATTGGTACGAGGTTTATATTATGTTTAAAGAGCAGATAAAGAATGTTTTACCAAACTATGGTGACTTTTTCTTTTTTACCATGAATTTCGATTTGCCCACTTGGTGCAAACCTGTTCTTTCGTTAAGTTTGATTTCCCTACTTGTTTTAGGGTTATTTGGTATCAAACGAACGAAAAAAATCAAACTTTGGTACATTCTCAGTTTGCTCGCGATGTTTTCTCTTTTCGTTCTCTTTTCCTTTGTTCCTACCTACAGCCCGCGATACATGATTTCTATTTTCACCGGGTTTCTATTCTTACTTTTCTTTTTATGGAACGAAATTTCAGTATTTAAAAAGGGGAAAGCTTTACTTTTTTTCTTCGGCTTTGTCAGTTTTATCTTCACTTTTGCAGGTTCAAAAATGAAAAGAGATTGGTATGATACATCCTTAAGCTGCATGACAGCATTTGAGGAGCTCCATACAGAAGTTACCCGTTTGGATAAGAAAGCTGTATTTATAACAGATGTTTCAATACAATGGCAATGGAATTATCTTTACGGTCACGAGATACCCGCTACCGCTTTCCGTCAGACAGAAAGAACCAATGAATTTGCGCAAAAAACAATTCAAATCTATAAACGAAATCCAGAAAAAACAGCTATTATAGGACTTTGGGGCATGTTTTTTGGCATAGATGAAATCCCTGGATTTAATGATAGAAGATATCAAGTAAATGCAAAATATTTTGTCATGCCAGAGGTTTTACCTACCTTTTTTGAAAAAGGTTGGCAGGTCATGAATCCTTGATTGTCAATCATTATTTATACTTTTGTGAAATAATGTCAAAGACAAAGTACAGATATAACCCTAAAACATTGGCCTACGAGAAGGTGCATGTTTCGATGTATACGCGACTACTCAAGTCAGTACTGTACGTCGCGCCTAGTATGCTTCTAGGATTGGTGTTGTCCTTTATTTTCTCAAAACAATTAGAATCTCCTCGTGAGAGAGCATTAAAAAGCGAATTGAATTTACACAAACAAGAATTATCGAGAATGAATAATGACTTGTCCTTGGTAAACAGAGTGCTCGATGATATCCAAAAAAGAGATGAAGACCTTTATCGCGTATCCTTATATGCTCAAGAATTTCCTGAAGAGTTGAGATTGATGGGGACAGGAGGAAGTGATAAATACGAAGAATTTAAAAAGTACTCAAATACAGAACTCTTAATCGCAACAGCCGAAAGTTTAGATAAAGTAGAAAGAAGATTAAACGCTCAACGATTGAGTTTTAAAGAACTTTTGAATCTTGCTAAAAACAAAGAAAAAGTACTTGCGGGTATTCCTGCAATTCAACCCGTTCGAAATAGCGATCTAAAAAGAATGGCATCTGGATACGGTTGGAGAATTGACCCGGTTTATAAAACGAGAAAACTACATACAGGAATGGACTTTACTGCCTCAACAGGTACAGAGGTTTATGCTACCGGCGGTGGGGTTGTTTTAGAAACAGAAAGAAACGGTTGGGGATATGGAAACTGTTTGGTAATTGATCATGGTTTTGGCTATAAAACAAGATACGCCCACTTGTCTGCATTTAAAGTAAAACCAGGTCAAAAAGTGAAACGCGGTGATTTAATTGCTTTGGTTGGTTCAACGGGTAAAAGTACCGGTCCGCACTTGCACTACGAAGTTGAGAAAAACGGAAAGAAAGTTAATCCTATTCAATATTACCACGGTGACTTAACTCCAGCTCAATATGAAAAACTTCTGAATATGAGTAAAAATTCATTCAAATCATTAGATTGATGAAGTTCTTATCAGTGATTGTTTTAGTGTTCTTCGCTTTTCAATCCTTGTCTCAGGATACGCTACCACAAATCCCCGTTAAAAAGAATCCTTTTCGATTTATTGAAGCATTGGAACAAACTCCATTTGCAAAGCCAGTAAAATTTGAATTCATCTCCCTTTCTGCAGTGGGAGACATGATGTTGGGTACTAATTTTCCAAATGAAAGTCACCTTCCTCCTAAGAATGTTAAGCTCTTAGAGCCGATGTATCCTTATTTGCAAAACCACGACATAATTTTTGGTAATCTGGAAGGTACCGTATTAAACGAAGGAGGAGAATTAAAAAGCTGCGGCGATCCAACAAAATGTTATGCTTTTAGACAGCCCGAATACTTTGTCGAACAATACAAAGAGGCCGGTTTTAATTTTCTTTCGATAGCCAATAATCATCTGGGTGATTTTGGAGAAACGGGAAGGGCGAATACGGTTAATTTATTAAAGAAAAATAACTTTGTTTTCGCCGGTTTAGAAAGAACACCTTGGGATACACTTACTGTTAAAGAAAAGATTATCGGGTTTATCGCTTTTGCTCCTAACACACAATGTTTGCAAATTGCAGACTTAAAGGATGTGTCAGCAAGAATCAAAGAATTGGATAAAATTGCAGATATCATAGTGGTGTCTTTTCATGGAGGAGCTGAAGGTTCTTCTCATTCCCACATCACAAAGTCAACTGAAATATTTTACGGAGAAAACCGAGGTAATGTTCATCGTTTTGCCCGCGTCGCTA
>JBLIKY010000079.1:0-9947 GCA_047637535.1 Lentimonas sp.
ATGAAGGTGAAATTTACTCTGATAAAATCATTTCAATAAAAACATTTAAGCTTAAACATAAAATTAATACTCACGGTTTTTGTTTTGAAGAAAAGCCGAAACCTCGACACTTGTTAGGTGACAAGTTTAAAGAGAGCGGATTGAGCATTGCGCATATTCCAAAGCTAAAAGCTGGGAAAGATGTGAAGGATGAAAACGGGAAGATTATATCTTATTTGGACTATACCAACGAACCAGAAAAGTCGTATTCTTACGCCTTTTGTTCAGACACCGCCTATTCAGAAAACATCCTTCAACACATCCAAAATGTCGACGTTTTGTACCACGAGGCAACCTTTATCCAAAAGGAGGAAGAACGCGCACATAAAACCAAGCATTCTACCGCAAAAGAAGCCGCTACAATTGCTTGTAAAGCCAATGTGGGGAAATTGTACATGGGACACATGAGCGCGCGTTACAATAATCCTAAGCAACATTTAAAAGAAGCGAATGCTATTTTTGAAAATTCCTTTATGGCGATTGAAGGTGAGGTAGTAAAGCTTAATTAGACAATTCCTTTAGAGGCCAATAGGGCATCTAATGCTGTTTCATCAGCATACAAAACATCTCGAGCTTTTGAACCTTGGAACGGACCTATAATTCCGAATCCTTCAAGTTGATCGATGATTCTACCTGCTCGGTTATAACCTAGCTTTAACTTTCTTTGAAGCAATGATGCCGAGCCTTGCTGATGCAGTACGATAACTCTTGCGGCATCTGCAAATAAAGCATCAATCTCATTGACATCAACGTCTCCATTGTTTTCTGCACTTTCACCAACATATTCCGGTAAAATCATCGCGTCTGGATAACCTCTTTGGTCGCCAATGAAATCACAAATCGCTTCAACTTCTGGCGTATCGACGAAACCACATTGTAGACGTTTCATGTCCTGACCTGTAGAAATCAACATGTCACCACGACCAATTAATTGATCGGCTCCCGAAGCATCGAGTATAGTTCGCGAATCGATTTTAGATAAAACCCTAAAGGCTATCCTCGCTGGGAAGTTGGCTTTAATCATACCTGTAATTACATTTACAGATGGTCTTTGTGTCGCAACGATGAGGTGAATACCTACCGCCCTTGCCAATTGAGCTATACGTGCGATTGGATGTTCGACCTCTTTACCAGCTGTCATTATCAAATCGGCGAACTCATCAATCAAAACCACGATGTAAGGCAAATATTTATGCCCGTTTTCAGGGTTTAATTTACGAGCGATAAATTTAGTGTTGTATTCTTTAATTGTACGTGTTTGGGCTGTTTTAAGAAGGTCGTAACGATCATCCATTTCAATACAAAGCGAATTAAGTGTATTGACTACCTTACTTGTGTCTGTGATAATTGCATCCTCTTCACCTGGTAATTTTGCTAAGAAATGACGTTCGATCTTGTTGTAAAGAGTCAATTCAACTTTCTTAGGGTCAACCAAAACAAATTTAACCTGTGATGGGTGTTTTTTATAGAGAATAGAAACCAAGATGGCATTTAACCCAACGGACTTACCTTGACCTGTCGCACCTGCTACTAACAAGTGAGGCATCTTGGTTAAGTCAAACATAAAAGTTTCGTTGGTGATCGTTTTACCCATCACAATAGGAAGCTCCATGTCTGAATTTTGAAATTTCTCAGAGGCAATTAGGGCCCTCATCGATACCATTTCTGGTTTTGAATTCGGTACTTCAATACCAATGGTTCCCTTTCCCGGTATTGGTGCAATGATACGTATCCCCAAAGCACTCAAGCTAAGTGCGATATCGTCTTCTAGATTCTTGATTTTTGAAATTCTTACTCCAGGAGCTGGGACGATTTCATATAAAGTAACAGTCGGACCAACGGTCGCCTTTATTTTAGCAATATCAATTTTGTAATTGGATAAAGTTTCGACAATTCGATTTTTGTTTTCTTCGAGTTCGTCTTTGTCAACGTTTATACCGCCCGAACCAAAGTCCTTAAGTAAGTCAATAGACGGTAAGACATAACTAGATAAATCTAGAGTTGGATCGTAATCACCAAATTCTTTTTGCAAATCATTGATTTCCCCTTTCGATAATTCTTCGTCATTTTCAGGGACTTCAACATCTAGTTTTTCGGTGGCTGATTCTTCTTCAATTGGGACTTCAATTTCAAAATTATCATCAGACACGGGACTTCCTTTTTTAATGGGTTGGTCAAAATCTTCGTCGTCTTCGTCAAAAGAAATTACATCTGCTTCTTCGTCTTTTTTAATTTGATCTGGAGCAATTGTGTTTACAACGTTTAAGTCCTCTTCAGACTTTACTAAACCAATACTTTCTTCATTCTCTTGGCTTTCTTCTTCTTCTCCTTCATCTCTTCTCCAAAATGCGATTCTGTCATAAAATGCAGAAAAATCAGGGTTGTACATTACCAAAACAATAAGGTAGAGAAATACGAATATGAAAAGGAAGGTACCGAATCCACCAATGGTCATCGTCAGCCATTCGTTGATGTAAAATCCAAACGCACCACCAATGTAATTTGGAAAACTACTGAAATATCCCAAGAAAATGGAGGACCAAACCATGAAGATTAATGCAGAATTGATTGCCGTTTTTAAAGGCAAAAGGCGAATGTTAAAAAGGACTTTAAAGCCGAGTAAAGTAAAGATGAAGCTAATCGCTATAGAGGATAATCCAAAGCAACGGAAATAAAGTAAGTGAGATATCCAGGCTCCAACGCGACCTAGCCAATTTTGTACAGGAGCTGCATTTTCTGCAAATACAAATCCAAAGAAATTTTGATTCATGACCAAATTCTGGTCAGCTTTCCATGTTGCGATGTACGAAATACAGGCAATAAAACAATATACAGCCGTAAAAAGCAAGAGGATTCCAGTCGTGTTTTTGATTTTTTTCTTTCGGCTTGGAGAAGCAGAAGTACTCGAATCTTTGGACGTAGAAGAAGCTTTCTTTTTCGCTTTGGCCTTCTTAGTCGTTGATCCCGACTTTTTTGGCGAACTCTTATCTATTATTTCGTTATCAAAACTCATTATTTCCCTATATCTAACGAAGATACTGACTTATGTATTGCAAGAAGAGGTGCTAGAGTCCTTTTAATAAACAGTGGTCTGTTAGTTGTCAGATTGCTTCATTTGGTCAACAAACTCATTAAAGGTAACTCTTTTGTAATCAGAGGGTATGCCAAAGTTGTCTCTGTGGATTGACATGCGCTCAATGGATATTAATTCGTATCTCATTAGTCCGTCTGCTGAGGATAAATAATACTCCAACGGCAACCCTTTTATTCCGTCGTATATATTCAATATTTCGGGTCTAATTTTAGTGGAATAATAAACCTCTTTTTCTGCTTTTAAATCGTCTCGGAAAACAATGGCTTTCTTTGTCTTTTCTCCTAAGATTTTCTTTCGTTTGCACTTGTGTTTTATGACGTATGGCCTAACTTCTGTTGTGTCGTTCGTTAAGTCGGTTTTAATAGCAAATTTACGTTCACCAAGATCAAGTAGCATATAAGATTTATTCAATGCCATATGTCTTATCGTAGTCTGCAAGCCTAGTTGGTCGTTCATTATTTCAATTCTGACCATAGTATCATTCGTGTAAATCGTCATATTTCTATCTGGAATCATATCGGTAAAGGAAGTGTCGACTACTGAAACTCGATAGATTAATTTCCCTTCGAATGGAGTTTGGGCCAGAGGTGTATTGTTTGCTATAATTGAGATTAAAACCAGAATCAACAAATAAACCGGAAATCCTTTTTTTAGTATGTTATACTTATAAATTTTCATCAAAATAAATCGTTTTTATTATTAACGAGTTTTGTTTTGATTTGTTACTAATTGTTGAGAACTCATATTATTCTTCTTTGATTCTTCAAGTGAAACTATTGAGTTTATATTACTTTTACCATGCAAGAAAATCCATATGAAAAGAAAGGTTAGAATAGTAATAAACAAATCTGAAATAACAGCAGGAACCAGAGGTGCCTCTTTAGGTCCTGAAGCAATCATGACAGCTGCAAGAACAGCTAAGGATAGCTTTTTTGTGAATTACCCTCCTCGCTTTATTAAAGACCAGAATCACGCAATTGACGGTTCGTACAGACATAATCACGCAATTAGGATAGAGTTTCTTGAAAAAGTTATGGATACTTTGGTTGATGAAATTTCTCAAGTGTACAAAGAAGGCGAGTTTCCGCTTGTTTTGGCAGGTGATCACGGTTCGGCTGCTGGTACCATTGCGGGGATAAAAAGTAATTATATCCACGAAAAATTAGGAGTAGTTTGGATTGATGCCCACGGTGATTTACATACACCATATACAACACCAACTGGTAATATGCACGGTATGCCTTTGGCAATTGCATTGGCCGATGATAATTTGGATTGTAAAATCAATGATGTTGATGCAAATTCAGAAACTGCTTGGCAAAGACTTAAGGACAAGGGACATGCGGGTGCTAAGATGACGCCTGAAAATCTTAAATTCATCGGATTAAGAGATACTGAAGAACAAGAAGATTATCTAATTAAGAAGCATAATATAAGAAACGTTAAAGTCCAAGAATTAAGAGATAAAACCTTTTCTGGATTGAAAGAAGAGTTTCAAACTTGGATAGATAGTCTTGACATACTTTATGTGTCTTTCGATGTTGACTCAATGGACCCGGATGTTGTCTCATACGGAACAGGAACACCTGTTAAAAACGGAATCACGCCGACTGAAGCACTTGAAATGTTGACTTTTTTCGCAAAACAGCCTAAATTAGTTTGTCTTGAAATAGTTGAGGTTAATCCTTGTCTAGATAATAAAACAAACAAAATGGCACAAACGACCTTTGAAATCCTTAAAAAAACGGTCGAAAACCTTTAGAAAATGGAAAAACAAATTCAAAATTTAATTGTGGAACACCAGATGGAGTTGTTCTCACAGAATGTTGATAGTCAGTTAATCCAATTCCAAAAAACAAGAAAAGACGTCGAAGGCGATTTTACCTTGGTGCTTTTCCCTTTCGTAAAACTATGTGGAGTAGCTCCAAAAGTGATAGGTGAGAAAATTGCTGCGTTGATTGAAAATAAAATTGAAGCCGTTGAAAAATGCATTATCGTCGGTGGATTCTTAAATGTAATCGCAAATAGCAAATATTGGCTACAGGTTTTTGAGGAGATCAATGCAGACAAGAACTATGGTTTTGAAGAACCAGATTCTAAACCTTTGTTGATGGTTGAATATTCTTCACCAAACACAAATAAACCTCTTCATTTAGGACATTTAAGAAACAACTTTTTAGGTTATGCTGTCGCTGAGATTTTAAAGGCAAGTGGACACAAGGTAATTAAGACCCAAATAGTTAATGACCGAGGAATTCATATCTGTAAAAGTATGTTGGCTTGGCAAAAATTCTCTCCGTTAAATGAAAAAGGGGAGAAAGAAAGTCCGGCTAACACTGGAATTAAAGGCGATAAACTAGTTGGTAAATACTACGTTGAATTTGATAAGAAATTTGTCGCTGAAGCCAAATCCATAATTAAAGAATGGGAAGCGGGTAAGTTTCAAAACGATTCTGAAGACACGAAGAATGAGTTTTTAAAATTTCAAGAAGCCAAAGAAGGTAAAGACGAAAAAACTCAAAAAGCACTTAATGCAAAAATATTAGATCTCGCAAAAAATCAAACTACTTTGCTTCTTGAAGCAAAAGAAATGTTGGTGAAATGGGAGGCAAGGGACCCTCAAACTTACTTGCTTTGGTCAACGATGAACAGTTGGGTTTACGACGGTTTCGCCGTGACCTACAAGAGCATGGGGGTAGATTTTGACAAGATTTATCACGAATCAGATACTTACATCGTTGGAAAAGACCTTGTACTCGATGGCTTAAAATCAGGGGTGTTTTATAAGAAAGAAGATAACTCAGTTTGGATTGACCTTACCGACGAAGGCTTGGACGAGAAGTTAGTTCTTCGTGGTGACGGAACAGCCGTATACATGACCCAAGATTTAGGAACGGCTTTTGATCGATTTAGAGATTTTCCGGACTTGAATGGAATCGTTTATACGGTTGGTAACGAACAAGATTACCATTTTCAAGTGTTGTTCTTGGTTCTTAAGAAACTAGGATTCGACTGGGCAAAATCTTGTCAACATTTGTCTTACGGAATGGTAGATTTACCTTCAGGTAAAATGAAATCTCGTGAAGGAACAGTCGTCGATGCAGATGATTTAATTGAAGAAATTGTAAGCAAAGCCAAAGAAGCGACGCTTGATAGAGGACATATTGAGGACATGAGTCCAAAAGAAGTGGATGAACTTTGTCAAACAATTGGACTCGGTGGATTAAAATACTATCTGTTGAAGGTTGATCCTAAAAAACGAATGATGTTTAATCCGGAGGAGTCGATCGAACTCAATGGAAACACAGGTCCGTTTATCCAATATGCCTACGCAAGAATTCAATCCTTAATAAACAAGGTTGAAAAAATTGATTACAAAGGGGTAAGCGATTTGCTTCCTGAGGAAATAGAGTTGATTAAAACGCTTTCTGATGCTCCTAATGTCCTACAAGAAGCAGTTAAGGGTTTGTCACCAGCACTTATTTCGAATTATTTGTATGAACTCGTAAAATCCTTCAATCATTTCTACCAAAATGTTTCCATCTTCAATGAAGAGGACATCAATAAGTTAAATTTCAGATTGTTGTTGAGCGAAAATGTAGGAAAATTGATCAAATCTTATTTTGCACTATTGGGAATTTCTGTCCCAGTAAAAATGTAGTTTTTAGTCAACTTCGTAGACCAATTTCATGGTGATGGAAGCGGTTTTTTCACGCGAACTCGTATTAAAACTCCCGCCCCAAGAATATTATTCTTTGGAGTTTTGACCAGTAATTTGGAAGTTTTAATATCATTTTGGACTGCAAAACTTCAGCCTAACATTCTTAAATACTTTGTCCTTCTCTTGGTTTCCAGTAATTAACTTAAAAATGATCTTAATGTTTTTATCCTCTTCAAAAGGTACAAATTTAAAATTGTATAGACCTGTTTGCCATTGATTTAATTCTTTTTCATGAAAATTGATAATGCTTAAATGATGCCAGAAATTGGGTCCATTAGAATCATCAATCTTAAGAATAACGCTGGATTCATCCGTTTCATAAAAGCTATCATCCATGAGCACTTGAACGTTATTAACCTTGTTGAAATTTGGGATTTCATCGTAGGTAAATATAAATTCTTTCACCGTATTGTGAGGAATGGTGAAGTCACCTAATAGTATTTCTTTCTCGATTTTGTTGTTCCAAAAATCATAATCTTGTTTCCAGACAAGGGATTTATATTTATCATCAGTTTTCAAAAACACCTTCCAGTACTTTTCCTTATCCATGTCTATCCAATGCAGAATATATTCTTTGTATTGATAGGTCTGAATTACATTTATTGGCACAGTAATCATCGTTAAACCGACCAGGATTATTTTTGAAAGGATATTGACTCTGTTCAAAACAATCGCAAAAGGAATGATAAAGACGATATAAAAGTCGATGTATACTCGCATCCCGAATGCACAACCGTAGTACCACGAATGCCATGAAGAAATCAAATAAGTAATTCCAAGAAAAAGAAACAACCAACTATAAAGTAAATAGTATTGTCTTTTAATTGCGAACCAAATTATGCTTAAGGTCATAATTAGCAAAACTGGAGTGTAAACAAAAAGGCCTTTTCTGTAGCTAAACAAGACATCATATATTTTAGGCTCTAATAGATAATCAAAGCCTTCACCCTGGTAAGAATAGACAAGGAAGCTTCCTACCTGCAAATACCAAGAAATAAGTTGGATGGAGACTATGGCAAGAAATAATATTACACCTATAAAAACAGCTTTTTTCTGTGCAAATAATGATCTAAATCCATTGAATAAATTTTCTTTCGACCCAGCCAAAAAAGGAACCAATAGAACGATAAGAATGTTTGGATTACGAATATTGAAAATAAGACCCAATAAGGCAAACGACAATATAAAATAGCGAATTTCTCTTCGATCGAAGAAAAGTTTTGTGGTGTAAACAAAGAGCGTTATTGCGAAAAGAGAATATACATGGCTAAATCCAGCATCGACATTGGCATAATGCGTTAACGAAGTGGCTAAAACGAGAAGGGCCTGACAATAGAAAATAACCCAACGCTTTATATCGTATAACAACAAGATTTTCCGGAGAAAATAAAGGATAAGAAAAAGATAAAAAATAGCCGAATATAAAGCCGCTCTTTGAAAAGGTCTCTGGTACCCATCTTCTTTGTTGTTGTCTAAATCATTTGTCAGTAAAGCATGCGCGAAAAAGGGCAATTGCAAAATTGCTGTACCACAAGGGTATTTGTTTACTTTATAATCCCCGTATTTGATGTAGGGCCCATTGCCATTTATTCGCTCGTATAACTTGGGATTAGATTCTTGATTGTCGTTTTTCCGAACAAAATCTTTATGTATAAAAATAGAAGGTAAATAATCATAATATCCTACACCATCAGCACTGATTGTTGTTTCTGCAGAACCTATGTAATTGTTTATGGTGAAAAGGAAACCGCAAACAATTAAGATTTCTAGCGCTAAATATTGTAAGAATTTAAATTTCATTTAAATGAATTTACAGACTAATTTTCGCCAATACCATTTTTGCATCTAAACGAGAAGCAAATAACTTAGTCTCAAACTTTAATTAATCTAATTGACCTTGCTTTAATTTCTTACTCAATTAAAATATCCCTTTCAGCGAAAGTGGCTTTTTAAATAAGTTGATGTTAATCGTAACCCTTAGTTTTTCTATCCATTCCGATTCATTTAAGGATTGCATTAGGCTTTCTTCCATCAATATTGGGTAATAAATTCCTACAATGTCTCTAATCCGAATACCTAAACCTAAATCCCAAGTTGTTGTAACAGTTGTACCTTGATTAAACATGCCTATATCTCCAAAAACACCAATGTAAGGAACGTAAGGGAGGTCTAAGTAAACATTACTTGCTACCATCCAATCCTTGCTGCTTCCGTAAGCACTGGTTGATTTAAACCCACCCATGTTCTCTTGACGGATGTTGCTCGTTTGGGTTAAAGTTGCTGTTCGATTGAAGTACAGATCTTCGAAAAATAAATCTTGTGAGCCATCAGCTCCTGATAAAGAAAAACGGTAATCCGAAGAAGTCAAATCACTGTTGTTGTAATCCCATATTTTTCCACCAAACAAACGAATTTCTGCAAATTTAGTGTCCTTCTTTTTCATGTATCGGTATTTATAAATTGTCGATGCCATGGTACGACTTACATTGCTAACAAGATCTTGATTTTGAACTATTTCGTGTCTAATCTCGGATTTCCAGATGTGATCGACAGAAACTCTTTCTGGAGCAAACTTCATCATTAATCCTGTTGACCGCTGCACGTTGTTGATTTCATTGTTGTTGGTTTTACTTTCTTTGTAAAGTCCTTTGATGCCAATGAAATGGGTCCAAGGTCCATTTTTAGTTCGATCAGCAAACTTCATTTCAACATAAGGGTTGATGGCTGAATAATGATAATCATTACCATTTTCAGTCTCCTCGTATTTAAACGAACGTGCTGCAATCCCTGTTCTAAACAACTTTAAGTTGCCTTTTGGGTGGTAATTGTAGCGAATGTTTGCCAGACCAGAAACGGATTCTCGTCCAAAAGAATACATAGGTACCGCGTAAAATTGCAAAGGTCTATTTGGAATACTCAAGTTGTGGAAAGCAAGCCCTAACATCGCTTTGTCTCCATTGTTATACGCAATTGCTGGCAGCACCCACATTTTTGTTTTGTCTATGGCGTGGTCGCCAATTAATCCTTCAAAACTCAAAGGTTCAATTTTTCCGAAAAGGCCTTTTTTATCCCAATTGTTGTTTTGTCTGTTGA
>JBLIKY010000080.1:0-9734 GCA_047637535.1 Lentimonas sp.
TCACCCATTTGGTACAACTCAATTCTTTCATCGTTTTCAGCAAACTTTTTGCATTCTTCAATTAACTCTAAATAATTCGGTGTGCTGTTTTCTGTCCATTGACCATAGCTAGTCATTGCGAGTCCTAGAAAAAATGGGATTAAATACTTCATGCTTTAGTTCTTTTGCCTAAAAATAAGCAGGATTTGTAAGAATAAACCGTGTTTTTAACCTAAGAAATTGAATTCAATGCACATTATTGGATGATTTGATTGTAAATTTGCACATGCGAATTGATATTCTCACTTTATTGCCCGAGTTGCTTAGCGGACCTTTTTCAGTCTCCATAATGCAGCGCGCCCAAGATAAAAAATTGGTTGAAATACATCTCCACAACATCAGGGATTACTCGACGAATAAACACAAAAATGTCGACGACTACCAATATGGTGGCGGCGCGGGTATGGTGATGAGTATTGAACCAATAGCCAAGCTCATAGAAGAGTTACAAGCCGAAAGAACCTACGACGAGATCATCTACATGACTCCCGACGGAGAAGTTTTGGATCAAGCAGCTTGCAATGATTTTTCTTTAAAAAACAACCTAATGATTCTTTGCGGACACTACAAAGGTGTTGACGAGAGAGTAAGGGAGAAATATATAACTAAGGAAATTAGTATTGGTTCCTACGTCTTATCTGGTGGCGAACTAGGTGCTGCCGTTTTGGTCGATTCAGTAGTGCGTTTATTACCCGGTGTATTAAACGACGAGACATCCGCTTTGACCGATAGTTTTCAGGACGATTTATTGTCTCCGCCAGTATATACCAGACCACCCGAATTTGAAGGGATGAAAGTTCCAGAAGTATTGCTCTCTGGCAATTTTAAGCTCATTGAAGAATGGAGAGAAAAGCAAGCCTTTGAACGCACAAAAACACGTAGACCCGATTTATTAAATAAAAGCCATGGAAAGTAAACGAAAAGAAGCGGTTGAAATTTTAAAATCTGGAGGTACTGTATTATACCCATCAGATACGATTTGGGGACTTGGCTGTGACGCAACTGACGAAGAGGCTTGTCAAAAAATCCTAGATATTAAAAACAGACCCGACGACAAAAGCTTAATCCTTTTGATGGATAGTTTTAGAATGGTGGAGCACTATGTTCCCAACTTTGCTGAGATAGTATACGAGTTGGTCGATTTATCCGATAAACCCTTGACTATAATTTACCCTACTTCTCGAAACTTAGCCCCATCTGTTTTAGCAGCAGACGGTAGCGTTGGCATACGAATTACAAAGGATCCTTTGTGTCTAGAATTAATCAGAGGCCTTAAACGCCCCATAGTAAGTACTTCAGCGAATTTATCCGGTCAAAATCATCCTGGTCAATTTTCAGAAATCAACGAAAAAATAAAATCAGGAGTAGACATTATATTGGAAGAAAAAACAAGCGATTCTTTAATCAATCCTTCTCAGATTATTAAAATTGAGCTCAACGGCGCAGTTAAGATATTGAGAAAATAGCCAATATTCTTCTTCCTTTTGCGTCAACTTGCTATCTTTGCACCCGAAAATGAATTACGCAAGCAGCCTTTCCCATCCCGTTTTTAAAGTAGCTTCAGAGATTGTATCCGAAAACAACCTTGAGGCATACGTAATTGGTGGTTTTGTGCGCGACTTAATTCTAGACCGCCCGTCTAAGGACATCGATATTGTTGTTATCGGTAACGGACTTGATTTAGCCAAAGCTTGTGCGAAAAAATTAAGGGTGAAGAAGGTTTCTCTATTTGAGAAATTTGGTACTGCTCAATTTTGTTACAAAGACCTCGATGTTGAATTTGTAGGTGCTCGTAAAGAATCTTATCGTTCGGACTCTAGAAACCCGATCGTTGAAAATGGTTCGCTCGAAGACGATCAAAACAGAAGAGATTTCACCATCAATGCATTAGCCTTATCGCTTCACAAAGACAATTTTGGCGAACTAATAGACCCCTTTAATGGGATACAAGATTTAGAAAATGGGACTCTTAAAACCCCTCTTGCCCCTACTCAGACCTATATAGATGATCCATTAAGGATGATGAGAGCCATTCGATTTGCCTCACAACTTAATTTCAAAATAG
Source organism: Lentimonas sp. (assembly GCA_047637535.1). Lineage (GTDB taxonomy): Bacteria > Bacteroidota > Bacteroidia > Flavobacteriales_D > Crocinitomicaceae > UBA2040. The sequence continues at coordinate 2,105 of JBLIKY010000080.1, forward strand.
AAAACGAAAGTCTTCTTGCGATTAAGGAAAATGCAGATAGACTCGACATTATTTCTATCGAGCGAACTATGGAAGAGGTCAACAAGATCATTCTAAGTGAAACTCCATCAAGAGGATTTAAATTACTCTATAATACAGGGCTACTTGAACAGTTCTTCCCGGAATTAATAGCCTTAAAAGGCGTTGAGATTCGCGATGGGAAAACACACAAAGACAACTTTTTTCACACACTAGAAGTACTAGACAACGTTTGTTTATTCACTGACGATCTATGGTTGAGATGGGCTGCCATCATGCACGATATCGCCAAAGCACCAACCAAACGTTTTGACAAAAGGGCCGGCTGGACTTTTCATGGTCACGAAGAATTGGGAGCAAAAATGACTCCTCGTATCTTCAAACGCCTTAAGTTACCGATGGATGCTAAAATGAAGTATGTGCAAAAACTTGTACGCCTTCACCTTCGTCCAATTGCTTTGGTAAAAGACATCGTTTCAGACTCGGCGGTAAGAAGATTGTTGTTTGAGGCAGGCGATGATATTGAAGACCTAATGAAATTGTGCAAGGCAGACATTACTTCTAAGAATGAAATGAAGGTCAAACGATTCAAAAAGAATTTTGATGAAGTGATTGCTAAACTCAAATCCATTGAAGAAAAAGACCACGTCCGTAATTTTCAACCGCCTATCGATGGACAATTGATAATGGACACTTTTGACATTCCACCTTGCGCAGCCATTGGAGAAATTAAAAATTCAATTAAAGAGGCCATTTTAGAAGGTGAAATCCCTAATGAATTTGAGCCAGCAAGGGACTTAATGTTAGAATTAGGTAAAGCACGAGGGTTCTCCTCAAAATAATCAAAAACCGGGATAATTTTCCTTAATTTTGCAAATCAATAAACGAGCGTTATCATGCCAGGATTAAAGTTTAGAGTTTTACTAGACACCAAAGAAAATCAAGAGATATTCAGAGACATTTTGGTGCCACATGAAGCAAGTTTTGAGGACTTTTACAAGGTCATCATCTCTTCTTTTCAGTTCAAAGGCGATCAAATGGCATCCTTTTATGTGTCAAATGAAGACTGGGACAAGGGACATGAAATATCCTGGATGGATTTAAGTTTTGGAGACGAACATGAAGACGAATCCCCTTCCATCATGTCCAGCACACCGATTCATGAGTTTATTGAGGAGAAAGAACAAAAATTTATTCTTGTTTATGACTTCTTAAAAATGTGGATTTTCTTGGTTGAACTAATCTCCTACGAAAAAGAGACGCCGAGTGAAGTACAACTCGTTTTGAGTGTTGGAGATGCCCCAGACGAAGACTCCAAAGAGGTCAGTGAAGAAACTTTTGAAGGCGATTCGCTTGACAAAGACACAATCGGATTTGACGACATGGAAGACGGTTACGACGAAGAAGATTTTGGGGGATTTGAAGAATTTGAATATTAAGAAAATGAAAGAAAGTAAAAACGGCGACCCAATCGGCGCAGCAATATTGGATTACGCAGAATACAGACTTCCGAAGGACATCGATGTTTTTTCTGATATCTGTGACGACGATATTATCCCTTTAGAGGTTTTATTTAGAACCTATGAAGATATGCCTGAGTTAGAGCAATTGGCCCTGCAAAAAGCAAAAGGACAAGTTTTAGACATTGGTGCAGGTGCAGGTGCTCATGCCAAGTACTTATACGAGATGGGTATGGATGTTCGTTGTATCGACACTTCAAAAGGAGCTGTTGAGTACCTAAACGAAATTGATTTTGAAGCTCGCCAAATTGACTTTTTCGACCTAAAAGACGAACAATACGACACTCTTTTGATGCTAATGAATGGAATCGGTATTGCCGGTACCTTGGCCAACTTGGAAAACACACTTGCTCATGCAAAAAGTTTGATGAAGCCAGAAGGTAAACTTCTTTGTGACTCTTCTGATATAAAATATCTATACGAAGACGAAGACGGCGCACTTTGGGTCAATTTAAATACAGATTATTACGGAAATTTTAGATTTCAAATGAAATTCAAAAGCGAAACAGGACCGATTTTTGACTGGTTGTATGTCGACTTTGACAACTTGTTCAACGCTTGTAAAAATGTTGGATTGAAAGCTCGCAAAATCTACGACAGAGATGATCATTATTTAGCCGAAATCACACATGACTAAAACCCTTCTATACTTCCTTTTAGCACTGAGCTTTAACGCTAACAGTCAGCTAAATAACGAAAGTGTATATTGGAAAATCGAATCCCCTAAGTCAGGAAATACGTCCTTTTTATTAGGTACGATGCATCTGATTGATAGAGATAAACTATTCTTGCCCAAAGTAGTAAGTAAGGACCTTAAAAAATCGGATTTAGTCATCCTAGAGGTTATTGAAGAAGTCGATAATGCAATGGCTTTAGAAATGGTGCTTCTTAAAGAAGGAAGAATGGTTGATTATGTCTTACCCAATCAACTGGACTCATTTTATTATTATGTACAACATGAGTTTGGACTAGATTCTGCTCAATTCGAAAACAGTATGGGGCGTTTTTCACCTATGATGTTTGGCGAATTGCCTACGATGAAGCATGCCAAAGGTTCGGAAGGAATAGACGCTTTAGTTGAAAAATTTGCCAAGAAAAAGGAGATTAAATTGTTTGGACTCGAATCAGCCGAACTCCAAATGAAATTCTTCAACCAAATCCCAAGTTTGTTGTTCAACGAAATGATTATGGAGGTTATTCGTGACTCAATGACTACAAAACAGAGATGGTTGTATACGCAAGAACTTTATCTCACGCAAAATGTCAAAGAAATGATGGGAGAAGAGTCAAATACAGTTGACGACTTTACTGATATTTTATTGACGAAAAGAAACCTAAACTGGGTCGTTCAATTAAAAAATCTTCTTGAAGAGCAAGATAACTTCATAGCCGTTGGAGCTGCCCATTTGTATGGCTCAATTGGTTTAATAAACCTACTTCGCAACGAGGGATATACCTGTACACCAATTAAAATATCATTGATAAAATGAAATATTTATTATTAATTCTTCCTTTGGCGTTCTTCTCATGTCAAGGATATGGCGAACATGAAATCTCATTATTTGATCAAGAAATTCAAAAAACTTACGGTCAAATTTTATCGGGATTTGAAAAATCTGATTCTGGAGTGTACTATAAAGTAATGAAAGAAGGCACAGGGAAAGAAATTCAGTACGGAGACATCATTTCCGTTTCTTACAAAGGAAGCTTGATAGACAAAACGGTATTTGAATTGCAAAAAGAACCTATTGACCTACCCTTAAAACTCTTAATACCAGCATGGAAAGAAGTGTTAATTGGTCAGAAAGAAAAAGTCAAAATTCAATTAATTACCCCGCCACAAATGGCATATGGCAGCGGTGAAAGAGAAAAAATACCGCCAAGCAGCGTACTTTTCTTTGAAATTGAAGTACACAATAAAAAGTAAGTCCTAACAAAGCACTTTTTGACAAATAAATTTGCCCTTACCGTTTCAAACAAGTACTTTTGAATCCGAAAAATCAAGATAATTCAATCAAACATGAGTGTACTCGTAAATAAAGATTCTAAAGTAATTGTTCAAGGATTCACAGGAAGTGAAGGAACGTTTCACGCTGGTCAAATGATCGAATACGGAACCAACGTTGTTGGAGGTGTTACACCAGGAAAAGGAGGCCAAAAGCACCTTGACAAACCCGTTTTCAATACAGTTGCCGAAGCCGTTGAAAAAGCCGGAGCAGATGTTTCAATTATATTCGTTCCGCCAGCATTTGCTGCTGATGCGATAATGGAAGCTGCAAATGCTGGAATCAAAGTTATTGTTTGTATTACAGAAGGAATTCCTGTTGCTGACATGGTTAAAGCCAAAGAATACATTGCAGGTTTTGATACAAGATTGATCGGACCTAACTGTCCTGGTGTTATCACAGCGGGTGAAGCGAAAGTTGGTATCATGCCAGGTTTTGTATTCAAGAAAGGTAAAATCGGTATCGTTTCTAAATCAGGAACATTGACATACGAAGCTGCAGACCAAGTTGCGAAAGCAGGAATGGGAATCACAACGGCTATCGGAATCGGTGGAGATCCAATTATCGGAACGACTACCAAAGAAGCTGTCGAATTATTGATGAACGATCCAGAAACAGAAGGAATCGTAATGATCGGTGAAATCGGAGGAAATCTTGAAGCAATTGCAGCGAGATGGATCAAAGAAAACGGAACGAAGCCAGTAGTTGGATTCATCGCAGGTGAAACTGCTCCTAAAGGACGTACAATGGGTCACGCAGGTGCTATTGTTGGAGGTGATGACGATACAGCAGAAGCTAAGAAAAGAATTATGATTGAATGCGGAATTCACGTTGTTAATTCTCCAGCAGAAATCGGAAAGAAAATGAAAGAAGTTATGAGCGTTATGGCTTAAGAATAACTTTTCAAATATATTTAATCCCGAATTCTTTATTGAGTTCGGGATTTTTTTGTCTTATTTGTTTTATAAATAAAAAAAACTAAATTTGTTATACCAAAACAATAACTAAGGAAACCCCAATCTACATTGGAGATGAATTTAATTAGTCACTACTATGAATAAGCAAATCTTCCTACTTCTATCCCTTTTTTTTATTTTCAACTTCACTTTGTGGTCTCAAGATTTTTCAAGATTAAATCTTCCAGAGCTTTCGCATCAAGTTGAAACTATTCGAACAAATCCCAAGACTAACCAATTTGAATATATTAAATTCAATCCTAATTTCTTTTTAAATGAAGTCAATGCCTCTTCATGGATCAATGCCTTAATTGAATTGGATGACAACTTCTCTTGGATACCTTTTAACTCTATCGAAGATAAATTGGGATTTAAACATACCCGTTTAAGAATGCATTATAAAGGCGTTCCAATCGAAACCTATCAATTTATTCTTCATTTAAAAAACAACCTTATTGAATCCATTAATGGAGAATATCCACAATTTATAAAATCAATAAGTGACGACGCCAAAATTTCTAAAGACAGAGCACAAGAACTGGCTAAATTGAATCTCAGCCAAGGCTTTCGAAAAGAGTGTATTTGGCGTACCGACAATTTAGAACCTACCACTACTCTCTATATTCATCAAAACAACAAATTAATATTATGTCATAAGGTTGACGTTTATTCTGTTTCTCCTTTGGGGCGTTATTATGTATATGTTGACGCCGGTACAGCTGAAATTATTTACAAAGAGGAAAGAATTCACGAAGCTGATGAAGTAGGAACGGCAGAAACAAAATACAGCGGCACTCAAAACATCACAACCGATAGTTTTAATGGAGGGTTTAGACTGAGAGAATCTGGCAGAGGTCAAGGGATAAACACCTTAAACCTAAACAATGGAACATCATATGGATCAGCTACAGATTTTGTAGATTCCGACAACTATTGGAACACCACAACTAATCAAGACAACGCTGCTTACGATGCTCACTTAGGGTCCGAAGCGGTTTATGATTACTTCTTCAATAATTTTGGTAGAAACTCTTTTGACGATCAAGGTGCCCCAATAAATAGTTACGTTCATTATTCTACTGATTTTGTCAATGCCTTTTGGAATGGGTCAGAAATGACATATGGAGACGGAGATAATGTAAATTATACTGCACTAACCTCCTTGGATATAGTAGCGCACGAAATATCGCATGCCGTAACAGAATATACTGCTGGTTTAGTCTACAGTTATGAATCAGGCGCCTTGAACGAATCCTTTTCTGATATTTTTGGTGTTGCTATCGACTTTCAAGTTAACCCAAACTCCGCAAATTATTTTATGGGTGATCAGATTCAAGTGAATGGAAATGGTTTTAGAGATATGTCCAATCCTAAATCGAAAGGAGACCCCGATACATATGACGGTGAAAACTGGTGGACAAGTGCCGCAGATAATGGCGGGGTTCACACCAATTCTGGTGTTCAAAATTTTTGGTTTTATCTGCTAGTAAATGGTGGATCGGGAACCAACGATAACAGTGATAATTATGTCGTTAATGGGGTCGGAATGGCAAAAGCTAACCAAATTGTATACCGAAACCTATCCGTTTATTTAAGCCCGACTTCAAACTTTATGGATGCGCGAAATTATTCCATTCAATCTGCAATCGATTTATACGGAGTCTGCACCCCAGAAGTAGAAGCTGTCACCGATGCATGGTACGCTGTTGGTGTAGGTGAGCCTTATAACGGCAATATAATTGCCGACTTTTCAGCGAACAGAACTTTCTTTTGCTCATCTCCAGCAAATGTAACCTTCACCAACAATTCCAACCCAAATGCAATAAATTTCAAATGGGACTTTGGAGATGGAAATTCAAGTATCGACGTAAACCCAAGTCATAGTTATTCTTTACCCGGTACTTATTCAGTCAAATTGATTGCTTACGGCCCTTCTAATTGTTCTACCAATGACACCTTGACCCTAGTAGATTATATATCAGTTAATACATCACCACTTACTCCTGCTAGTTGTCAACCAGAAACGGACAGTCCTGATTCACGAAATGCAGGAATTTATGAAGTGAGTTTAAATACCCTCGTCAATACTACGGATAATGCTTTTTCTGAAGGTTATTCCGATTATTCTTGTTTAACAAACACAGAATTGAAAGAAGGAACTTATTATAGCCTTTCAGTGACTGTTGGTAATGAATTACAAGAAAATGTCACTGCTTGGATAGACTTTAACAACGACGGGGTGTTTGACAATACAACCGAGCAAGTATTATCTGTAATGAATGTTACTGGTAACTTCAGCCGAAATATTCTCATCCCATCTGGAGCTGTTTTGAATACTGAAATAAGAATGAGGGTAATGTCTGATGTAAATGTTTTGTTAACGGCATGTCAAGAACCTTCCGTCGGTCAGGTTGAAGATTACTCCGTTCAAATTATTGAAAATATCGATCCTTTTGTGGCTGATTTTAGCTCAAACAAACAGAATTTAAATTCTGGTCAAAGTGTTATTTACCAGGATCTTTCAACGAAATTCCCTACCTCTTGGCTCTGGGAATTTGAGGGGGGAACTCCTGCGACTTCAACTGACCAAAACCCCACAGTGACCTACTCTACGCAAGGAACTTTCTCTACAAAACTAAAAGTAAATAATGGAACAGAAATAGATAGTATTACCAAAGTTGATTTCATTGTAGTTCAAGATGAATATTACATTTGTAATGAAACGGAAAGTAACGGGTCAGTTGGAAAAATTTATGATTCAGGAGGACCAGACGAAGACTATTCAAATAACACCAACTGCTCATTTCTTATCAATCCTACGTGTGCTGAAAATTTACAAATGAGCATAACACTCGACTTAGAAGACAGTTATGATTATATAACCATTTACGATGGTGAGAATAATTTAGCTCCTATGATTGGCAGTTATACCGGTGTAAATTCTGTAAGCGGACTGACTTCTAATTCAGGTAAGTTTTACATTGTATTCACAACTGATGTCTCGATTGTAAGAAGTGGTTTCGAAATCAATTGGACTTCACAAGCAACAACCACGGAAACCATTGCTGATTTTGAGACTCAAAACGGTCAATTTGGTGCGGGACAATCTATTCAATTTATCGACCTTTCA
>JBLIKY010000081.1:0-9733 GCA_047637535.1 Lentimonas sp.
TTTGTATTTACTGTACCGAAGAAATCTTGTAACAACTTCGCTCTTTCACCAACTGGAATCAAAGTATCTGCACTTCTTAGACCATGATTAAATCCGGCTGTAGCCATTTTTAAATCAATTTTGTCTATAACTTGCTTTTTCATCCAACCCGTGTAAAAAACTGAACCAGCAAGACGACCTATACAAAACGAACCTGATGCAGCAAAAGCTGTATCAAAATCTTGTCCGTATGGTCCATAAAGACTTGCCAATTTCGCCTCGCAATCAGGAGTCATTGCCTCTTCTTCACTTAAACAAGCTTTAAAACCTTCTGTGATTTTTTCGTTATTTAAACGAGACAAATTTGGATCACCCGATTGAGTTATCATTTTGGCTTGTTCGGCACCCAACACATAAGACAATTTGTCTTTAAAAGTTGATAGTACAACGGTCTCATCGACCATAGCTGCGTCTTTATCTCCGCATGAAGCCAAGACCAAAAGAGCTGTAATAAAGAAAATGTATTTCATTTTATATTAATTAATCTTAATCAATTCAACGTCAAAAATCAACGCCATGTATGGTTGTATCGGTCCGTTTGGATGCGGTTGTGCGCCGTAAGCCAAATCTTGAGGGATAAACAATCTGTATTTTGAACCTTCAGTCATCAACTGCAAAGCCTCTGTCCATCCTGGAATCACTTGATTCACGCCAAATGTTGCTGGGTCGTTTCTTTCAACAGAACTGTCAAAAACAGTACCGTCTAAAAGTGTTCCGTGATAGTGAACAGTTACTTGAGAAGTTGGTTCTGGTTTAGCACCCGTACCTTCAGTCACAACTTCGTATTGCAAACCAGAAACAGTAGTTTTCACACCGTCTTTCTTAAAGTTCTCTGCTAAGAATTCTTCACCTTCAACTCTATTTACTTGGAATTTTTCTTCGTTAGCTACACTTAAGTATTTTTCAATAATTGCATTCGCTTCTTCTGGAGAGATCTTTGGTTGTTTACCACTGAATACATCACCAATTGCTTCTGCCATTACTTCTGGAGCAATAGCTTGTAGATTTTGTTGCACTAAACTTCCAGCGATACTCAATCCAACACTGTAACTTACTGCTTTAATTTCTTCTGTCATTCTAAATATTTTTTGGCAAAGGTAGTAGTTTGAAATAGAATAGTGAAAACCCGGACTAATAATTTAGGCTAATCTCCCAAATAAATATTACCGATTGTGATTTTTAATGTCGCAGAAATACTCCTTAAGTCTGCATCGGCAATCTACTTTAAGGAAATGCCTTAGCGGCATTATGAAGTAAAAATGGTATAAGTTTATTTAACCTTTCCCATCAACATTTCTCGTTTTCCAGGAGGGCCAGGAAGTCTTTCCATTTCAAATCCAACGGATTGCAAATCTCTTCTTACCTGACCTTTGGCACAATAGGTTAAGAAAGTTCCGCCTGGCTTACAAGATTTAAATAACTGATGAAAGATGGGAATTGTCCAGAGATGAGGCTGTACTCTTGGACCGAAGGCATCGTAAAAAACAAAATCGAATTCTTTTGACGTGGCTTTATACTCTTCAAAAGTTTGACGCTTTTTCTCTAGTGAGAAGTTCGAACTCATCACCACTTTTTCATCCCAAGTCGCTTCGTGCAGAGCATAGAAGTTTTTGGGTTTTTCTCCCCAAACGTTTTGAAAGTCAAGTTGGGCGTATTCTTCAAATTCGATAGGAAAAGCTTCCAAAGTCGTGTATTGAACTTTTACACTTAACTCCTCAGCCATTTTCCAAGTAAGAAGGGCATTTAGTCCTGTTCCAAATCCCATTTCTAGAATTGAGATTTCTTTTCTGCCATTTAAACGAGCTTCGGTATTTTGGATAAAAACATGAAGAGCTTCTTGCAAAGCGCCATGGATAGAATGATACTGTTCGTCCCAATCCTCAATTTGTATTGTTTTTGACCCGTCGGCCGTATCAATTACCCTTCTTTTCATGCTTCACAAATATACCTTTGTTTCAACAATTGTTGATAACCACCATGGATATCTTTTTCAATTTTTTATACAAAATTATAAGGGAATGAACCCATCAATTGGCTACATTTGTAACATGGATACTCAGGGGGAAAACAAGACTAAATTTAACACACGAACTACCACAGCACCAGCTGTTTGGTCAGAAATGGGCAAGGTTCCGCCTCAGGCTATTGAGATCGAACAAGCCGTAATTGGTGCCTTGTTGTTGGACAATGACGCAGTAAATGATACCCTTGATTTATTGACCCCCGATTCGTTTTACGATCCGAAGCATCAATATATTTTCACAGCGATCCGCGAACTCTTCGCTACATCACAGCCAATCGATTTACTTACGGTTGTAAATCAACTTCAAAAAACAGGAGAATTGGAAGCGTCGGGTGGTAGAGCATATATTACCCAACTTACTGCAAGAGTAGCCTCAGCGGCCCACATTGAGTTTCACGCCCGAGTAATTGCTGAGAAGCACATCAAAAGGGAAATGATAAAAATGGGTGCCGAAGTCATGAAATTGGCCTTTGATGATACGAAGGATGTTTTTGAGATCATGAACAAAGCCGAGCAAGAATTATTCAAAATCACTCAGAGCAATACGCGAAAGGATATAGACGAAATGAAACACGTCGTTCGTGATGCCATTGATGAAATAGAAAAGGCTTCTCAAAATAAAGATGGTATTTCTGGTGTTCCAACTGGATTTATCAATTTAGATAAGCTTACCGCAGGATGGCAAAAATCGGATATGATTGTTATCGCTGCCCGACCAGCAATGGGGAAGACTGCATTTGTATTGTCCATGGCGCGCAATTGTGCCGTTGATTACAACCAAGCAGTTGCTTTATTTTCTTTGGAGATGTCCTCTGTACAGCTCGTTAAAAGGCTTATTGCATCAGAAGCGAGGTTACCGGCTGATAAATTGAGAAAAGGTGATTTAAAAGATCATGAGTTCCAGCAATTGCACAGTAGAATTTCTAAGCTTTCGCAAGCACCAATTTATATAGATGACACACCGGGTATTTCGATTTTCGATTTGCGTGCAAAATGTCGTCGTTTAAAAAGTCAGAAAAATATTGACATCATAATTATTGATTATTTGCAATTGATGACAGCCGGTGTTAAAAACGGTGGAAATCGTGAGCAAGAAATTTCTTTGATATCTCGATCGATTAAAGAAATTGCAAAAGAACTCAATGTCCCAATCATTGCTTTGTCTCAGTTGAGTCGTAGTGTTGAACAACGTGGAGGAGACAAAAAACCAATTCTTTCGGATTTGAGGGAGTCGGGTGCAATTGAGCAAGATGCCGATATCGTTTCGTTTATTTATCGACCAGAATACTACGGGTTAACCGAAGACAGTGATGGTAACCCAACGAAAGGAATTGGGGAAATTATCATAGCAAAACACCGTAATGGTGGACTAGACAGTATCAAATTGAAATTTGTTGGTCAATACGCGAGATTTGAGAATTTAGAAAGTTCAGGGTTTGATTTACCCGATGTTAATATGCCTTCTTCTATGAATGCAAATCATTCTTTCGACGAAGCCCCAGCCTTACAAACCATTCAGAGTAAAATGAACGGGAACGAGGATGATTTCACAGAAAACAGTGATTCCCCTTTTTAGGAATAATATTTGCTCTACATTTTAAAAATACTTGATGCGCTATCTTCTTCTATTAACCTTTTTCTTTGCAGCCTTCGGGGCTCGTTCTTCCCAATTATTGGTCCCGATGGACGAAAGCCAATCCAATCACCTGAAAGCCTATGGCGTTTCTTTTTGGGTACTTGAAAATGATGTTGTCATGGAATGGTTGTTAAACTACAGAGGCGGTTCATTTTTGTTCCCACACCTCAGAGCTATAGAAGAAGAATTGACCATAAGAGGAGTAAAATATGAAGTTTTAGCTGACGGACAAGTCGAAGCCATAAAACGACAAATCAGCAATCCTGAGACGAATATGGAGGTTGTACAGCTTGAAAAGGCACCAAAAATTGCAGTTTATACTCCAAACGGTAAACAACCTTGGGATGACGCCGTGACTTTGGTACTTGAGTACGCTGAAATTCCTTATGAAAAAATATACGATTCCGCCATTGTAAATGGTGTGCTGCCAACCTACGATTGGCTGCACTTGCATCACGAAGACTTTACTGGACAATATGGAAAATTTTATGCGGCTTACCGTTCTTACCCATGGTATAGACAGCAAGTTGCAGACGCTGAAGCTAGCGCTGCTTCACTCGGGTTTTTAAAAGTATCGCAGCTCAAATTAGCAGTTGCTCAAAACATTCAAAATTTTGTGTTTGGAGGTGGGTTTCTGTTCACGATGTGCAGCGGAACAGACTCTTTTGACATTGCCCTAGCAGCTGCCGAAACAGATGTCTGTGAAACTATGTTTGATGGAGATGCAGCCGCTCCCGATGCGCAAAACAAGCTCAATTACAACAACACCTTTGCTTTTAAAGATTTTACGCTGGAAAGAAATCCGATGAAATATGAATATTCGGATATTGACGGCACCGAATTGCATAAAAGAGTGGAGAATTTAGATAATTTCACCTTGTTTGATTTTTCGGCCAAATGGGATATCGTACCTACCATGTTGACTCAGTGTCACGTGAGCGTGGTTCCCGGGTTTATGGGACAAACAACTGATTTTAGAAAAGAATTAATTAAATCAAATGTTCTTATTCTTGGCGAAAATGAAGCACTTGGAACTGCTAGATATATTCACGGTGAATTAGGCCAAGGTACTTGGACCTTTTATGGTGGTCACGATCCAGAAGATTTTGAACACAGAGTAGGAGATCCACCAACGGACTTAAATTTACATCCTAATTCTCCTGGTTATAGATTGATCTTGAATAACATTCTTTTTCCTGCTGCGAAGAAGAAAAAACGAAAAACTTAGTTTACGCTATTATTATTCTGCGTTATCCAGACTTGAACGTCTTCCAAATTATCGAAAATTTGCAAAGGGTAGTTTTGTCTAATAAATCCGAAATTTGAGGTCAGCTGTCCAAGAGTTTGCAGAACGATTGGTAAACAGCGTTTCTGACCGCCGCAGGCAGCGTCAAAACCGATGAAAGCAGTCATGGTGATGATTAAGTTGCTTTTTTTTTACCGGAATGACTGCAGAATTTTAGAGTCTTTTCAGCAGCCTAGCGTTTTTTTGGTTCGTTTTTTGATCAATGCCCGCCAGTGGTCGGACAGGCAAAAAAAAGAACAAATAGTTTTATTTGCGAAACCTGTAAGCTTGTGCTAAAACCTGGGAAATTGCTCTCTAAATGGAATTTCCGTTTCACTTATATTCTTCTAACCATGATTTTGCCTCTATCTCGTTTGAAAAAACGCGAAGTGGATAATCTTGATTTGATTTTGAAAACAATTTATCATCAAACATTTCGCCCCAAGGATTTGTCGTCACAATGGCTATGGCTTTATATACATTAAGAAACTCCGGCTCTAAATAAGACCGAATTTCTTTGTTTAAATTTCGCAAATGGGAGACAGTTACTAATGAACAAATTTTCTGTCCATTCAATCTAGACTTTAAAGATTCAATATGCTTTTCGGTGTTTTCTTCTTTGACGGCTGTTTGTGCATTTGAAACGGAATACAGTATATCATTCTTATCAATCCATGATGTACTATTATCGGTTCTATAAAGTTCGACGTCTGTCGGAATTTGCATGCTTGTTTGTTGGTTAAAATAAAGTCGATTTACTAATCTATTTATTTACTCAACGCAAAAATAAGGCTTTGCCTGCAGCTCAAAAACTACTTAACCTTTATTTAGGAAAAGAATCGAAAGCTCTACTTTAAATAAGATGTTTTTCTTTTTGATTAGTCCTAATATAGCGATACGCAATTTTAAATATTTTTTTCGTAAGTTTGTTTAAACTATTATCTAAGAAACTGGTTTTGAATATACTACTAAGGATTTATAAAATTGAAATTATTAAACATTTCTTTCTCATTGGTTTTACTGAGGGGAATGCGTTCAGTCAATTTACTTCTGGAATAGGTGGTAATATTAGAACCTCAAATTAGACATCGAAAAAATTAATTAAACTCTAATCTTTCTGCCATGAAAACAATTCTAACACTTCTAACGATCGTTTTTTTCTTCAATTTATCTGGCCAGATTGAGTATGTAGGTTTTGCAAGGCATGTTGACCAAGGGACTTATGTATATTCTGACAATAGCACTTTTGGGTTTAATTCCACCGATTTGGGCATGGTAAAAGGAGGAAATCCTCAAAAAATGATCTTTTCACCCCTAAACAACGATGTTTTAATCGGTACGCTTGCGTCTAATTCGGTAGACAATGAGTTTATCTACAGTTATGATGTCAATACTCATGAGGTAAAGATTTTAAGTACTTTGAACAAATTGGGCACGGGCGACACTCCTTTGAATGGCTTAGTTAAATACAACGACGGTAAGTTTTATGGAATAATGAATTCAGGAAGCACTAATGGTGTCGGTTCATTGTATAAGTACGATTATACCTTGAACAATACTTCGGTTATTCACGCATTCGAGGGGTCTTTGTCAGGTAACGCGGACGGTAAGAACCCTGTGCAAGAACTTTTTGTGTCAACCGACGGAAGAATTTACGGCTCTACTTCTGGCGGTAATACACCTTCCGACAATTCAACAATATTTTCTTATTATCCTGTTTCTAATACGTATACAAATTTTAATTCAAATGGTGAATTCGTTGTAACGACCAGATTTGTTGAGTTTGGGTCTAATCTTTATTTTGGTTCAGGGGATAAACTATTTTTATTCAATAAAACGACAGCACAAGTAAGTGAAGTGTCTTTTTTTGGTTCAGCTACTCATCCCAAAAAAATTCTTCAAATCGACATAAACGGGAATGATTTGTTGGTTTTGACAGAAGAACAAGACCCAAGTGAATTTACTAAAACAGGATTCATTTATAGAAGACCCTTTTCAACAGGTGTATCGCAAAGGGTGCACGCTTTTGATGATTTATTTCCGACCATGCCCCCAACGAGCATCGAAAGTGCAGACTTTAAGATAGGACCGGATAAGAAAATAATTTGCATTTTCACTGCAGGAACGAATTCGACAATGGTAACGTTTGATGAGTATGTTTCGGGTGTATTGGATTTGAAATATTTTAGAACGTTCGGGGGAAATTTCGAATTGGGTTCTGAATCACAAGGTGGTATTTACCATCATACAAACGGAAAAGTGTATATACCCTTTAAAGAAGGCGGTCTTGAAAACAAAGGGACAGTCTCAGAGTACAACAAGGCCAATAAAGAAATCGAAGTTGCATTTCATTATGATTACCATAAACAAGGAAAATTTGCAATTACCGAACCTTTACAAATAGGATATTCTGACTTTGTTGGGGCAACCTTTACTTCTGGCCCTTTTAATCACGGGTGTATTTTTAATTACAATTATAAAACGTATAAAACCGAAACACTCTTTGCTTTGAACGATAGCACCGGATATCCAGTTAATAGCGATTTGATTAAACACAAAGACAAAATTTACGGTGTTACCAATAACGCTGCGGAATTTGGTCAAGGAAATCTTTTTTCTTTGGACCCACTTACAAAGGATTTTCAAATTTTGCATCCCTTCAATGACCCTAATGGGCGAAAGACCAATTGGCAAATTCATATGAACGATTCTGTGATATACGGTACTTTGGCGGATTCACAAGCGGATTCTACTTGGATATATAGTTTTAATTTAAAGACCAATTTATATCAATTGATAACTCAAGTGCCCATTGAATCTGGAAAAAACATTAACCGAACGTATTTAACGCCTGATTCAATAATTTACCTCGTGTCAACCAAGAACGGAGACAACGATCTTGGCCAACTGACCCAATACGACCCTCTTAACAACGTGTTCACAACCATCGTTAATTTTTCGGATACATTCAATGCGATTTCCTCCATAAATTACCTCAACAATGGTAAAGTACTGGTGCAGGGTAATGACAATTCTGGGCCTTTAGCTTCACCACAATATTATTATTATGAACCCCTATTGAATACCTTTACTAAGTTTTTTGAAAGAACCCCGGAAGAAGGTTCAAGACCCATTGGAGTTTGTGGGCATGATCCTTCTGCTGGAATCTTATTCATCGTAAATTTAGACTCAGATATTTCGGGAACAGATTATGGCTCTATTTCCTTTTTTAAGGAGGATTTAAGCTATTATGAAGAAACTGAGTCTCTCAAAACCTACAATTTATTTGCATCCAGTGGAGTAATTTATATTGATTATTTAATTAAAGACCCGATAAATGGTGTTGGTTTAGAAGAATACGAGATGGAACCGGCAGAGTTTATTTTGTATCCTAACCCAGCATTTACAACTTTTGGTATACAGTCAGAATCTAAGGTCAAAACTGTTTTAATTACGGATGTAAATGGAAGAGTTATTTCATTGAACAAAAACAATCAATATAGCAATGAGGATGTTTTTGATATTTCGTTTCTTGACAAAGGAGTCTATTTTGTTAGTGTTCGTTTTGAAGACAACCAAGTGAGCGTAAAGAAATTGATTGTTAAGTAGTCAAAAGTATATTGGTATGACAGAATGGTGAGTTTATAAAACATTTTTATACTGTCCAGTACATTTGAGTTTTTAGGGAATAGTTAATTAGGTTTTAGTTAAATAGGTGTAATGCAAAACAATACGTTTGGAAACATTAACTATTTTATAAAAACTCAAATCTTATTTCTCTTCTCCAAACCACTCCTTTTGTTGCTTAGCGTTCTGAAAACTCCAAGCTAAGATTCTACTCACCTTGTTGCCTTGGCCCATTGGAATGATCTTGACTTCCCTTGCGTTAATTTCTTTTAGGGTTTGTTCGAAGCCCTTCAAATAATTTTCTTTGGAAACCAAGGTCGTAAACCACAAACAATTTTGAGCAAAGGATTTACTTTGGTAAATAATCTCATTTACAAATCGTTTTTCACCGCCTGGGTACCACAATTCGTTGGATTGACCTCCAAAATTTAGTACCGGACTCTTGTCATCCAAACCTAAGTTTTTCAATTTTCGTTTACTTCCTTTTAAAGCATCTTCTGCCGACTCGTGAAAAGGAGGATTGCAAACCGATAAATGAATTTTTTCGTCCTCACCGAGGACTCCCTTGAAAATTCTTTTTTTATCCGTTTGGTGTCTCAATTCAACCTTACCCTCTAGCCTACTGTTCTGACTTACTATCTTTTTTGCCGATTCTAGGGAGACTTCGTCGATGTCCGAACCGATAAAATTCCAATCGTATTCATGCGTACCGATGATAGGATAAATGCAATTGGCGCCTGTTCCTATATCCAAAACTTTAACCTCATCACCCTTGATTTCTGCCCCAAAATTACTTCTTAATAACAATTCTGAAGCATAATGTATGTAATCTGCCCTTCCTGGTACAGGAGGACATAAATAACCTTCTGGAATATCCCATTCTGAGATCTTATAATGCTTAATCAAAAGCGATTTATTCAATTCTTTAACGGCCAATGGGTTTGCGAACTCAATCGTGTCTTGATCGTGTATGTTTTTCGTTACAAAATTCTTTAATTCGGGATTTACTTCTACCAAACTTTTTATTTCGTAACGATCTTGATGTTTATTGTTAGGGTGTAATTTTGATTTTTCCATGGTATTCTGAAGCCAATTTCTGCCCCGTTTTAATTTCGTTTATTTC
>JBLIKY010000082.1:0-9678 GCA_047637535.1 Lentimonas sp.
TGAGTTCATCTAAAAAAGGTAGCTAACCCATTCTTCATACATTGTGACAAAATCTAACTTTACTTTAGGACTTGCAGGAAGAATTCAACGTGATAATTTTAAGTATTTAGATGCTCTAATTTCAATTATTGGTTCGGTTGCCCCCCTGCTATTTCTCTAAACAGTGCTTTGGAATTTACTTTACTTCCAAATGCTGGCAAGGTTGAGATGGCGCTTGGTGATTTGTTGAATTACTAATCCTTATTTTACCCAGATAAACTTCGATTTATTGCTGTTTTCGTCTGAATTGATTAAAATATACTCCCTTTTTTCGCCTGTTTGAAAATCGATGAGGTGACAAATCGAATCCACCTTTCTGGAGCAGCTCCAAAATTTGAAGGGTCGGCCTGCTTCAATTTAGTGATATTAAGGTTGTCGCTGGAAAACAAATATCTTTTGAGCCAAATAGTTTTTGTTTTACTTAAAGCTAAACTGGAAATCAAAAGGATAGATTAAAAAGACGAGGTTTTTCATGGTGTTTTTGGTTTCTATACAATCTGTTCACGTATTGGTTCACACTGTTCAATATGAACAACCACAAGCGGATAAGTATTTCACTTGTCATGCCAAAACAGGCGCAGAATGCCTTAGTTTTGATGAAAAACAGAGTCATGAAGTTAATTGAGGCACAAAAGCTACAAGATGTAGCTAAATTTTTGGGTTGTGAGTTTGTCGGAAATCCAGATCATTTGGTGGAAGGTATAAATGAAATTCATAGAGTGGTTCCAGGAGATTTGGTTTTTGTTGATCATCCAAAATATTACGATAAAGCTCTAAAAAGTGCCGCAACAACAATTATTATTGATGCAAAGGTCGAATGTCCTGAAGGAAAGGGATTATTGATTTCCGAGAAACCTTTTGATGATTTTAATAAATTAACGAAGCATTTTAAACCGTTTTTCCCGCAAACTGGATTAACTGGTGAGAATTGCGAAATAGACGATACCGCCATTCTTTATGCCAATTGTTTTATCGGACACAATGTTAAAATCGGTAAGAATTCAATCATCCACTCCGGTGCGTCAATTATGGACAATACAATTATAGAAGATAACGTGATTATAGGTCCAAACACGGTCATTGGTCACTACGCTTTTTACTACAAGAAAAAATCGACAGGATACGATAGAATGCATACTTGTGGTAATGTTCATCTCCACAACAATGTCGAAATCGGTGCCCTTTGTACTATAGACGCAGGAGTTACTGCAACAACAACTATTGGTGAAGGAACAAAAATCGACAATCAAGTACACATTGGTCACGATACCATCATAGGTAAAGGTTGCTTGATGGCCGCAAATGTTGGTCTTGCTGGATGTGTAGAGATTAAAGATAATGTCACCTTATGGGGTCAAGTTGGTTGTGCCAGCGACGTCGTGATTGGAGAAGGAGTGACTGTTTTGGCTCAATCAGGTATAGGAAAGGATCTGGAAGCGGGTAAAACCTATTTCGGAAGTCCATGCATCGAAGCCAAAGCAAAATTCAGAGAAATGGCGGCTATCAAAAGATTGCCAGAATTGCTCGAAAAATTGTAATGTTAGACAAAGAACTAAAGGTATTAGAAGATGAAATTAAGATAAAGGATTTTAAACTGAATTCTTTACTTGAGATCACGAATGCTATTAGTTTAAACGAGAACATTGATAACATTACTCGAATTTTTGAGTTCATTTTACACGAACAATTAGGCCTAGACAAGTTCTTACTCTTCAACAAGCAAAACCAATGGGAGTGTGCATTGAAAGTTGGTTTTAAGGGTAAAACAAATCAAATAGATGTACAAAAGGACCTCAGCCGTTTTAAAGAAATCACGGTCATTGAGTCGTCACATTCAGAATTATTAAAAGAATTCGATGTAATCGTGCCTGTCTTCCACAAAGAAGAACCCTTAGCTTATCTTTTAGTCGGTAGTTTAGGGCTTCGAAAGATGAAAGTCTCAGACACCTTGTATAATATGAGTTTTGTGCAGACTCTTGTCAACATCGTTGTAGTTGCGATTGAAAACAAGCGGATGGCCAAGGAAAGAATCACTCAAGAAAGGATTAAAAAAGAATTAGAGGTCGCCACGGAGATGCAAAAATTACTCTTTCCAGAGGATTTGCCTTCTGATAAGAAAATGGACATTTCGGCAAAATATCTCCCAAGACACGAAGTCGGAGGGGACTACTATGACTTTATTCCCTTAGAAAACAATGAGTACATTATTTGCATAGGTGATGTTTCTGGAAAAGGAATCGGTGCAGCTATGTTAATGGCAAATTTTCAAGCCACGATAAGGACCTTGTTTCAATACCAACGGTTTGAGATGGATTTCTTGATGAAAGAACTCAATTCCAAAGTGATGAGGAGTGCCAAAGGAGAAAAGTTCATCACTTTCTTTATCGCCCATTACAAAGCGGATAAAAGGGAATTGACTTATGTGAATGCGGGCCACAACTATCCTGTTTTGACAAACGGTAAAAAATCAAAGAAATTAGAAGAAGGGACAATTGGACTAGGTATGATGGAAGAATTGCCCTTCATCAATGTCGGTGTTGAAATTCTGCCTCCAAACACGACTTTGGTGCTTTACACAGATGGTGTTGTAGAATTGGAAAACGAAAACGATCAACAATTTGGATTAGAAAAAGTCACAAAAATAATTCATTCGTATTATCCTTTAAAAATGGAGGATTTGAACAATATTATTCTTTCAAAATTAGATGAATGGAGAGGGGAATTAGATTATGTTGACGATACGGCGATTTTTAGTTGTCGCTTTTTTTAGTTCGATCTTCTTACCCATTTTAATCGGATATTGGCATTTTTTTGTTCGACCGGTTGCATGTACAAAGTATCATTTTTAATATCAAATTTTCTTTCAACCATGTCATTTCCTTCCTTCGGGTTTGAGTGGGAAATACGTTTATGGGTAATAACTCCGTTTTTAGAATCTATAGAATAAAAGGCAAAATAATTATAGTTTTTTGTCAAGTGCTTAAGCGCTTCCAGTGGAATAGTGTCATTGAAATTTGGAAATTGAAAAGGAAAATCTTCATATCCTTGGGTTTGAAGGTGGAGCGACATCGCTTTTTCTCCGTATAAAATGTGTCCTTGCATTCCATTTCTATAAGGCGAGTAGGTGTTGGAATCATTATTGTACTGGTCCATGCTGTGAAGCTGCCAAAGGCCGATTACTTCATTTTCAGATTTACTCGATTCGCAGGAAGAAAGCAGAATTGTCAGCAGGGTAAAGAATAGTGTTTTCATTCTAATCATTGTATTTTCCTTCCGATAAAACCCCAATTTTTATGTGCGATAAATGATGATTGCAGTGCCACGCGTATAAAGCTATAGCTTCTTTTAGTTTGAATTTATCGCCATTGGCTGGGTGAATGTATTCCAGTTCCAATTGTTCTTTAGTCAGGTGTTTAAGAACGAAAGTCCATTTGGCGTGCAAAGCTGAAATAAGATTCACACTAAGTTCGATATTGTCTTCGTGCGAATCTGTCAATTCGGCCCACAACGATTCTTTATAAGGTCGAATAACGGGCATGAACTCGGTTAAGGTCAATTTAAAACGTATTAAACTATTTAGATGACTGTCGCAACAATGGTGTATTACTTGCTTAATAGTCCATCCCATTGGTCTGTACTTCCAATTGAGTTCTGTCGGACTTAAATTCGAAGAAAGTTGAATGACTTTTGTCGGGAATTCTTCAATGTCACGAATCCAATCAATGATGCTTTTATCGCTGATTTCTTCGGGTCTCTTAAATACACCAATTGGAAATTTTAATTTTTCGAATTCAACTTCTGTCATTCTCTTTTATTATCTCATTAGGTACATTTTTCCAAACTCCTTGGTGAAATGGGAATCTGCTCCAGAATTCCTATGTTCAATATCTTCACCTCTAACTTTAATTCTTACGTTGTAAAGATAAACACCGTTGGCGAGTGGATCTCCAAACTCATCTCTACCGTCCCAGGCGTATTCAGAAATGTTTCTTCCTATATATATCGGACCAAACTCTGACTCTGTAATTTCTCTAACTACCCTTCCCGAAACGGTCATAATTTGAATGATCATGTCATCAGGGATTTCACTTCCTGTCAATGTGAAAACGAATCGGGTTGAGGTGCTAAATGGATTAGGATAATTCATCAAATAAGTGATGGTTGACTCGCGAATAACCTCAAAACTTATTCGGTATTCAAAATCGCCAGAGAGGTTTCCGCTTTTATCTGAACCTTGAACTAACAAGGTGTACATCCCATTTGTTTTTAAATCCGTTGGGAAAACTATTTTAAACTTGCGATTGCTTTCATCTGCCGGAATCCACTGCATGTTAGTTTTGCCGTTTGATTCAAAATAAATTCTTTGTTGCTGGCCTGACGGGGGTGTTAAGTAAACTCCGAAAAAACTGGTATCCGAAACATCATCCATGATCAAATATTGATTTTCGTCTTTTAGAGTAATCAATATTTCACTTTTTGGATTGACAATGTCCCCGTTTAGGATATGTCGACCTTCGAAAGTGACATCCAAAATTGGGTTGATACGATCTTCCCGGACATTAAACGGAATTTGAAGCAAGTTGTTAAAGTGATATTGTTCGGGTTGATCAAAATCGGTGCTATTCGGCTTTAGGGGATTGACCTCCATCCAAAAAGTGTTTTCGTTGGGGAAACCAACTGTCGAAAATTTAATGGTATCTCTATGTGTTCCTCCTGCTCGCAAAGAATCCCCTCTATCTACATTTAAATAGTGTCTAATGTGATTTTTATCTTCAATAAAATAATGTACGAGTAAAGAGTCCATGTCTATGCCTAGCACGTTTTTTACATCAACAGCAAATGTGATTTCTTCCCCTTCGTCTAAGGTGTCAATTCCGGTTGCAGACCATAATAAATTCTTACCATCAATCGCGGCATCGGGTAATTGTTCGTATAAAACATGCCACCTATCAAGTTGAGACGGAGTAGAGGTTACGGAATCTGTGTAGATTGACCTAAGACTCATGAACGGTGAATCTTGTACATCAAAAAATGTTCCTAAATTGGTTATTGAATCTTCTGGCTGTAAATTAAACTGAGTGGTATATTGATATTTTTTTTGTGAATTATAAGTGTCAATATGCAAGACTGTCGTGTCATTGCCTGATTCCAGTTTATCTGATTTCCAATAGAAATTATTCCATTTCTTAGCTGGCCCAATTAAGGGTGCTGTTTCTTGCCCTAAGAAGTCATATCCTACTATGGGACCAATCAAATGAACGGGGTCGTTTGAGTTTTCTCCGAAAAGTTCGATAACCGTTTCGGGCGAACCTTTTTGAACAAAAAATGCCATTGGAGCATTTATTCTCCCTGCGTTTATACTATCACTTCCAAGTGCAGCAAAAGTTGAATACATCCCTAACGAGTCAGTGGAGTTCCAAAGGTCGTAACGTGCACCGAAATAAGGTGCGTATATAATAATGTAATGACCGTCTGGCACTTCATTTAATACCATGTTTTGAAAAGAGGCTAACTCAGTAGCGTTGTTTTGAGTGAATAAAAACCATTTTTCAACCCTTTGACGACAAACACCATTTTCATTGTAATTTCCAAAAATATGGTCAGGGTTTTGGCCGTTAAAATGAGTTCCCCAAGATGTCATCGTTAGTGGATCAACTACACCAACTTGTATTTGTGGTCTAAAGAAACACAGGTCATAATCTTGCTGTTGGCCATTGATTTGCCATTGATTCGCACTTGTTGCCACATTACTTCCATAGACATAACAATCTAAGTAGGTTGTATCAGCCGTGGTGAAGCTTTTTTTTCTTTGGCTACGATTATAATCAATTTGAGAATAATCATTGTCCTTAAATTGGAAGAAATGGTCTTGTCCCCAACCCGATTTGGTTTGGATATACTGGAAGGAAGATTCTTTCCAAATCAAAGCAGTGTCTTGAATGGCTACTCTCCAAAAATAAACAGTACTATCTGTACAAATTAGAGGACTGTTTTGTGAGGTACTAGCCAATGTCCAGTCGAGATGATTGGCCTGGATTACTCCTCCAGAGGCAGTAATGGCTTGAACTCTCTTAAATGGTGAATTAAATAAATCCGTAGTGTCAACCTCGAAAAAATAGGTATCTGTGCCTGCAATCGGATTAATCGTCGACGCAATCAAGCTGATTGTGTCTTCAGGAATAACAGCAAATTTTGAGGGGGAAATCGGAATGACACCATCAATATCAATAAAGAAAATCCGCTTAATTTGATTGTTCGCAAATTCCTCATAATTCTCCTGAATAAAAGAAGGGATATCTGCGCTGATTGTAAATTCATTTAGTCCAATTCCAATGTTGGCTTGAAGAGGGATCTTTACCTGTACATTTCTTGTGTAATGCAAATTAGGAATCAATTTGATGTACGTTGAATCTTGGTTTGATTGCGGAAACTTTCTTACTATTTCTAGCAAAAAAGTATCGACAATCGATTTCCCTAAATTCTTTAATTCAATATTTAATATAATCGAGTCTACCGTCAAGTCGATGTCGTCTGGACCAAAACTTACATACTCAGGCAATAACTCAATTTCTGGGTTTTCGTGCCAGTTTAGTTTTATCAATGGATCACCATTTAAGGCCATTTGAAGGGCAGTTGACTCAATAACAATGTCGTTGTTCGTACTGTTTTCCAAAGTATTAATAGTTCGCTTTATTTGTTCACCTAAAGTCAATCCATAACCCTTATTGCTGAATTGAGCGTAGAGTTCGTTTGTGAAACGGAACAATGCATCCGGAAAACCTAAGTAGACAGTCGATAAAAATGCAATTGCTCCAGCTCCATTAGCTCTAACAAATCGTTCGGAAGTGGAAACAGATATATTCTCGTGGTAAAAAATATTTCCGTTATAACATGTGTTGGCTATTACGATAGGGTAGCGGCCTTTATTATTCCAGTTTTGAGGTTCGTCAATGTTGATTTCAAAGCCCGAACTTTGAGAATTTGCATGTCCAAAGAAGTTTAAAATACTGGTTCCCGTAGATAGTTTTTCAGAGACCTCACTATAAACAGTCGGGTCAAGAGGATCCGAATTTTTTTTGTAGACACGGTATACATTTCCTCCAAAAAAATCTTTTTCGATTTTGTCCTCCATTTCCTCCAAATAGTACCTGAATTCAGCTTGTTCGGCCAAAGTACTACCCCCGCCAAAGTGAATAATTTGTTTCTGCCAATCTTTATTAGGGCTGTCGTATACGCTGTTTTGCTGCTGCTGAATTTCGAATGCAATGACCTTTTCTAGGTAATTGTTTAATTCTGTATTTGTATTGACAGAAATCCTTCCTGTGGCTATAAATGGGGTCCAGTTTCCAGGTACCCAACTTGCTGTTATGGCATTGTCACTGCTTGGTTGTCCGAATGACGGAACTAAGTTTTTGGCATAAAAATCAGCATTTGTTCTACTTCCTTCACTAGCAAAAGGGAAGCTGTAAATGCTGGCTTCGCGGATTGCTTTTCCAAGTAATAATAGTCCAGCTGGTTTTCTTAACGCTGGGTCATAAAGAAATTTTGTAAATTGTCTAATTCCATTTATATGTTTAGGAATTCCTCCCCCAAATTGCATGTACAATTCATCAACTTCTGCGGTGATTACATGATGTGCTCCACCGGCTGACGATTCACGATAGGCTTTGTAATCATTTCTTCCTGCTTCTAACTTTTTGTTGTAAATAATAATTAAAGAAGAATCCACTGGGTTGAGACTGTAGTCTGTGAATTTCCCGCTAGCAGTTACTTTGGTTAGTCCAGAAGGAATAGCCAAGGTCTGACTCAAGGACTGAAACCTAACCATTTGGTCCTTGTTTTGCCCTGAATTGGGAATTAAAGCTTGTCGAATAACTCCATTTTGAGTTGGGATAATGAGTCGAGGCTGTGTTCCCCCTTCAACCAATAAAACAGGATTGACTGTTGACCAAGAAGCAATGTCTAATCTGATTTTGGACTGATTCAAGGCATCTGGGACTAAAAAATCACCCAATGAAACTCCGCTTAAATTTGGGGTTCTTGGATAATTTAGAGCCATATAAGAAAACCCTTGATTGTCGGATACGCCTAAATCATTGATGATCATCCATCGTATAGCGGTTGTGTTTCCATTTAAACTTCCCGTAGGAAAAGAGGTTTTAAAATAAATATTGTCAACACCTCTATATAAGGTGTCAAACAATAGAGTGTCTTGGGTTCCCATTTTGTATCTCAAATGATGATTATATCCACTTTGAGTGCCTACAGCTGCATTGTTTGTAGAGAACGATTTACCTTCAAAGGAAGAAGGGGGAGAGTTGGCTCCGATGAATTTTTGTGAAGTCGAAGCGTTAAATGTGAAAACACTTCCGGATCCGAAACTTCCACTAGCATAACCTTCACCATTGTTAAAAAGTGAAGAAGATAAGTTCGACAAATTCTTACCTTCATAATAAAGGTTGTGCCTCTCTGTTTTTGTCTTCCACCAAATGTAGTCAGCAGGGGTGTAAGAGGCAAAATCAATATCGGTTTCAATAGAGTACCTCAAATTTGTTGAAAGCCCGTTCCACGTAAAAAAGTAATTAATGGTATCGTTATACAAAGAATAGTCAGGATTTCCGATTTCCTCCGGCACCTTATATAGCCCTGAATCCAACCAACCGTCATTTCTTAAGCCAAAGAATAAGATATAATCGCCTGGGTCCAGTTGATTGTCTCCGCCATCCACAATGTGAAGGGGGATTTCTTTTTCGCGACCAAAGATTTGAATATTGGATGAAGTGAAGTTTTGGACAGGAATATTCGAGTTTTCAAGATCTGTATAGGTGATTTTGTATAAACCACTTTGCCAAATTTTTAAATTATAATAGGTCTGATTATAATCAATCCATTCGTTACCGTAAGTCTGCGAAAACAAACTTCCAAAGCAAAATAGAAATGAAAATATCGAGTATAATTTAACCATATTAACTTTTACTTAATTGAGTTATTGGGCTTGTCGAGTCTGATTCTCAAACTAACGACATTAGAGTAAAGTGCTACAGAGGTTCCACCTACATTGGTGAAAGCATAATCCAGACTGAAATTCTTAATGTTTAAACCAACGCCAATAGCCGGTTGTAAATTTAATTTTCTGGAGTCGTCAAATTCTTTGACGTATTGCAAATTAGAAACCCCAGCTCTGACGTATGCAATCGATTTAAAACCAAAGGAGATCCCTGCGTGAGGATCAATACTAAAGACTTTGCTGCTGATTATTGTGTTTCTGTTTCTGTCAGTTGTGATGTCAAAATCAACTTCACCCGCTAAACTAAATCCTTTTTGACCCAATTCCCAATTGCGATATGCTCCTAAGATGATTCTCGGCAAGGTTAGTTCTAAACCATTTTCTGGCAATGCATTTCCAGTGGCTAAAAAAACGTCTTTTGTATCTTGGTTTATGTCAAAAATCCAAGCGTTAAAAGTGGACGAAGCATCTCTGATAACCGCACCAAATTTCATCTTTTTCCATTTGTATTGTGCTCCGGCATCTATTCCAAACCCCCATGATCTTGCGAAATCACCAACTCGTCGATGGATGATTTTAACATTACCCCCAAGATTTAATCCTTCAATCTTAGTCTTTCTGGCGTAAGAAAA
>JBLIKY010000083.1:0-9577 GCA_047637535.1 Lentimonas sp.
GATTACCGTTGAAGACGGTTGTGTGATGGGAGGATTCGGTTCGGCTGTCATCGAATTCATGGCTGACAACAACTACCAAGCCCAAGTAAGAAGATTAGGTATACCTGATGCTTATGTTCACCACGGAACTCAAAAAGAACTCTGGAAAGATTGCGGATATGACCAAACGGGCATAGAACAAGCGATCATCGAAATCACAAATTATTCTGAAAAAGAATTCTCGAAAGAGAAGTTAGGGTAGGTCCTTAAGTAAACTATTCTTGCTACAGTTTCGAAAACTTCAATTTTTTAGTTGCGTTTTCTCCAATATTGAGAAAGAAAAAACCTTTGGATAACATAGAAATGTCAATAACTGAGTTCATCAAAAGACGACCTGATTTCACTTTTGAACCTGTGATATCGTAAATTGAGTAATCAATATCTTTCTTTAACCCTTCAATTTTAATGTAATCATTGCTGGGATTAGGGTAAATTTTTAGGGTCTCGATTTGTTCTTCTTCTAATGAAGCATAATAATTATTGATTTTCACAATTTTATTATCTCCATAATTACAAACATATAGTTCATTTCCAAATATGTACATTCCATCGTCTGAGTCAACTCCATTTAGCATTTCGACGATTGTAGGATTGACTTGGGAAATATCGATTTTTGAAACTTTGCTTTCACCTGAAAAATAGAGGATATTACCATCCAATAGTAGGTTTCTTGCTTTCACATTAGTAATTACATCCTCGGTAATGAGATTAGGTTGTCTTAAATCAACTTTTGATATTTTATCACTATCCCCTTCGGCAATGTATAAAACACTATCCTTTAACTGTAAATCAATTGGTTGGTTCAAACCAACAATAAGTTCTTCAATAATTGGGTCTGTTTGAGTTAAATCAATTTTAACAAGTCGATCATCAAAACCATCAACTATGTACATGTCATTTCCTATAACAGCCATTGCATAAGGGGCATTTAAACCAGTGACGACTTGTACAAGTGGCGAGTTTGGTATTGAAACATCTACTTTATTAATTTCACCATTAGTCAAATTAGAAATATATAGCTCCTGTCCAACCAGTAAAACTGACCCAGCAAGAAAAAGGGAGTTGGCAATAGTAATTGGGCCTGAACTTGGATCATTTAAATTAAGCCTGCTGACCTTACTTCCTAGAGGTTGGGAAACATAGGTAAAACTACCATTTCCTGTCATTCTAAAGGGACTTGAAAAATTTGTGTATACATCCGTAGTTGTGTATTGTCCAAATAAATGAAGACAAAAGAATAACATGGCTGCAAAAGTTAATGGAATTTTCATAAGTAGTGATTAAAGAGTTGAATTCAGCAAATATATTGTTTAGTCCAGCAATTTATGCAAACTTTTTGTAATTGCATTACTAACAGAAAAAATCATGATTTAACCCTAATGTATTTAACCGAAACTAAGTTGTTTTTAGCAGGGTGATTAATTGGTAAGATTCACAAAATATTTTGATGTTCATTTTTCATTTCGAATGTGTATTTTCGTTTCACAAACTTTTTCTATGAGTCAAGACGCGAATGCCTTACAAAAACCTACCAATTATGGCGGGGTCATTACCTTAACTTCTGTATTTTTCTTTTGGGGCTTTATTGCCGCTGGAAACAGTGTTTTTATCCCATTTTGTAAAAGCTATTTTCACCTCGATCAGTTTCAAAGTCAGTTAATTGACTTTGCCTTTTATTTGGCTTACTATCTTGGTGCGCTTGGATTATTTGTCTTTGGTTCGAGTACAGGTCGAGACCTTGTTACCTCTTGGGGGTATAAAAAGAGTATCGTATACGGACTTATTTTCTCCGCCTTAGGTGCTGGAGTGATGATTTTAAGTGTTTATAAAAACGAATTCAACGGCATGCTTATGGGCTTGTTCGTCGTTGCCCTCGGATTTTCGTTGCAGCAGACTTCTGCGAATCCTTTTATGATTTCTTTAGGAGACGAAGAAAGAGGTTCGAGTCGCATCAACTTGGGCGGCGCAGTGAATAGTTTAGGAACTACTATAGGTCCGCTAATCGTATCGCTAGCCTTATTTGGCACAGCCGAAGCTTTGACCGATGAAGCCATACAAAACTTGAGTTTATCGAAGGTAATTGTGTTATACAGTTGTGTCGGACTCTTGTTTTTAAGCATAGCCGTTATGTTTGGTCTATCTAAGAAAGTTCCTTCGGGAATCAGAGACGAAAAGATGGAAAAAGCCGGCAAGGCGATGGGAACATTATTGGTCATGACCGGACTCCTTTTGGCTTGTTTTGCGCCTGTTTTTTCTTCCTACAGAAGCGATGAGGCAAAACAATTAATTGAATTAGAACAAGATTTAGAAACAGCAAGTTTGGATGAGGATGGTGTAAAAATCAGTTCTTTGTCAACTCAACAAGCAAACACGATTTCTTCAATAAAAGCGACGATTAAAGAAATTAAAACTCCCCTCGAACAAAATCGAATGAAGTGGTTAACCGGCGGTTTATTGGTCATTGTACTTGGTTTGCTTTATGCATTCTTTAAAGGAAGTGCTGAAAAAACGGGTTGGGGAGCGATGCAGTATCCTCAACTGACCCTGGGAATGCTAGCGATTTTCATTTATGTAGGTGTCGAAGTAGCCTTGGCGAGTAACCTTGGTGAATTGCTTAAATTGCCGAGTTTTGGGGCCAAATCAACGTCTGAAATTGCTCCTTTTGTGGCTATGTTTTGGGGTTCGCTCATGATTGGTCGTTGGACTGGGGCATTGAATGCTTTTGATTTGAAAAAGAAAACAAAAAACATTCTTCGATTTGTTGTTCCACTTTTAGCCTTTACCGTAGTGTTGGCTGTGACTAAAATATCGGGTTATGAAATCAACGAATTGTATTGGTATGTACTTTGTGTATTGGTGCAAATTGGCGCATTTTTCTTAACCAATGACAAACCGGCAAAAACGCTCTTTGTCTTTGGATTACTGGGAATTGTTTCAACCTTTATAGGTGTTAATTTTGACGGACAAATAGCCATTTACGGCATACTATCAGCTGGCTTATGCTGTTCAATCATGTGGCCTTGTATCTTCTCCCTTTCCCTTGCAGGTTTGGGTAAATATCAAGCACAAGGAGCAGGATTTTTAGTAATGATGATCTTGGGAGGAGCAATTATTCCGCCATTGCAGGGTAAATTGTCAGACATCGTGGGGATTCAACCTTCTTATCTTGTATCGCTGGTGTGCTTCGTTTATTTAGTCTTTTTCGCTTTTTACGTTAAAAAGATATTAAAGAAACAGAATTTAAACTTCGAATAGGGTTATTCACATTTGTCGCAACCCTTTTTTGGCTTTCTCATTCTTACGATCAAATAAACCAAAGCGGCAATAACGGCGATTATAATTATTATTTCTTGCATTATTTAAGGATTACAAAGGTTATATAAGAAGCCAAATAAGCGAGTACACCCATAAAAACCAACTGTATCACGGGCCATTTCCAGGATTGAGTTTCTTTCTTAACAACGGCAACTGTCGCCATGCATTGAAGAGCGTAAACGTAGAAGACCATTAAAGAAATTCCCGATGCGATGGTAAAAACAGGTTGTCCATTAGAAAATGTCTGTGATTTCATTTGTTGAAGAAGTGGTTGGTTTTCATCTTCGTCTTCCTCGACAGCGTAAATTGTGGCTAAGGTTCCAACAAAAACCTCACGTGCGGCGAAGGATGTGATCAGGGCAATCCCGATTTTCCAATCGTAGCCGAGGGGTTTAATTACAGGTTCGATCGCCAGTCCAAAAATGCCAATGAAAGAATTTTCAAGTTGTACGCTCGCCAATTGCTGAGAACTTTCAATCGTCTCTCCAGGGAAATCTACTTCGGTTAAATGCTTGACTTCACCACTCGGACCGTAAGAAGCCGTAAACCACAAAACGATAGAAATGGCCAAGATGATTTTACCTGCATCAACGACAAATCCTTTGGTTTTGTCATACATCATTAATGTGACATTTTTCCATCGTGGCATTTTATATGCCGGTAATTCAAGCAATAAGAAACTGCGATCTCGGTCTTTTATCATCCACTTCATTACGTAGGCGATAAGGAGTGCTGAAAACAAACCTAGTAGATAAAGGCCGAGAAGAACTAGTCCTTGCACATTTATAAAACCCAACACTTTTGTATTCGGAATAACCAGGGCAATAAGAATGGTGTAAACAGGTATTCTCGCGCTGCAACTCATCAAAGGAGCAACAAAAATAGTGATCATTCTTTCTTTCCAATTGCTTATCATTCTAGCGGACATAACACCAGGAATTGCACAGGCCAAACTTGACATTAGCGGCACGACACTTCGGCCATTGAGCCCTAGAGGACGCATGATTCTGTCCATTAAGAAGATGACACGAGAGAGATAGCCTGTTTCCTCAAGAACACCTAAGAAGAAAAACAAAAATGCAATTTGAGGGATAAAAACAACAACGCCACCAATTCCAGCTATTACTCCGTTACAGAGGAGGTCGGCGACTTGTCCCTCAGGTAAAACATTTAAAAGAGCGTTGCTCATTTGAGTAAAGCCATTGTCTATCCAATCCATAGGATAGACGGCGAGACTAAAAATAGATTGAAAAATAACGAGCAAGACGCCCAAGAAAATGACATAACCAAAAACAGGGTGAAGTAAAATGCGGTCAAAGTACTTACTCCTATTTTGGCCGTTTTCTTCAATGCTTTGAAGGGAAGACATTAAACTTTCAATCTTATTTCTTCGTTTTTCAACGTCGTTTTTTTGGCCTTCAGAATCTAATACAAAAGGGAAGGTATATTTTGAACTTGGTTGGTCTTTTAGGGCTTCTTTAATTCCATCCAAAAGGCGAGATCTTCCCATTTTTACTCGAGCATTGATCTCGACGAAATGTGCTAAGGGATATGCTTTTTTGAGTCCTTCAATATCGGTTTTGAGTCCACGTCGAGCCACCACGTCTGACATGTTCAAAACAACCGTGGTCGGTAAATTCAATTCAGACAACTGATCAACGAGCAATAAATTTCTTTCGAGATTGGAAGCATCTACAACGACGATCAACGCATCGGGAAAGAATTTGTGGCCGTCGTTTGACATGACCTCACCAACAATTTTTTCTTCGTTATTTCTGGCAAAAACACTGTAAGTCCCCGGAAAGTCGATTAGCTGAATTTCTTCTTCCCCAAGTCTGAATAATCCCGTTTTTAGGGACACCGTTACTCCAGCAAAATTTCCAACTTTTTGATTGAGGCCGGTGAGTAAATTAAAGACCGAACTTTTCCCCGTATTCGGATTACCAAGAAGGGCTATTTTCTTCATAAAACGACTTCGATTTGTTCAGCTTCTTCACGGCGCATTGATAAAACAGTTTGGTTTACTATAACTGCAAGCGGACCGTTAAAAGGTGCAGAAAAAAGGACTTCTACGACTTTATTGGGGATAAATCCCAATTCGATAAGCGCGACTTGAAGTGGGCCTTCTTTAACGAGGGCGACTGAGGCTTTTTGTCCGATTGGTAATTGATGAAGATTCATATTTGTATCGAATGCAAAGATACAAAAGCCATTATATTATGGCATGACCTAAAAGAGGTATCGTTAAGCGTATTGGACTTCCCATTTTCGGTTTTCTAAAACCCGATGAAGGGTTACTAATTCGACTGCGTCTAAACCGTGGGCGAAAATATGTTCAAACCGTACAAGGCTTTTTTCTTCAGATTTTGACACCTCGCCTAACAAACCAAAAGGGAAAACGAGATTCTCATGTCCGTTCGGGTTTTCGATTTGCAACAAAAACAAGCGCAATAGGTTGAGAGAGTCGTTTTGACTCAAAACGAGATCATCTGAATTTATGGATGTAAAGAATTCAATTTTCTTTTTTGCCCGAGTAAGCAGAACGTTAAGACGTCTTCTGCCGCTCTTTCTGTTTAATGGACCAAAGTTGAGTGACAATTTACCTTCTGGGTTGATCGCGTATCCCAAACTAATCAAAAGATGGTCGCATTCTTCACCTTGAACGTTTTCGATGGTTTTAAAAAACAGGGTATTGTTCTCTTGTCTCTCTTCAATTAAGAGCATCAAGGTGGGTGAAATATGCTTAAGAATACAATCTAATTGAGTTTCAGAAAATGCGACTACACCAATGGTTTCTTCACCTTTTAATAATTCAGATAGTTGATTTACGAGTGCTTTGGCTTCCTTTTCATTGTTTCGATTTACATAAATTGCATCGGAACAAAAATGTCGTGTTATGGCACTTTTCACTTCCCCACCCGATGGATAAGCAATAAGTTGTTGCTCATAAAAGAATCGATTTGAAAAAGAAATTAATTCTGGATGCTCAGAACGATAATGATGCTTTAACATTTTCTTCTTCCACGAAAAAGACGCTTGATGCAAGAGGTCAATTGGCTCTTGTTCGCCTGCTTTAAAATAAAATGTCGGACTCATTTGATGCTCATCACCCACCACTAAAACACGTTTTGATCGATGTATTGCTCCCAAAGAATGTGAAAGTGGAATTTGAGTCGCCTCATCAAACAAAAGCAAATCAAACATTTCTGCTTTTAAAGGGAAGTAGGAGGCAACTTGCGAAGGGTTCATCATCCAAATCGGGGTCATGATTTTTATCCATTCTATGGCTTCCGAAGAAAGGAGTTCGCGTAGGGTAGGGTGAGACCTTGTCTTCCCAAATTCTTTAATCAGTATTGATCGTCCCTTTTTTAATCTTGCTTTTAATTCGCGTTGTTGTTCATTCAGTTTTTTGGAGGGTGTATTTATTAATTCCATATGACTTTGAAAACGCTGGTGAATCCTATTTTTAATTTTTGCAGAAAACTCTCTTCCTTCTTTGTCTTGTAGCGAAATAATTTTCTTTACCTCGTGGTGCATATTTTGAATTTCAAACTGTTTAAATGTCGAAAACTGTCCAATAAACTTAATCCAATTGCTTTTTAATACTTCATATTCAATGGTTTCAATGTTTTTACAGGTTCCAATTTGTTTGTAAAGTAAATCTGACAAATTGGTTAAATCTTCTCTTTTTTCGAGTAGAAGGCTAAAATTGCGGTTGAATTTATCAAATATGTCATCTAGATTATAGCTGTCATCGATTTTGAAAAAAGTTCGTAAATTTTGATAAAGAATGTGGAGCTCAGCATTTCTAGATGCCAGTAAATTGTTTTCTGACGCCGATCGATCTTTCCAATCTTTCCAATCTTCACGATTTAGTTTGTGTTGTATTGCATTGACCCAATCTAGTTCTCTTTCATTGGCAATTCCTATTGCTAAAAGGTCCTTTTCTACGTTATTTTTCTCGATCAGTAAATCACAATATTTGATCCATTTCTCAAGGGCTTCTTTTTGAGGAACGAAGGTGCTTTTAAGCAGTTGATTGAGGCGCCTCTTAATTTTTAGTTTGATCAAAAACGAACTTTTATCCATTTTTTCAAGTAAACCCATGGCTTCCTCTCTTGAAGGTTCAGTTTTCCAATTTCTTGACTGATCAGCAAGCAATTCAATGCCCTTATTTACCTTTGCTAAGGCATTGTGATGTCGATTAAACTTAGACCGAAGAGATGTGTTAGGATTCAATACTTTAAAATAGGCTTGGTGTTGTTCATTTGCCATCATTTGACAAAAAGAAGCCTTTTTCATTAGTACGGCCAATTCGCCTGTGGTTTCAAATTGAAAATTTTCTCTTAGCTGAGCATATCTTTTTTCAAGAGTCTTTACATTTTGATCTAGCGTTAAAAAAGCTTGGCCAGAAATCAGATTTTGTGGTAAGATATGAATGAGATCTTTAATCCCTAATTTGCATATGTTTTTAAGAATGTCCTTTTTTACAATGAATTCAGCTATAGAAGCGGTATGTCCGTTGTATTCAACTTCCGATAAGTCCAGCCCTTTGGATAGCTTATGATAAGTGTCAAAAGATACTCCGCCAATTAAATCATCTCGAGTCAGTAGATTCAGTTTTAGTTGAAGACTGTCTAATAAACGTGATGATAAATCGAGATGAAGGGAACTGAGAGGCTGATGTTCTTCCAATAATTTCCAAGATGCCTTCATGCTTTGAAGTACCGAATGTGTGCTTTTTTCGGCGGTTGGCATGAAAATAAATTGGTCTAGACCAAACTCACTTAGCTTAGTTTGTAGGACGTTTAAGGCCGCTCGTTTTTCAGAAACTACAAGTGTGGATAGTCCCGCGTATTGAGTTTTTCCTATTAAGTTGGCAAGTACCTGAGACTTCCCGGTTCCGGGAGGGCCGTGTACAACAAGATTTTTTTCCGTTAATTCTTTATATACCGTCAATTGATCATTGTCCGCGGCAAAAAGCTGTCTACTGCTTAAGGGAATGTTTTCGTAATGTTGACTAATTTCAGAATGAAGTAATTCCATAAGGTTAGGACTCATGGTGCTCAATTCTTGCAATTCCTCAAGGTCTTTTAGGATTTCGAATCGATGGTGGTGAAAGTTACCTAAGTAATTATCCTCTTTTATATTGGTATTGAATCCAAGATCATTTAGAGTTTCTTGTATTAACGACCAATCTTGACTTAAAAAAGGAACACCATTTGGTTTTAGGTCAAAGTCATTTTGAAGCACAATGGACAAGTAGGGATTCAAGAAAAAATCTTCATCGTTGAGGGTACATTCAAGTGTGTTTTTAACCTTATTCCGTTTGTAAGAAAGTGGAAAAACAAGAATAGGAGTAGATATTTTTTTTCCTTTTATCTCCCATTCAATCAGGCCTTTTGTAAGACAAAGAATATGACTCCCACTCTCTCTAAAATAGAGCATGCTGGAAGTATATGATTTTTTTATTTCTCTATCAAAAGGAATGGAAAAAGAGCTTTCTGCTTGCTCAATTAAAAAGGTTTTCAGAGGGTCAATATTCACCAATAAGTCATTTGAACTGAAAGATTTAACTTCAGAAGTCAATTCACTAATCATATGCCTGGTTTCTTGGGACAGGGGATTTGAATGGTTGATTGATGAGAGATAGGCCCTAGTGGCACTAACGCCTTGTATGTAAAGTTAATGAATATTAAATTAAAAAGGAAAAGAGTTGCTTTGCAAGCGTTTTATTTCTTTTAAATTTGTGGCATGACAGACAAGAACATGAAGTTCGCCACTAAGGCCATTCATGGAGGATTGAGTCCTGATGAATCAACAGGAGCAATTATGACCCCTATTTACCAAACTACGACCTATGTACAGTCCTCCGTTGGTGAAAACAAAGGGTATGAATATTCGCGTACTCAAAACCCTACTCGTCATGCATTGGAGCGCAATTTAGCCTCTATCGAAAATGGTAAGCACGGAGCTTGTTTTGGTTCGGGTCTTGCCGCTATTGATTGTGTAATCAAAATATTGAATCCGGGAGATGAGGTAATCTCAACAAGTGATCTTTACGGAGGCTCATATCGCATCTTTAATTCAATATTTGCGAAATATGGCATAAAATTCCATTTTGTTGGGATGTCAAACAACGAAGAAGTTAAGCAACACATCAATAAAAACACGAAACTAATTTGGGTTGAAACTCCGACTAATCCAATGATGAATATCATTG
>JBLIKY010000084.1:0-9551 GCA_047637535.1 Lentimonas sp.
AAAAAACTTGATGGTCCTAATAGGCACCATGTTCATTTTCGTGATTCTTTCAAGCATAATTGTTTCTCGCAGCTTAAAACAGCATTGCTAAAAACCTGCAAGGTATCGAGAGCGATAAGGGACAATGCCTTTTAAGGTTCATTGTCAAAGACACTGGAATCGGAATAGCTGAGAAGAATATATACTCAGTTTTCAATGAATTTGAGCAGGCTGAAGGTTAGAAATAAAGACTTATAAATCCGTGTAACACGAACTCTTCACCTTGATTATCTTCATAATTGACGATATAAAAGTATGTCCCTTGGTTCAGTTTCTTGCCATTTTGATTTTTCCCATCCCATACAGGAAACTTTGGATCAATTGTAAAAATAACGTTACCCCATCGATTGACGATATAGGATTCATTCAGCTTACCTCCTTTAACTTTGATTTCAAATAAGTCATTTACACCGTCTTCATTGGGCGAAAACACATTTGGCACTTCTACGCTAGGCTCATCATCGCCTTCGCCTTCGCAGCCTTCCAAAAAGAAAGTCACAATAGTATGAGTACTATCGCATCCGTTTTGATCGACGTAAAGTTGAAAGAACTTACCTTCAAAGTCAACTTCATTTCCAAAAACCATAGCAGGTTCGCCATCACAAATCGGAATTTCCTCGTAAGTTGGATTTTGAGAACAATGCGCTCTAACAACCTGATCTTGACAAATAGTATCTATGCAGAGCTCAAGCCCAACGACATGACAAACCACGAAAATCCCAGCGCCTGAAACCTGAGGATCAAAAACCCCTGTGGCACTGTCCAAACAAGCTCCGCAATCGGCGTACCAATATCCTTGTGATTTGTCAGGATTATATTTATACGGTAAGTCGTAATCAAGAAGAGTGTCTGGTTGTTCAAAATCAGCATCACCCGGAACTGTACCTCCCTGAATTTCAACTGTGCGTATTGCTGTACAACCAACAGAATCAGTTATTGTTACAGTCACAATTCCTGGACAAAGGTTATCTGCAACAGTTGTTATGTCTCCATTGGACCAAGAATAAGTATATCCAGGATAACCTCCTGTAACCACTACCTCAGCAATACCATCACAACTTCCTGCGCAAGATTCGGGCAAAGAATCTTTTACAACTTCAATTGGGTCTTGAGATCCTCCTCCCAGTGTGAGTAGCTTTATCCAATCCAGGTTTTTTTGCGAGTTTGCAAGTCCAGGAGACTCATTTGTACCCACCTCGCCAGAGACCCAATTATTTTGTTGTCTAGGGTCATTTGACACAGCGTTACTCATATAAAACACCTTGTTATTTGCTGTTCCCGAAAAGAAAATTTGGCTATTGGTAGTGCTTGTACCCCATTGCACAACATGTGAAGGGTTTGTTCCAGTCATGTCTGCTGGTAATTGGAATGCATCTTCTGTGTCAGACATTAAAATCGTGGACCAATTTCCACCAGAAACCCAATTTGCGTTCGGGGGATAAATTTGAATATTTATTGGAGTCGAAGTAGGCGATACGATTGTGCTTTCTAATAATTGACTGTTTGCTGGAATGATTAGTACTC
The DNA here is from genome assembly GCA_047637535.1 of Lentimonas sp. Classification (GTDB taxonomy): domain Bacteria; phylum Bacteroidota; class Bacteroidia; order Flavobacteriales_D; family Crocinitomicaceae; genus UBA2040. Next base: position 1,564 of record JBLIKY010000084.1, read on the forward strand.
CGTTGTTGTCACTCATGGACTCGTCATCCTCAGGTATAGCCGCATTTTTATTTCCATTGTCGTAAATAACAATGATTGTTCCTTGAGGAATACAATCCCAAAACGGTATATCTGCAAAACGCATGGCTCCAGTGGTAATTCCATTGACCCCAAAGTGTCCGTTGTTGTCATCAAAAATCATGGTTCTTAGGTTCAAACAAGGCAAAGGCAAATCACAGGCTGGACTTCCACTGACAACCAATTCGACATATTCTCCAATTCCAGGGCCTTGCGATATTTCGTTGATAATCAATTCTTGAGAAAAACTTTTTACTTGAAATGCAAGGATTACAATCAGTGAAAAGAAAAATTTTAATCTCATATTAAAGGCTTTTTTGAGCGTCAGGTTTCATATCAAAGATAAACATTTGAATTTACAAAAAGCGATCGATTAAAGATCGCGTATTTGAATTTGTTTTGCAACTACATCTTTACCGTAAAAAACGGTTGCTTTTTCTTCGAAGGACTCCTTAGTTTCGGTAGTTAAAAACGTGATTTTTTGCGATTTATTACATTTTTTATCTAGTTCTTCATGTCTTAGCAAGTAATCCTTAAGGCTTTTTCCTACTATTTCGCCTTGACCAATGATATTGACCGACTTGGGTGCAATGGAAATCAAATAATCCTTGACTAAGGGATAATGTGTACAAGCCAAAACAATGAGGTCGATATTTGGGTCTTTTTTAAGAATTTTGTCAAGGTCCGCTTTTATAAATTCCCGACCAACAGTACTCAGGTGTTCATTGTTTTCAATCAGCGGCACCCACATCGGGCAGGCGTGTTCGGTAACCACTAAATCAGGATAAAACTTCTTCAATTCGATAGAGTAACTTCCAGAATTAACGGTTCCCGGAGTTGCCATAATGCCAACATGTTTTGAGTTGGATAACTCTCCGATCTTTTCTGTACTTGGACGAATCACTCCCAATACCCTTTTAGAAGGGTCTAAATTGACTAAATCGTTCATTTGAATACTTCTTAATGCTTTTGCAGAAGCTGTATTACAAGCAAGAATTACGAGATGACAACCTTGTGAAAAAAGATACTCGACGGCTTGTAAAGTAAATTGATAGACCACTTCAAACGAACGAGTACCATAAGGTGCTCGAGCATTATCTCCCAAGTACAAGTAATCGTATTCGGGGAGTGATTTTTCCAATTCTTTAAGTACCGTTAGGCCTCCGTATCCAGAATCAAATACGCCTATTGGTCCGAGCTCATTATTCATACAGTCAATATACAAAAAAAGGGTAATCCGTCGATTGACCAATTACCCTTATAAATATAATTTTGAGGTTATTTAATACCTTCTAATTGGTCTAATTTCATCAATTCCACCATAACTTCCGCAGTGATATCAATCCCTCCATCGAAGTAAAGAGTCACTGACTCATCGATTACGTAAGACAATTTTTTACGTTCAGCAACGATTTTCACTGCTTTTTGAACACGCTCCAAAATTGGTGCATTCAAATCTTGGCTTACTGCTTGCATTTCTCTATTCAAAGACTGCTCTCTATCTTGCAAAGATTGTTGCTTACGCATGATTTTCTCCTCTTCAATTTGTTGAATAACTGGAGACATAGATGGTCTTTCTTTTTCGTACTTAGCGTAAGCTTTTTGAAGATCCAATTCCATTTCTTGCAATTCTTTTGCTCCTGAAGTTTCAAAATCCTTCAATCTTACAATGGCAACTTTACGAGATGGTAAAGAATCTAATAATTCTTGAGAATTAACATGACCTACTTTTTGTTGAGCCATCGCTGAAGATGCTCCAAACATTACTAAAAGTACTACTAATAACTTTTTCATTTTATTCGTGTTTATTTTTCTATTATTTAACATCTAACTCTCTCAAAACTTCATCTGAGATATCATATTTACTATCCGCGTAAACCAAATTGCTTTGATTCGCTTTATCGAAGACAAAACTATAATTTCTTTTTGAAGCAACGGTCTGCATTGCATCATAAACTTTGTCTTGTATCGGTTTTATTAATTCTTGTCTTTTCTGAAAGTAATCCCCTTTAACACCAAACCTCATTTTTTGCATTTGCAAAGCTTCAGTTTCCAAAAGATCCATTTCGGCTTGACGCTTCTTCTTTTCTTCGGCGGGTAAAAGAACTTCTTCTCTCAAAAAGTTTTCTTTCTTCGTTTGTAAGGCATTGTACCTTTCTTCAATTTCCCTTGTCCACCTCTCTGCTAGTTTATCCAATTTTTCTTTGGCCTCACCATACTCTGGCAACTTGTTTAATATAAATTCAGAATCAATGTATCCGTATTTCTGACTAAAGGCAAAGCCCGTGCCAAACATGATTAAAAGGAATAAAATTGCATTTTTCATAATGTCTAATTTAAAGTATCAAACGACAACTTGCTGTGCTTATTGCTCTTAGAGTTCACCGATATTAGCCCCTATCGTAAAGGTCAATTTAGGATAATAACCTTTTGCCGAGATAGAAGCATTTTCAGTGTTACTTGAGAAACCTCTTCCCCAGTAGTCTACTTTGTCAAATCCGAAACCGTAATCCAATCCAAGTAATCCAAACATTGGTAAGAAAACTCGAATACCCACTCCTGCTGCTCTTTTGACATTGAAAGGATCAAATTGTTTTACCGTTGGAAAAGTATTTGCTGCCTCAGCAAAGGCCAATGCATAGAAGGTTGCTTGAGGGTTCAAAGAAATCGGATAACGCAGCTCAAGTGAGTATTTAGCGATAAGTGGATCACCTCCGTTTGTCGACAAACTTGCGTCTTCGTATCCACGGTGAGCAATGATCTCTCTACCTCCAATTTGTTGGATACCTGATAATCCCGAACCACCTAATGCAAATCGTTCGAATGGTATAATTCCTTTCGTTGCGTTAAATGCGCCTAAGAGCCCAAATCCTATACGTGGAGTTAATACCAATTTTTTATCCGTTGACAGCGGGAAGTACCATTGTCCTGTAAATTTCAATTTGTAATATTCAAGGTATTTGTATCGTTCTTGTACAGATTGCTGAGCAAAATCAACCCCTTGTTGAAACACCGAATATGGCACTGTTGATTTCCCAGTAAAGGTTAAGTTCGAACCAGATTGTGGATAAATCGGTGCTGATATTGAGTTTCTAGACAACACATATTTTAAACTGATGTCATTCGCTATTCCATTAGTAAAGAAATCTGGAAAACGGAAATCATCTACAACTTCATAATAGTTGTATCCCAATTCATAATAAACTTGGAAGAAATCATCTGGAACTTTCTTTCTTCTACCAAAACCAATTCCTCCACCAGAGATAGATGTACCTGAGTAATTTGGATTGGTTTTTAAAAGTCCTGTTGAACTTAGCAAGGTATGCGTTATATAAGTTGTCAAAGAGTTAGGTTTTTTCCCTCCTAACCATGGTTCAGTAAACGAGAAGTTGAAACTTTGATAAAACCTACCATTGGTTTGTGCTCTGATCGATAATCTTTGTCCATCACCTGCTGGAAGTGGCGCCCAAGCTTCTTTCTTCCAAAAATTCTTAGTCGAGAAATTGTTAAATGTCAAACCTAGTGTACCGATAATTGACGGACCGTTAGCCCCAACTCCACCGTACCCACCTGACAATTCGATTTGATCTGAGGATTTTTCTTCGACAATATACTCGATATCTACTGTTCCGTCTTGCGGATTAGGAAGTGGGTTGATTTGAAATGCTTGTTCGTTGAAATAACCCAACTGCGCCAATTCTCTTTGAGTACGAATAATGTCATTACGGTTAAACAAATCACCCGGTTTTGTTCGAATTTCACGTCTGATTACGTAATCGTTGGTTTTGGTGTTTCCTTTGATGATAATGTTTTTAATTCTCGCTTCTTTGCCTTCGACAATTCTCATTTCGTAGTTGATGTGGTTATCATCTACATTCGTCTCAACCGGCGTAATTTGGAAGAAAAGGTAACCTCTATCCATGTATAAGGCAGAAATATCTCTACCGTCTTGACTTTGATACAGACGTTGCTCTAACAAGGGTTTATCGTAAACATCTCCGTATTCGATTCCTAAAACTGTATCTAAGAAAGAAGATCTGTATTTGGTGTTTCCAATCCAATTGATATCTCCGAAGTAATATTTTTCTCCTTCATCCACTGTCAATTTTATAATTAAATTTTTCTCATCAAGAAGATAGAATGTGTCTTCTACGAAGGCAGCATCTCTTAAGCCAATGGCATTGAATTTATCCAACAATAAAGCCTTATCCCTTTCGTATGCAGAGATTGAAAATTTAGATCGTTTGAAAACTCTTAGTGGTCCTTTGCGTTTAGTATCCTTCATAGCCGCATAGGTTTTCCACATCGGTATTGCAGTGTTTCCTTCAATAACTATATCCTTGATTTTTACCTTCTCGCCTTTGTCAACTGTGATGTAAAAAATTTCTGAGTTATTGATTAATGTATCGATTTTACGCTCTACATCAACCGAAACAGAATAATATCCTTTCTCTCTAAAGTACCCGTTAATTTGGCTAGTGGTTTGAAAAACTAAATTCTCAGTAATTGTCTTTCCAGCAAACAAATTGATTTCTTCTCTTACTTTATCTGCTTCTCTTTTGTTTAATCCGATGAATTTGAACCTAGATAGTTTTGGTCTTGGTTCGACAAGTATCACCAAATAAATCACCCCAGCCAATTCCTTTTCGGCCGCGATTTCCACGTAAGAAAAAAGGTCTTCTTTGTATAAATTCTTTAATGCTTTTGATATGTCTTCTCCCGGAATTGTGATTTTCTGACCTTGTCTCAAACCAGCGATCAATTTAATGGCATTGTGATCAAAATTATCAGCTCCTTCAACGCGAATCGGACCTATTTCGTATTCTTTGGGCGATCGGTAGTCGATAGTCAAACCTCCACCAACAATAATTGGTTCGTTAGTTTGAGCAAATGAAGTCAGTGAAACAACGCAAAGTAGAATGCTAGATAGAAGCGCTTTTATTTTCATATAGGTTTAGTAATTTGTTCGGACACCATCCCAAATCGTCTTTCACGGGATTGGTAATCCAAAACTGCCTTGTAAAGGTCGTTTCGTTTAAAGTCGGGCCACAATACAGGCGTAAAATGCAATTCGCTATAGGCTATTTGCCAGAGTAAGAAATTTGAGATTCTGTGTTCACCACTTGTACGTATCAACAACTCCGGATCAGGAATCCCTTTTGTTGTTAAGTGGTCAGAAATCAAATCATCGTTGATGTCAGTTGAATTCAACTCACCCGATTTTACTTTTTCTGCTATTTTTTTCGTGGCTTCTTTGATTTCCCAGCGTGAACTGTAATTCAAAGCCAAAACCATCGTAATGTCGTTATTGTGAGCAGTCGTTTTCATTGCGGCTTGCAGTTCTGCTTTACAGTCCTCAGGCAGGCCATCTATGTCTCCTATGCTCGTTAATTTTACTCCACTGCTATTCAATTCTTCCACTTCACCGGCGATTGTACGAACCAATAAATCCATCAATCCATCGACTTCTTCTTTGGGGCGGTTCCAGTTTTCTGTGGAGAATGCGTAGAGGGTAAGGTATTTTACTTTTAATTCTTTGGCAGCTTTAAGAACTTCTCTCACTGACTCAACACCGATATTATGCCCATACAAGCGCATGTGCCCTTGTTTTTTAGCCCAACGACCATTACCATCCATGATTATGGCGATGTGCTTTGGAGCATTATTAATATCAATCTGAGAAAGTATATTCATTCCTAATTTAATGGAAAACAACGAAAATAGTGATTAGAACGTATAAATCGATGCAATCGTGTGTACTTAACAAGCTTTAACGTAAAAAGAGGGATATGATAAATTCAAATCCCTCTTTTAATTCTGTATATATCTGCCTACTCGGCTAATATGATCATTTTATTATTCAGCATTTCAGCAACTCCGCCTTTCACTTCAACGTGAACTGTTTTGTCGTTTTTTGCATCGTCTTTAATCAAGGCACTTGTTTTTTCTGTTCTTTCGAAAGTTTCAGTTAAGTCAACCTTAACAGACCCTGATTTAAGTGCAGAAATGATCGGCGCGTGTCCGTTTAATACTTGGAACAATCCATCTAATCCTGGTAATTGCACTGCTGCAACTTCGCCTGAGAAGATTTTGTGTTCGGGAGTTATAATTTCCAAATGCATTCTTTCTTGATTTAAGCGTTATTTTCTGCCAACATTTTCTCACCAGCGTCGATTACATCTTGTAATCCACCTTTAAGGTTAAATGCAGACTCAGGGTATTTATCCAATTCACCATCCAAAATCATGTTAAATGCTTTGATTGTTTCTTGAATGTCTACCAACACACCTTTCAATCCTGTAAATTGCTCAGCAACATGGAAAGGTTGAGATAAGAAACGTTGAACACGACGTGCTCTGTGTACGATCATTTTGTCTTCTTCAGACAATTCATCCATACCTAGAATCGCGATAATATCTTGAAGTTCTTTGTAACGTTGTAATGTCAACTTAACTCGTTGTGCGCAATCATAATGCTCATCACCAACGATCTCAGCTGTCAAAATTCTTGAAGTTGAATCCAAAGGATCAACCGCAGGATAGATTCCTAACTCAGCAATCTTACGAGACAATACCGTTGTAGCATCCAAGTGAGCAAATGTATTTGCTGGAGCTGGATCGGTAAGGTCATCTGCAGGTACGTAAACCGCTTGTACAGATGTAATCGAACCTCTTTTTGTAGAAGAGATACGCTCTTGCATCGCACCCATCTCTGTTGCCAAAGTTGGTTGGTAACCTACTGCTGAAGGCATACGTCCTAAAAGTGCTGAAACTTCAGAACCTGCTTGTGTAAATCTAAATATATTATCAACGAAGAAAAGGATATCTTTTCCTTGACCTTCGCCATCACCATCACGGTAATATTCTGCCATTGTCAAACCAGACAAAGCTACACGAGCACGTGCTCCTGGAGGCTCATTCATCTGACCGAAAACGAAAGTTGCTTTTGAGTCTTCTAATTCTTTCAAGTCGATTTTGTTCAAGTCCCATCCACCTTTTTCCATGGATTCCATAAACTCGTCACCGTACTTGATAATTCCAGATTCCAACATCTCACGAAGTAAGTCATTACCCTCACGAGTACGCTCACCTACACCAGCGAATACAGATAAACCTGAATACGCTTTTGCAATGTTGTTAATTAATTCTTGAATCAATACTGTTTTACCTACACCAGCACCACCGAACAAACCGATCTTACCACCTTTTGCATAAGGTTCGATCAAGTCAATTACTTTAATACCTGTAAATAAAATCTCTGTCGCTGTAGTTAAGTCTTCAAACTTAGGTGCATCTCTGTGGATAGACATACCTCCTTCGTTACTCACTTCATTGATTCCGTCGATAGCTTCACCAACAACGTTAAACAAACGTCCTTTGATTTTATCTCCTGTTGGCATCATGATAGCTGTTCCAGTAGAAACTACTTCCATACCTCTCATGAATCCATCTGATGAATCCATTGAAATGGTTCTAACCGAGTTTTCACCAATGTGAGATTGAACCTCCAAAATAACTTTTGTACCGTTGGTTTTGTATACAACCAATGCATCGTAAATATTAGGCAAAGACATTCCTTTGTCGAATTTTACGTCGACTACTGGTCCGATTACCTGAGCGATTTTTCCTTTGATATTTGACATTTATCGTCGTGTTTAAGAATAAATTCTGAATTTGGGCGCAAAGATAGGGAATTTAATGCAATTAGTACAAACATTTTTTGTGATAATTTCACCCCTTTTTCTTTACTTGTCTTTAAGGGTTAAAAATAGCCGTAAATTCAGCCTTTTTTGAGGGTTTTTATTTTTGTTTGGATTGCGCTTAAAACCAAAACACCCACCTTGATCGAGAAGAAATTTCAAGAAGAACATCTGAACACTTATTGACAAGAGAAAAGTTTGGCCTAACGACTAATACATTAACTAAACACAC
>JBLIKY010000085.1:0-9522 GCA_047637535.1 Lentimonas sp.
AGTTGATGCAATTAATAAGAAAATCGACGAAAGAAGAATTGTCCAAGGAAGAGAAAGAGCTTGTAAAGTCTCAGTTTTTGGACATCATGAAATCGATGCCAGCCTTGGCCATTTTTATGCTGCCTGGTGGGGCTTTGCTACTGCCTATTGTACTGAGAATTATCCCAGATTTAATCCCCTCTGCTTTTAGAGATAATGAGTTAGAAGGTTGATTTTATGTTCATTTACTAGATTTTTATAAAAAGAATCGTTAAGTTTAATTATTACTTAGGTGATATCTACACGAAATTTAACACTATTATATGTCTACTGTATTTGAAACTAAATTAATCGGCAACATAGGGAGAGACGCAATCGTCAATGAAATGGATAGAGGAGTTGTGGCTATTAATTTCCCAGTTGCACATAATAAAAATTGGACCGACCGTAAAACCGGTGAGTCAAAAACCCGAACAACTTGGATCAATTGTACCATTTGGAAAAAAGATGGAGCTAAATTAAAAATTGTTGATTTTTTAAAGAAGGGAACACTTGTTGACCTTACAGGTACACCGTATGCCAAATCATACACGTCTGAAGACGGTGTTATGCGTTCAGAAATTAGGCTTAATGTTAGCAGTACCAATATATTACGGCCTGCCAAAGAATCAGACGGACAAAGCAACATAGAATCTAGCTGGGAAGATGAGGAGAACCAAGAATTTGCTAAGGTTTCCTACGATGACGAAGATTTATAAAAAAAAACCAATAAACCATTGGCGGAAAAAATTCTTTCTTTATATTTGCATTCGCTTTTGAGAAATGTATGTCAAAATACAGCTTTTTAAAAGACAAATTCTTCCTTAGCTCAGTTGGTTAGAGCATCTGACTGTTAATCAGAGGGTCCTTGGTTCGAGCCCAAGAGGAAGAGCGAAAAAAACGAAAGAGCATTGCCGATTGGTGATGCTCTTTTTTTGTTTATAAACTTTTTCCGATATTTATAATGAACGAACAAAAAATAAAACCTTTTTAAGATGAGATCTATTTTATTGGGAATTTCTGTTTTGCTATTGCTATCATTACAATCCTGCAATATGATTAGTAAAGTTGACCAAACAGGGTATTTGATTAACTCTTACAATAGTCATTATTTAAATTCAGAAGAGCAATTTTCATTTACGACGGCGGGCGACTTCCAACTTATAAATAAGAGAAAGTTAGCAAAAAAAGAAATTGACTCATCCAAATTGATCATTAAACGTATACGTATAATTGATTGTTTAAATACACAACAATCAAAGCCTTTCTTTTCTGCTTTTGTGTTAAAAGCGAAGTCCAAAAAACGATTCGATTTCTTTCTGTCCAAGAATAATTTAATGTTGGATTCTAATGGGGTTATTTTTAATGCCATTGGCGACTTTTCTTTTTTAGGGTTTACAGTGATAAATGAAAAAAATGAGTATTTGATGTTTTTAGCCACTGGCAAAAGAGATGTTACTCCTTGGGAAGAACAGTTATTGGGAAACGAATTTAAAGTTGTCAAGAATTCAATTAACTGTGGGCTGAAATTCAAAGATGCCGTTACTCCCAATGTTCACAATGAAATTCGGCATGCAGAAAAGAACCCAAATGGCACTTTAAATTATGCCAATCCCATAGCTTATTTAACAACGAATAAAGAATGGTTGTCATTGGATGAATGGTCCTATAAACAGATTTTTTGCACTCACGCTTCGAGGATTTCCAATTTTAAACCCTTTGAGCGAGCTTTCGATGAATACAATTCGGGTTTAAAGCTGAAAACGATTGACTTGGACCCCATTGCAATTGACGAAGCGGCTCTGTCTACAATAATTGATTTGGCGAAAAATGAGAGTTTGGTTATGTTTAACGAGAATCATTTTGATGTTCGGCATAGAATATTAATGCGATTATTATTGCAAAAATTATATGATAATGGGTTTAAATATTTTGGATTGGAAGCTGTCTTTGAAGAAGATTCTCTTTTGAATCAAAGAAAGTTTCCAATTTCAACTACAGGATATTACATTGCCGAGCCAAATTTTTCAAATCTAATCCGTGAAGCAAAGGAAATAGGGTTTCATGTTTTTAGTTATGATTATTCAAATACAAATGAAGGCAGAGAGGAAGCCCAAGCGAATAATATTTTCAATAAAACGTTCAAAAAAGATTCACTTGCAAAAGTGCTAATTTATGGAGGTTACAGTCATGTTTATGAGGAACCGATAAAAGGAAAATCTTGGATGGCATCAATTTTCAAATCAAAATATAATATTGATCCATTGACCTTCTCCCAGACAAATATATTGATTGACACAACCGTTGAGTTGGCACTTTTTAAAGCAAATAATAATACAGATTTTATTCTAAACAACAACCTAACGAGTAAAGCAATAATAAAAAGTCAAAAGTTGCAAACCGTGGTGTTAAACTTCCCATTTGAATGGAATGCTAAATTTCGATATAATGAACTTTTAATAGGGCAAGTTTTCTCAAAAGAAGAAAGAGACTCAACAGCTTTATCTCTGCCAATAATTAATGAATTTATCGTATTCGAGCAGAAAGATATTGATTTAACCTTGCTAAGCGGCAAGTATTATTTTGTTATTACAAGCGAAAGAGGGGAAGATTTGTGGCGTACAGAGTTTGAAGTGAGGGAATGATAATCAATGAATGAAAACTTTGATTTGTATCTTGTAATCCTGTAAAACGGTGATCGACTATAAAAACATCCTCTTCTTGAAGTATTTCGAAATTTAGGAAGGAGGCCAATAAGTTATGCAATAGATAAAAAAGGCAATGAGCAATAAACCAAATAAGGAAATTTTAGAAAAGTGGCACGAAGATCCTAAGAATTGGAAATTCAACATTTTTTATTTTAACAAAGAAGACAAAAGACTATTCGTACCTAAAAAGTTAAAAATATTAGGGTGGACAGTTAATTTCGCGAACCCGTTTTCTAGCATTATAATTATTCTCATACCCCTAATATATTTTGTTTCTAAACTTAATAGTTAGGTTACAGCCCTAAAGTTGGCGCGAGCTTCAACCTCGTGATCTTGAATCTCGCACGAACTGCACGAATAAACGTTCGATTCGCAAGTAATTCACCCCCTAAAAGCCTCCTTAACATTGGCTTGAATTCGTTCACTCAATTGGTCGGTGGGCAAATCGTTGTCATCAACCCCGAATGGGTCTTCGATTTCTTCAGCCAATACCTCAAGACTTACGAGTATATAAAAGACATAAGTCGCGATCAAAGCCGCCCAGTATCCAAAAATGGTTACAAAAGCCAAAGGCAGTGTTACGACGTAAACGAAAATAAATTTCTTTAAAAACAACGAGTAAGAATAGGGGATGGGTGTGTTTTTGATTCTTTCACATGCCCCTAAACTGTCCATTAATGCATTGAGGTTTTTGTCGATGATAATGAGGTCGTCACCGTCGATTACCTTTGCTTTTTTGAGGGCGTATATTTTTTCGTACATCATGTGAGCAATGGCCATTGGGACATGATTTTTGGTGCTTAGTTCTTCAATTTCCCTCCCATCTAAGTCCAGAGAGTCTAGATCAACTCCTTTTCTTAAATGCTCTTTCATGGCAAAAACAAAATTTGGTATCATTCGCGTGAAAAAATCTCTTTCTTCCTGTCCTTCCAAAACAACAGATAATTTTGTGCTCAAATTTCGGGTATCGTTGACCAAAGCACCCCATTGTTTTCTTCCTTCCCACCATCGGTCATAGGCAGTATTGGTTCTAAAAACCAACAACAAAGACAGCACGAAACCAATTAGGGAGTACAATTGAATTAACTTTTCGAGCACCACCAATTCCGGAAAATAAGTCATCACCAAAAAAGCGATGAAAAGGGTGAAAACACCCATGTAAATCAATTCCTTCCACAGCATTCTTACCGTGTCACTTTTGTGTAAAGCGAAAATTAATTTGAACCAACTTTTGGGGTTGTACGTAATCATAGTTCCATTTTTATTTACTCAAAAATACAATTATCTCCTTGTATAGTCGATTTTGGGTGCTTGAGAAGAGAATGTTTGCGAAAATTTTACTTTCTTTGTAATTCAAATTAAACAATATGGGTTCTTCAACTGTTTTTTACGCCATTGCAGATTTTATGTATGACTACGCCTTCATTCCGATGGAGTACGTTGGTAATATTTTTAATTATAGCTGCATCGTGTTAGGCTTTTTCGGATTGTTTTACTGGTTGCGTAGGCAAAACACCTTTAACAAAAAGGCAGAAAGCGAGGCAAATAGGCTTAAGTAAATCTGAACAAACGAGTTGAAGGTTGTTAGTTTTACTAATGACCTTTTTTTGTTTTTAATATGCAAGAATTAACTATCATAATTACTGCCGGGGGAGTTGGCAAAAGAATGGGGACCGAGGTTCCCAAGCAGTTTATTTTGTTGAACTCCAAACCAATATTGTTGCATACGCTCGAACGCTTCTATTCCCTTTTTCCAGATGCTCAATATATCATCACCCTGCCCGATGGATTTATTGAAGATTGGAAGAAATTGTGTCTTGATGCTGGTTCGACTATCGATCACCAAACTATTACTGGTGGAAAGGAAAGATTTGATTCCGTTAAGAATGCTTTGGCTTTAGCAAGCGGTAAGAACATCATGATACACGATGGCGTAAGACCATTGGTTTCGCATTCAACCTTGACAAATGGACTTGAAGCCCTGAAAGAATTCAACTCTGCCATACCTGTGATTGCACCAAATGAATCGATAAGAGAAATTAAAGGCGATGAAACTAAATCCGTTAACAGAGATAATTATTTGTTGGTGCAAACGCCTCAATGTTTTAGAGCAGCAATCATAAAAAACGCTTACAATTTACCTTTTCAAAACGCCTTTACCGACGATGCTTCCGTAGTGGAGTTTGGAGGAGAAAAAATTCACGTTTTTGAAGGGAATAAAGAAAATATAAAAATCACCAACCCATCTGATTTGGCTTATGCTGAATTTTTGTTGAAAATGGATAAGAACTCATATTCTTCAATAGATTGATGTATATTTGATCAACTGATTTACATGAAAGTAACTGAACACATTAAGGAAGCAAAAAGCACCTTGTTTTCTTTCGAAATTATACCTCCGCTAAAAGGGAAAAGCATCGCCTCTATCTATGAAGGAATCGATCCTTTAATGGAATTTAAACCCAAGTTTGTCAACGTAACATATCACAGACAAGAGTTTGTGTATAAAGAAAGAGAAAACGGCTTGTTGGAGAAAATAGCTGTTCGCAAAAGACCCGGCACAGTTGGTATTTGTGCGGCCATTATGAATAAGTATCATGTTGACGCAGTACCGCATTTAATTTGTGGTGGTTTCTCTCGAGAAGAAACAGAGAATGCACTTATTGATTTGCAATTTTTAGGAATAGACAACGTATTGGCACTACGTGGAGATTCAATAAAAACCGAGAGTAACTTTAGACCTCATCCAAAGGGACATACCTATGCGGTTGATTTGATTAAACAAGTCGGTGAGTTGAATGCAGGACGTTACGAAATGGACGACGTAGATTTGGCACCAACCAATTTTTGTATTGGCGCTGCAGGTTATCCTGAAAAGCACTTTGAAGCGATGAACCTCAAAACCGATTTGGGTTATCTAAAAGCTAAGGTTGACGCTGGAGCTGAGTACATAGTGACTCAAATGTTTTTTGATAATAAAAAGTACTTTAATTTTGTTGAGGAATGCCGAAAAGTTGGGATAACTGTTCCGATTATTCCCGGATTAAAGCCGGTCAAATCATTGAGCCATATTTCTTTCTTACCGAAGTTTTTTCATATCGATTACCCAGATCAACTTTCCATGGCTTTGTTACAGTGTAAAACCAATGCCGAGGTCGAACAAGTAGGCGTCGAGTGGGGAATTCAACAATCCAAAGAATTAATGGCCGCAGGAGTGCCCTGTATACACTATTACACCATGTCAAACTCTGCGCAGGTTAAAAAAATCGCGGATGCAATATTTTAAATTATGAAAACGACAATATTATTAATATTACTGACTTTGTCAACGACTGTTTATAGTCAAAAAGAAAAATTAAACCTCACCAATGCTTTAGTGATTGGGATGCTTGACAAACAAGACGAAAGGTTTTCACTTGAAGTAAGCATTACTGAGTTTTTGGCCGAACGTGGAATAAATGCGGTACCGTCAATTAATGTTTTGAAACAAGGTTCTGACCTGGAAGAATTAGCAAGCGATTCTTTACAACAAATTGTGAGTAAAAAAGGCATAGACACTTACATGCTTATTAGTGTTAGAGGTTATGACAAGCGATTTAAGCCAAGTCAACAAAATGATAGCCTGAAAATGGCACTCAGTTATGGCAGTTTGTTTTCTTTGTTCCGCGATGAGGTAGTCAATGTAAGTTTTGAAATCTTCATATACAGAAACGATGTACTTGTAAAATCTCAATTGGTGAGATGTGGTAACGTCAACTCTAGAGAGAAAGTTTTAATACGATTTAAGAAGAAATTAGATCGCAAGATGAAAAAGTGGTAGTAAGTGCTATTTTCTTTTGTATATCACATAAACTATTTCTCGACCTCTAGCCCTGACAGAAGCTGAATGCATTTTTATAAGGTCATTGTTTGAATCAAGCATAGACTGGGTCACGCCATTCTCGACAACTGCGAACCAATTTTCCCAAATTACGATGTCCCCAGTATTGATATATTGTAACCCTTCTTGGGTCAATTCTAGCTTCTTTTGTTCATCAAAGGGGTCTATTTCTAATGCCTCGCTCAAATAAGGGTGAGCAAAGACATATCGTGGGTTTTTGTCGGATTCATTCTCCAAAAACAAAGCGACTTTATGAATTAGTTTCTGATCTTCGTTTAAAGACAATTCGCTTTGCCAATTTATCGCTGCTGGGTTGGATGTAAATGGAAAAACGAGTGCGTAAAGTATCAATAGACCTTGCACAAAATATTTAGTGCGTTTTTTTGTTTTTAAAGCTTCTTCAGTAAGAAAATTATACCCAATTAAAGAAATTATTGAGAGCAACGGCAAGACTCCAATGAGCACGCGTTTTAAACCCATGGAGTTAAAAATCCCCAAATACCAAAACAAGGAATGGGCTATTAAAAACGCGAAAAAGCCTAAAAAAACTAGTATTTGTAATTCTACATTAATCCTCCTTTTAATGGATTTCAATATCAAGGCAAGTGTCCCTACCCAAAAGAGAAGGTATATTGGCACGCCAACAACATAAAGCAATTGTTTGACAAAATGATTCAATTCGCCCTCGCCATATGTGCTGCTTAAATGCGCATAGGGTATTTCATTAAAAACCCAAAATAAATCCTTAAACACGAAATAACCAGCAATTGAATAAGCCAAATGTCCAAGGAGCAAGTAAGGAATTGTTCTCCATTCTTTTTTAAGCAATAAATAAAATCCAAAAATGCCAATAAGCAGGAGGCCTTCGGATCGAATAAAAGGCAAAAACGAGATAATTATGGAGGATAAAACAAGCTTTTTTGACAGTATTAAAAACAAACCGATACTAAGAAATAAAGCAAATAGTGGCTCTGTCAAACCCGAAAAGGTAAAGACAAAAAAGAGAGGAGAAAAGAGCAAGATTACGGGTGCGAAAAGGGCATTTTTTAAACCCAATTTCTTAACAGCTCGAAAAGTAAAGAAAAGGGTAAGTAAACTGACTAGCGCGTTAAACACCTTTATCCCAATAAAGCCAAATTGTGCAAATGGACTCGCTAATAGTGTGTAAACTGGCTTGGCCCAATGATTAAAGAACAACTCAGGGTGCAAGGGTGCGTATTTTGCGAACTGATAATGCTGAATACTGTCGCCGGCATCGCCCGTTCCGTCATAACAAATAACGATGTAGATAGAAACTAAAGCAAATAGAAAAAGAAAGATGTAAATAGGATTATTCTTCAGCTTTTGAAAGTTCAAGCCCATCATTAATTATTTTTTAAGCATTAATTTCGCGACATACTTCCCTATTATATCAAACTCTAAGTTGACTTCACTGCCGACCTTAAGTTGCTTAAAATTGGTGTGCTCTAAAGTAAAAGGAATGATGCAAACCGAAAACTCTTTGTCTTTTGAATCAACTACGGTAAGGCTGACTCCGTTGATGGTAATCGAACCTTTTTCAACCGTTACGTCGTCATTGTTATATCTAAAAGTATACTTCCAACTGCCGTCTTGATCTTCGATAGCCTTGCAAACGCCAACTGTATCAACATGCCCTTGCACGATATGTCCATCCAGTCTGCCATTCATCATTGTGCATCTTTCGAGGTTGACGAGCGAACCAACTTCCCAGCTTCCTAGATTAGTTTTCTGCAAAGTTTCCAAAATAGCAGTTACCTCATAATGACTCGAGTCGATTTTTACTACAGTCAGGCAGCAACCGTTGTGGGCAACACTTTGGTCGATTTTTAGTTCGCCAGTAAAAGCAGACTCTATTGTAAAGTGAATGTTTTCACCTTCTTTCTTAATGGTCTTTACTTCGCCAAGTTGTTCGATGATTCCTGTAAACATTATTGATTGTGTATTATGTGTATAAATCCACTTAAATCGTAAGGCATCAAACCCGTTAAAGTAAGAGCATAAACACGACAAGTGTAATGGTAAACACCGCCTTTTAACGGTAAATTTTCTTTTTGGTCAAAGCCATCCCAATTGATATTGGGGTCTTCGGTGTAATGTACTGTTTGTCCCCATCTATTGTAAACTGTAAACTCGATTTTCTCAACAAACTTTATTGGAAATCGTGGGTGATAGAGTTCGTTATTGCCATCAAAATTCGGTGTAAATACGTTTGGGAGCACGAACCTTGGTTCGCAATTATCAATACAAACCGTGTCTGAGCGAACAGAAATATTATTGTATTGAATAGAGTCTTTGGCTGTCACATAATAGCAACCGGCTATAGTTCCTCTTCCGTCATGGATATAGGAAGTATCTTGGGCACTATTTATTTCTGCTATTAGTTCAAACTCACCTCCAAAAATCGGCGAATAGAACAATTGATAAGAGACAACATCATCGGCGCAAGAGTTGTTAGGGTTATTCCAAGTGACGGTTGTTGTTTCTTCAAGACAATCTCCCTTTATTAACACTGTATTTGGCGCGCAAGGAGCTGTAAAATCATTTGCAGCCGCACAACTTATTTGAGACCAGTTGTAGAGGGTGTCTGTAAGACTCGGTAATGAATATTTACCCAATGTTAGCACTCGATAACAAGCAATATCTCCGTTGATTAAACTATCGTCGAGATAGTAATTTGTGAAAACCGTGTCGATGAGCACAAAGTTGTTTATGTCAGAAGAATTGGCTTTGTAAATGTGGTATTCAAAGTTTTGCCAAGGCACGTTGTTTTCCCATGTTAATTCGACTTGATTGTCGTTGGGAATTGTGTTTAGGTAAATCGAACTAGCGACCGAACTCCTGCCAATAACTTGATCGTTGCTCAGTAATTCAACTTGGTAGCTATGTTCGAATTTT
>JBLIKY010000086.1:0-9371 GCA_047637535.1 Lentimonas sp.
TCATCTTATGTTTAGCCGCTGCTGCCACAAGTCCTTTAACGTTGGTTGTAGATTGAAGAATTGAAAATTGTGTATGATTATGGAGGTGCGCAAAGGGCACATCTTTTAATCCTTCTAAAATTTCTTTCTTCTCTGTGGAAGACAAGTCCGATTCTTCCGGTATTACTTGTAATTTCTTGCTTTCTTCTTTGAGGTTAAGGTGAACCAACCCATAATTCTGAATTAATTCCTGATTCGCCTCTTTAAAGTTGGTGAAATATTCCGCCTCAACTTGCAATTCTTCTGCTGTAAAAGAATCTCTTCTCAACAATTCAAAGAAACAACGGGTTGTGGCTTCAACATCGGCTGTTGCGTTGTGCGCTTCTGAAAAAGGCAAACCAAATAAATGCAAGTGGAGCTCCGACAACTTAGGTAATTTCCATTTTCCTCCCCTTCCTCCAGGTATCTTACACATTTCAGCCGTAACCTCCGTACAAGTATCCAAAACAGGCATGGTCGACAACTTAGATTCAAACCCTAAACGATGATACTCAGCCCCCATAATGTTGAGGTCAAACTTTAGGTTTTGTCCGATCGCAAATTTTGCTTTAGACAAGGCTGTTTCAAATTCATCGATAACCCATTTTAATTCAAACCCTTGTTCGACCGCCAAAGCCGTAGAAATTCCGTGAATTTTTTCAGCATCATAAGGAATATCAAATCCTTCTGGTCGAATTAAGTAGCCCTTGCTCTCCAATATATTCCCCATGTCATCATGCAACTGCCAAGCAATTTGTATGGCTCTTGGCCAATTGTCGGTATCGGTTACTGGAGCATTAAATCGCTTAGGTAATCCGGTAGTTTCAGTATCAAAAATGATGTACATATGAAGGGGAAATTTGGGTCTATAAAGATAGCTTATTCTTCAAAATTTTGGGGGATTTAAGCCCAATAAAAAGAGGAGTTATCAACATAGTTCAACTTAATATTAGTGCATTCTATTGCTAATTTTAGAAGAAACAATAAGTAGGTTAAAACACTTTATCCTAATACCGACTAAATCAACTAAGGAAAGCGATGCGTATTTCTTTGGTTTTGAGACTTGGAAATTTAGAAGGAAGTTTTTGGGAGTTTCCGAACAAATAGTCGATTAAGCAAACACCTAAAGGTTATTTATTAAATGACCCAAGCGGATTGTAGATAGAATTTATTAAAGACGATTGGATGTCCAAAGCAAAGGCCTCGGAAGAAGAATCAGCACTAGGAATCTGTTACGGATTGGGTGTGGAGATTTTAGATATAGCTAAAGGTGTTGAATTTTATTCTGCATTGGGTTTTTCATTAAAGCAAGGAAGTATAGATTCAGGATGGATAGCAATGGGCAAAAAAAAACTCCTATCTGTCAATTGACAAATAGGAGTCTACATTCTAATTATTTTATGTTCCTAGTTCGCTGGAGCACCTGAAGTATTAACAGGAGTTCCTGAAGTTGGAGCTGGATTTATATTTCCTTTGATACGAATTACTTTCGTAGGTTCGTTAATAGCATTAGAAGTGATCGTTACACTTTTATTAATTCCACCTGGACGTTTCGTATCGTATTTTACAGTAATCGTGCTAGTTGCACCTGGCGCTACTGGCTCTTTTGGCCAAGAAGGAACAGTACAACCACAAGAACCTTTTGCATTAGAAACGATCAAAGGAACATTCCCTGTGTTTTTAAATTCAAAAGTACAAGTACCGTCAGCACCGTACTCAATAGTACCGTAATCGTGAGTTTCTTTATCAAATTCGATTTTAGCTCCTGATTCTACTTGAGCTACAGCGTTAGTTGCAAGTAATGCTCCTGATACTATCAAAAGCGATAAGATTAATTTTTTCATGTCTTTTAATTTTCTTAGTTATAAATTGATTAATTCAAAGATAGTACCATTTTTACAAAAAAACATAGTTAATAACAGATAAATCTCGTTAACTGTGATATAAAAACGATCGCTACCCCTTTACAGTGTGGATAAATTCAAAAACCGTGCCGTAATTTACATGGCGGTTATTTCCTTTATTTTTTTATCCAAGTACTCATCAAATGTCAAGTTGTTATTCCTTAGTCTTTCTTTGATTCCCTCTCTTTTTTCTTCGTCCATTTTCGGAAATTCTTCAAGCAATTGCGTGTAGTATTTTCTTACTAAGGCAGTATCTCTAGGCGTTATAAATATATCATAAATACTTCCTAAGGATTCTAGAATCATGTCTCTTTCCGTATAATTCGGGTATTTCATCAAAACCGTATCTGCATAGGCAGCCGCTCTGATGTGAACATTCATTCCTGAGTAGATCATGTGCACTCGATCCAAACACACTGCTGAGTATTCATCAGCTGGGAAAGTATGGTAATAAGCCAAGAAGCGATTGATTAACTCGATTTTGTGGATATTCCTGACATTCGAACCATCTTCGGACATCTTCATCAAAGAATCCTCCATTATTTTGATATTGGTCAAAATTGAGCCCTTTACTTCTTTATCGTCAGGCGAAGAAGAATTGTTGTTGTCGCAAGAACTCATCAAAATGGATAATCCGACAGCAAAAGCAAATACTATTAATAGTGAGTTTTTCATTTATTTCTTTTAATTGGAAATTTCATTCTATAATCTACATCCACATCCCCTCTAGAGATGTTTTGTAATTTTTTATTCAATAATTTTCTTTTCAGTGACGACAAGTGGTCAGTAAAAAGAACTCCATCAACGTGATCGTATTCGTGTTGAATTACTCTCGCTGAGTAGCCGTCATATTTTTCTTCATGAAACTCCCAGTTTTCGTCGTAGTAAGAAATCAAAATTTCTTCTTTTCTAAAAACTTCCTCACGAACTTTTGGAATAGACAGACAACCTTCGGTAAAACCCCATTCTTCTCCAGATTCTTCTTCGATAATAGGATTAATGAAGACCTTTTTAAAATTCTCCATCCCTTTTGCCAATGGATCTGCCTCTTCTCCTTCTTCCACTTCAGCGAAAGGACTCCCATCTACAATAAACAAACGAATGGATTTTCCAATCTGTGGTGCCGCTAATCCAACGCCTTGTGCCTTGTACATGGTTTCGAACATGTTATCAATCAACAGTTGTAATCCTTTATAATCTTTATCAATTTCGTCGGCCTCCTTTTTTAAAACAGGATCACCGTAGGCAACTATGGGTAAAATCATTCGGTAAATTTATTGCAAAATTAGTAGTTGGAGAAGAATAAGCGGTATATAAACTTAAAAAATGTGTTAATCTAAGCCATTTAACCCAAAAAATCTTGAAGAATTATCGTTGCTGATACTTTATCCACGATCCCTTTATCGGTTTTAACGGATTTGCTTTTGCCCATCAGAGCAATACTTTGTGATGCCATTTTGGAGGTAAATCTTTCATCTAGTGATTCAATTTGAACATCTGGAAACTGTTTTTGCAATGCAGATTTAAGCAAACGTACATTTTCAGAAATATGAGTATCCTCATTGTTTAATCGCTTTGGTTCGCCTAAAACAAAGGTGTCGATGTTTTCTTTTTTCACTAAACCAACCAGGAAATCCATTAAATTCTTGCTTTCCACGGTATCTAAACCAAAGGCAAACATCTTTGAATCATCGCTTATCGCTATTCCTGTTCGTTTTAATCCAAAATCTATTGCTAATACTTTTGCCATTTATATCTTATTGAATTCAAAATTAAGCTAATTCGTTCAATCGTCTTCCTTTCTTAAATGCTATTTTTGTATTTCTAAAACAAAACAAATGAGATCATTGATCGAAGAAGCATGGGAAAACAGAGACCTGCTATCCAATAAAACATATACAGCAGCCATTGAAAAAGTAATCGAAGACCTTGACAAAGGTCGACTAAGGGTAGCAGAACCAATGGAAAATGGTGAATGGCAAGTCAACGAATGGGTGAAAAAAGCCGTTGTAATGTATTTCCCTATTCGCAAAATGGAAACGATTGAGGTCGGTCCTTTTGAATTTCACGATAAAATGGCCTTAAAAACGAATTATAAGGAATTAGGTGTTCGAGTTGTTCCTCATGCAGTAGCTCGATACGGTGCGTTTATCGCCCCTGGAGTGATTATGATGCCTTCTTACATAAACATTGGCGCTTATGTAGACAGTGGAACTATGGTAGACACATGGGCGACGGTTGGTTCGTGTGCTCAAATCGGAAAAAATGTTCACCTATCGGGTGGAGTTGGTATTGGTGGGGTTCTCGAACCTTTACAAGCCTCTCCTGTTATCATTGAAGATGGAGCCTTTATTGGTTCGCGTTGCATCGTTGTCGAAGGAGTACGAGTTTGTAAAGAAGCTGTACTTGGAGCCAATGTTGTATTGACAAAATCTACTAAAATAATCGACGTAACGACAAAGGAAGCGGTCGAACATAGAGGATATGTTCCGGAAAGATGTGTTGTGATACCGGGCAGTTATACAAAGAAATTTGAAGCTGGAGAATACCAAGTACCCTGTGCCCTAATCATTGGGAAACGCAAAGCATCAACGGACTTAAAAACAAGCCTCAACGATGCATTACGTGATCACAGTGTGGCCGTTTAACAAGCGCCTTGCAAGCAAAGTCGAATAAACATTAAACCCTTTTTAGATTTTAGGCATTCTGAATCTTTGTCCATAGACCAAACATCTGGAAGCTTATTAGCACTCGGATAATTTTTAAGAACGATTTTATTATTTTGTCGTTCCCAATTTCCTTTTGTTATCTCGCCTGTATTTGAGTATTCAAAAGTGAAATCTGAATTTAGAACAAGGTTCATAGATGAATCTGTTCCATAAGTCCCGGGCTTTACTTCAGCGGTTGGTTTGAAGTTGAACGAAAGCGCAAGCATTGATATGCAGCAAACGTATAAAAGTTGATACTTTTTCATAGAAATGCGTTTTAATTTATTTGATTTCAAAAAACATACGATGTTTTTTTGAAATTAGTTGTTCAACTTATAAATAAATAATTTTTCACACCAAATACGTGTAGTTTAACAAATATTATAGAAAATAAAAAATCCCGATACAATTGCTTGCAACGGGATTTTTTCAAATGTAATTTTTTGTTTTGCTAAAGTATTACCTTCTGTAAGTCAATCCTCCTTGCAATACACCACTGTTACCTACACCAAATTGTGCATTAACGGCAAAGTTTGGAGTGATATAATATCTTGCACCGATAGCAACACGAGCAGAAATTGGAATCACTGATTTAATTTCTTCTGTAGCAATGGTCGACTCGCTAAAATCAAAGGTTCTGTTGTTTATTTTATAACCCATTCCACCTTCAAAAAACACATCCCATTGATCATTATCAACAAAATGCACAAATATGGCTGGCATAAACCCTATTTTTGTTTGAGAATACATAACTGATTCGGTGGTTGGGTCGCCATTCATGTCTGACGAAGAATAGGTAGTAATTGATTCTGCCTTAGTAAATGCAGTTTCAAATCCCAAGCCAATTTTTTCGGTTATTAAATACTCAAAACGACCACCGATTGGGCCAAAACCAGTAGTTGTGTTTTTTGCATCAGGCAATAAATCATAGACACTCGTTGTTAATACTGCAAAAGCCTTTACAGTATTAGGTCCCCCAAAAAATGTTTCCACAACAAATTGTCCGGGAGAGTTAGTTTGAGAAAAGCTAGAAAATGAAAATGCAAGCATTGCACTAAGCATAGTTGTTTTGATAATAGTCATAATTGATTAAGTTTTAGTTTTTATTAGTTCGTATTGTTTATAATCAATCACAATATAGACTTTATTATCATCATTTAACATATCGAGTATTCTAAGTTTTTCTGGATACTGATTAGCTTTCACTTTAAACAAGGTCACCTTGTCTCCCATTATGCTTAATTCATCAAACTCATCGTAACTCAAAATCTCATAGAATCTGAGTCCATTAGAAAGTTTCCTATATTGAGGAAAGTCAGTATTTTTGTCATCCATTAAACGAAGATACAATGTTCATCAATACCCTTCACGAAAACGCCTATCAAAACCTTCACGACAGAAAGTTCGAAACCGCTTTGCAATTGTTTAACCAATGCATAGAGGAGAATCCTGATCAAGCTGTGTTGCATTCAGAACGAGGTGTTGTGTTTCTTCAATTAAAAAACAAAGAGGCCTGCCTAGCAGATTTGGACAAAAGTGTAGAACTACAGCCCGATTATGCATATCGATTCGCCTCCAGAGGGCATGCAAAGGATTTTTTCGGAGACATCGAAGGAGCAATAGATGATTATGAGACGGCAACCGAGTTGGATCCGAATGACGCAATCATTTACAACAACCTTGGTTTGCTCTTGGAGAAGAAAGGAAAAATGCACTTGGCTCAATCTCATTTTGAGCGCTCAGACAAACTCAGAAAACAAGAAGATTCGCTTCAAAACATAATAGAAGCTGAGGATGAAGCAAAGTCAACTATTATTAAAGAAGAAGTTGAAATTCCGGTTAAAGAAACATTCGAAGAGACTTCAGGCTCAAATCAAGGAACGAAAAGTGAATTATTGAAATTCTTCTCCAATAAATCTCAATGGAAAGAACTCATTTCTTACATTAAGAATGGGTTTAAAATCAAGTCAAATGACTAAGAAAGAAAAAGGGGAATTCATTGTAAACGAACTTGAAAAATTATACCCAACGGTTCCCATTCCATTGGATCACCACTCCACTTATACCCTCTTGATTGCCGTTCTTCTATCGGCCCAATGTACTGACGTAAGAGTAAACAAGGTGACACCTGCCCTTTTTGCCTTGGCGGACAATCCGTTTGATATGGCTAAGCAATCCGTTGAAGCGATCAAGGCGATTATTCGACCGTGCGGACTCTCGCCCAGAAAATCTCAAGCGATTTATGATTTGTCACACATTCTTATTGACAAATACGGCGGCGAGGTTCCGAATGATATGGAGCTACTAGAGGAATTACCTGGAGTTGGACATAAGACTGCTTCGGTAGTTGTATCACAAGCTTTTGGAGTCCCAGCCTTTCCGGTGGACACGCACATACATAGATTACTAGTCAGATGGGGCATTACAAACGGTAAGAACGTTGTGCAAACCGAAAAGGATGCTAAAAGATTGTTTAAGAAAGACCTTTGGAACAAACTTCACTTGCAAATCATCTTTTATGGGAGAGAATACTCGCCAGCGAGAGGTGTTAAGATGGACAAAGACTATATTACTCGAGAAATAGGAACAAAAAAGGCCTTGGCCGAATTAGGGTAATGGTATTAAAACAAGATTGGTTCGATTTTTTGGTTTCATTTAAAAAGGAATCTCTTCCCGGTGAAATATCACATGGTAAGATGGCTCCACTTTCTCGACCATTGAGCAGCGAAGCAATTAAGTCTGTCGATAATTTTCGTTCAAGCGCTGTTGCTATTCATCTTTTTGAAGATGGAAACGAGCTGAACATACTATTAACAGAAAGAAGCGATTACGACGGACATCATGCAGGACAAATCAGCTTTCCCGGGGGTAAAAAGGAAGAGATAGACTTAGATCTCGAAGAAACGGCAAGAAGAGAATCGTTTGAAGAAGTTGGGATTCCCAAAGAATTCGGAGTTACCTTACTTGAACTCACAGATATATATATTCCAGTAAGTAAATTTAAGGTACGCAGCTATTGTATATATCACGTATTGCCATTTGATAATTTTGTCACCGACCCACGAGAGGTAAAATCTCACTTTTTCATGTCCGTAAGTGATTTGCTTGATGAATCAATCGTTGACAAGAAAAACATTAAGATTCAAGACAGGGCTATATTAAAAGACATCCCTTATTTTGATTTTAACAACCATACTATTTGGGGCGCAACGGCAATTATTCTTAATGAATTGAAAGAAGTTTTAAAAACCAATGTTTCAGACTAGCTTATTTAAGGTAAAAGCAAAGTGAACCGGTAAAGGCAAGATTAGAGTAACCGTCTAAGCTATAGAAAACCCTTTCCGTCGAATTCAACCATCGAGACTCTAATCTAAAGGTTGCAAATTCATTAATGTAACGATCGTACCCGACTGAAACACCACCTAACCTTCTACCACCAAAACCTAAGGCATTTGTAGGGAAGAACAAAATAGTTTGAGATAAATCCTCAAAACTTTCGAGTCTCAAGTTAACTGCATTTTTCTTAAATTTCTGTTGCACGACGAGTAAAAATCCTGACCAATCAGTATTTCGTTGAAGCCCATAATCGAGACCTACCAAAACCGAAGTTCCTTTTTTGAACTTTAATTTACCGTAAAAGTTACTGAAGTATCTAAAATCATCGATGATATTTCCTCTTTTTTGATAAAAGTTACTATAATTCAATTCAAAATATTTCGTAGGCTTATAAGTAATTTGACCTCCTAAACCCAATCCTTCTCCATTGGGTGCTTTATAAATTCTTTGCCATCCGTTTAATAACATAGCAGACATATACCATGCGTTACTTTTGGATTTGAAACCCACTTTTAATCCTGTTTCATAATATGGAGAACTCTCTGCCAATAAACTTCTTGAAAGAGTAGGGTTTTTAACGCCAATTGCGGATTCAGCACCTAAATGGGATTCAAATATTCCTGCATCCAGCCATA
Organism: Lentimonas sp.; assembly: GCA_047637535.1. Lineage (GTDB taxonomy): Bacteria > Bacteroidota > Bacteroidia > Flavobacteriales_D > Crocinitomicaceae > UBA2040. Next base: position 8,602 of record JBLIKY010000086.1, read on the forward strand.
GATTCGCCTTTTTAGATAGCTTAAGTCCGATGTTGGCTTCATAGATTGAACTAACGCCCGCTGGTTCGTCTGATAAATTTGAGACAGCATAAGTCCCTGCCATGAGGCCAAATTTAGCCCGAAAATTTGAATCGACATATTTGGCACGAAGAAGTCCTAAGTTTAAATTCACCTCATTCTTTCTTGAGTAATTGTATAAGAAAGGAGGTCTATTGCTTGTATTGGGGAAAGTTGGTTTAAAGTATGTGTTTTCGTCGACCTCTTGAGTGAAATAAACCTCAGTATACAATTCGAACTTTAGCTTGCTCCAATCTATTTGAGCTGAGGAGAATGAAACTGTGAAAAGTATCAAAAATGATAGGATCGAAAGTTTTTGCATTTTAAAAGGTTTTATACTAAAGTAGTAAAGATTTATAAACACAAAAAGAGGAATAAATCCTATGGACTCATTCCTCTTTAAGCTTGCTTGCTAAAACTATAAAACCTAACTATAACTATGAAATTATGGCACAAAGATACAGCAGGTATTTAAATAAACAATCTATTACAATGTTAAGAAATTGTAAAGAATTAATTTATATTGTTAATCGCTTATAATCAGTGGTTTATTCTTGAATAAGATTTTCTTTCTTAGCTTAACAACTGAGTTGGTAAGGATAAACACGATTCCTGATACTGTAATAATACACGGGCTGATAGAAAGATTCAAATAAACGGCCACCAAATAACCGAGAATGACATTGACCGTTGTGATTAAAACACCTAACCAA
>JBLIKY010000087.1:0-9370 GCA_047637535.1 Lentimonas sp.
AAACGCTCCATGAAGGATGAGAATACATCGTTGAACAACAAGGGGACATGTCCGAAAATATCGTGAAACATGTCAGGTTCTTCTAGATAATCCAATTGTTTCATTGATCGGAGCCAAGTGGACGAACTAAACTTTTTCTGCGCCAACAATTCAAAAAACTCATCGACTGGGATTAATCCCGGTACACAATGAATTTTCCAGCCTGTGCGGGTAGAAAACCAGGTGTTTAATTTCTCAAAACTTGGAACTTCTTCGTGGTTTAAAACCTCAATCATTTCGTCAAGCGCTGTTATGTACTCAACACAAGCTTTGTCTTGTAAATTTTGTTTCTGTCTATCAAAAAGAGTCTGCCAAACCAGTAAATCTTCTTCGTTGTAATTGCTGTATTCTTGTTTCATCCAAAAAGAAAAAAGCCCGGTAAAACCAGGCTTTTAAATTAAAATCATTAGTTCTAAGCTACAAAAATAAGATAATTAGCTTAATTATTTTATCTACCAATGGCAATAGCGGCAATTATTCCGCCTAAAAACACCAACAAATAAATTGAAAGAATAATAATGGTAAAAATTCCAATGAATTTGTAATGCCTCTTCAGTTTACTGATAGCCATATCAGTGTTTGCTTGATCGTTATCGGTAATTCCTTGTTTCATTTTTGAGGCAAAATCAAACAAATACCTTAGTGGAAAGTAGTAGACAACAGCAATGACTAAATACAATACAGACATTAAGGCAAATGGCATTTCTGATTGGAATTCTTCCATACCAGCACCTCTAGGCATAGCCCCCGAAAACATAGACATGAATAAGGATGCAATGACCATAAATGCTAATCCTACGAAGCCCAGAATAGCCAGAAACTGAGCCCATTTTGAGATTTCCAAGAAATTAGATTTTGACTCTTCAGAGATAATTAAATTTTGATTGTCGTTGTGAGTAAGTGATTCGTTTTCGCTCATTTTTAGTTTTTTAGTGTAACCAAATCTAATGAATTTATTTTTAATTGATTACAGGACTCAACCATCGCTCCATAACTGACATTTCGACATTTTTCCTTTTCGCAATATCAGCGACTTGGTCTTTAGATATTTTTCCTAGTCCGAAATATTTAGAGTCGGGATGTCCGAAATACCACCCACTAACAGAAGCTGTAGGCAGCATAGCTAAAGATTCAGTTAAGGATACCCCTGTGATTTTTTCCGCATTAAGAATTTCAAACAATCCCGTTTTTTCGGTATGGTCAGGGCAAGCAGGGTAACCTGGTGCCGGTCTTATTCCACGGTATTTTTCTTTGATTAGAGAATCGTTGTCCAATTTTTCTTCATTGGCATAACCCCAAATTTCCTTTCTTACTTTTTCGTGCATTTTCTCAGCAAAAGCTTCGGCCAAACGGTCGGCTAAGGCTTTTAAAAGTATGGAATTGTAATCGTCGTGATCGGCTTCAAAAATGGCGACTTGCTTTTCTATGCCCAACCCTGTAGTTACCACAAAACCACCTATATAATCCGGGACATTTGAACTTTTTGGAGCAATAAAATCGGACAATGCAAGGTTGGGTTGCCCGTCAGCTTTCTTAGTTTGTTGGCGCAGACTTCGTTGTGTGTATATCACTTCGTTTCTTTCTTCGGAAGAATAGATTTCAATGTCATCACCTACCGAATTTGCCGGAAAAATTCCGACAACCGCATTTGCAGCTAGCCAATTGTTTTTAATTATGTCATTTAGCATCTGTTGGGCGTCACTAAACAACTTTTTCGCCTCTACACCTACGATTTCATCTTCTAAGATATTCGGGTACCTTCCATGTAATTCCCAAGTCTGAAAGAAGGGAGTCCAGTCGATAAAGTCTCGCAATTCTTCGAGGTCATAATTTAAAAACTCAAAACGACCCAATTGTTTAGGTTGAGCGCAAGAAGTTGGTGTGAATTCCAATTTCAACTTTTTCTTTCTCGCTTCTTCTATTGTAACGAGTCGCTTTGCTCCTCTGTGTTTTGCATGGTGTTCGCGTAGTTTTTTATATTCTTCTTTGATTTTCTTTACAAAATCGACTTTTTTAGCCCCTAAAAGACTCTCAACAACCGTAACCGAACGAGAAGCATCCAACACATGCACGGTCTGATCTTTTGTGAAATATTCTTCAATTTTAACAGCCGTATGCACCTTGGAAGTTGTCGCTCCACCCACCATTAAAGGGATTTTGAGATTGGCACGCTCCATTTCTTTAGCCATATATACCATCTCGTCTAGAGAAGGAGTAATCAAGCCACTTAAGCCTATAATATCCACTTTTTCTTCAATGGCTGCTTTGATGATTTTATCAGCAGGCACCATGACTCCTAAATCTACCACTTCGTAGTTGTTGCAGCCTAAAACAACGGAAACTATGTTCTTCCCTATATCGTGAACATCTCCTTTAACCGTTGCCATTAATATTTTTCCTGAAAACGATTGTTTACCGCCTTTTTCTGCCTCAATAAATGGAAGTAAATAAGCTACAGCCTTTTTCATTACACGAGCTGATTTTACAACTTGAGGTAAGAACATTTTTCCGCTCCCAAAAAGGTCACCAACGACATTCATTCCATCCATTAAAGGGCCTTCAATTACTTCAATCGGTCTTTCAAACGACTTTCTACATTCTTCCGTATCTTCTTCAATGTAATCTGTGATTCCTTTAACCAAGGCATGGCTTAATCTTTCGTTTACTGTTCTAGTTCTCCATTCTAAATCCTGAACCTTTTTCTTACCTTCCCCTTTAAAGGTTTCGGCAAAGTCAACCAAGCGCTCCGTCGCATCTTCCCTCCTGTTTAAAAGAACATCCTCAATGCAAAGCATTAATTCTTTATCAACCTCTTGATACACCTCAAGCAAGGTCGGGTTTACGATTCCCATGTCCATGCCGTGTTGAATCGCATGGTATAAAAATGCGGCGTGCATGGCTTCTCTAACTGGCGTGTTTCCTCTAAAAGAAAAAGACACATTCGAGACACCTCCACTGACGTGCGCTCCGTCCAAATTCTCTCGTATCCATTTGGTTGCTTTGAAGAAATCCAAAGCGTTGTTGTTGTGCTCATCCATTCCCGTTGCTACAGGAAAGATATTGGGGTCAAAAATGATGTCTTGTTTGTTGAACTTCACCTCATCGACAAGAATACGGTACGAACGTTCACAGATTTCAATTCTTCGTTCATAACTATCGGCTTGCCCGTCTTCATCAAAGGCCATAACAATAACCGCAGCTCCATAACGCTTCACTTTCTTAGCTTGCTCAACAAAATTGGCCTTGCCTTCTTTTAAAGAAATGGAATTTACAACGCCTTTACCCTGAATACATTTTAATCCCGCCTCAATGATTTCCCATTTGGAACTATCTATCATAATAGGTACTCTAGCGATATCGGGTTCGGCTGCGATTAAATTCAAAAATTTAACCATTGCCTCCTTGCCATCAATCATTCCTTCATCCATATTGATGTCGATGATTTGAGCACCTCCTTCAACCTGATCACGCGCAACGGAAAGGGCCGCTTCGTAATCTTCCTCTTTTATCATTCTCAGGAAGGCACGCGAACCCGTTACATTGGTGCGTTCTCCTATATTCACAAAATTGGTGTCTGGTGTTACTATTAATGGCTCGAGTCCGGAAAGTTTTAGGGTTATTTTACTCGACATGTTGGGTAGGTTGATTGTATTTTCTTGGTGAATATTGATTGGCCAAACGAGAAATCTCTTTGATATGCTCGGGAGTCGTACCACAACACCCACCAATAATATTTATTAATCCTGCTTTTAAGAATTCTTCAATTTGCTCTCCCATTAATTCAGCTGTTTCTTCATATTCTCCAAATTCGTTAGGTAAACCTGCATTTGGGTGAGCACTTACACCGAAGTGACTCATGTTGCTTAAAATCTGAAGGTAAGGCCTCATCATTTCAGCTCCTAGCGCACAATTAAAACCAATGGTTAAGAGAGGCATGTGTTCGACAGAAATCAAAAAAGCCTCGCTGGTTTGTCCTGTTAAAGTACGTCCACTTTGGTCAGTTATAGTGCCGGAAACCATGATAGGCAATTCGATGTTTCGTTCATTGTAAACTTGGTCGATTGCAAACAGGGCTGCTTTTGCATTTAAAGTGTCAAAGACGGTTTCTACAAGTAGAATATCCACTCCACCATCTATTAGCGCATTGACTTGTTGCGTATAAGCATCGACCAATTCGTCAAAAGAGATTCCGCGAAACCCTGGGTCATTTACATCCGGGGATATCGATGCTGTACGGTTAGTTGGACCGATAGAGCCTGCAACAAACCTAGGCTTGTGTGGTTCTTTTGCCGTAAATTCATCACAAACCTCTTTGGCTATTTTGGCAGAATGAAAATTGATATCGTACACGTATTTTTCGAGTCCGTAATCCGCTTGAGCTATCCAAGTGCCAGAGAAAGAATTAGTTTCAATAATATCAGCTCCTGCCGCAAGGTATTGAGCATGTATTTCTTTGATTATTTTTGGTTGCGTCAAAGAAAGAAGGTCGTTGTTCCCTTTTAGGGATTGATTGTGGTCTTCAAACCATCCTGTTCTGAAATCGTCTTCGGTTAAATCGTGACGTTGAATCATGGTTCCCATGGCGCCATCAAGTACAAGGATTCTTTTTTTTAGAAGTTCGTATATATTCATTTCAAAAAATTAAAATACAAGAACCTTGACGTAGAAAATTGGGTCAAACTTATCTTTTCTGTCTATTGACGGATCGGAATTGGCACCTTTATCGACTTGCGATGGGTTGCCAAGGTATCATAGGGCCAGTCCCTCCACCTTTCTACATAAGTTCTAAATATGTATCACAAACTTACTGATTGCATTAGATACTAACAAGATTTATATATTCGTATTATGAAGAAATTCAAATTGATCCTTTCCGCCTTCGCAAATGCAGGTCGTGGAATAAAGACTTGTTTTCAATCTGAGAGAAATTTTAGAATTCAGATTATACTATTTGTTCTTGCTGTTTCCTTCGGGCTTTTCTTCGGACTCACCAATACTGAATGGTGTCTTATCCTAATTGTTAGTGGAGCTGTATTCGCCGGTGAATTGTTTAACACAGCACTAGAGAAACTCTGCGATTTTGTCGAACCAAAATGGGACGAAAGGATTAAACAAATTAAGGATGTTTCGGCTGGAGCGAATTTGATTTTATCTCTCGTTGCTCTAGCAATAGGGGTGATAATTTTTGGTAAGATTCTTTATTATTTCTTTACTAACCTATAGGCCTGGTCATTGCCGGAACTCAATTTGATTTGCAAGTAATACATTCCATCTGAAAAATCGGTAAATAAAGGTATTTGAAGAGTACATAAAAGAGAAAAGCATCAATCGGGAGACTGATGCTTTTCTTAATTTAACCTAAACACTATTCACTGAAAAAAACTATAATTTCTTTTTAATTTGCTATTCTTACATAGTAAATATACGTCTTATTTTGAATCTACCAAATTCTTTTGTCGGGTTTTATGTTTTTTAACATAATTTCTTTTTTTAATTATGCAATCACAGCTAATTAACCCCCTTGAAAATACTTAAACATATGCAATTGTGAATATTAGTCATTTGATGACCAAGTCATGTTTAATAATTTGTAGACCCATGTTTTTAGTCTAAACATGAGTAAATACAAACTAGGAATGACAATTAAAGTCAAGAATGTGGCGAAGGTTAATCCATAAATTATCGCCCAAGACATTGGAGAGAAGAAGATATTGTTATCCCCTCCAATATAGATTTTCGGATCATAAGATGAAAGGAAACTGAAAAAATCAATATTGAATCCAACCGCTAGTGGAATCAATCCTAGTATGGTTGTTATTGCTGTAAGCAACACGGGACGTAAACGAGTTTTACCCGCTTCTGTTGCACAAGCAACAACTTCTTCATAAGGCAATATCTCATCGTCTCTTAACCCTAGTTCTTTACGTTTGTCGCGTCTCAACATATTGGTGAAATCAATTAAGACAATGGCATTATTTACAACTACCCCGGCCAAAGAAATCACACCTATCATAGTCATCATGATTACGAAACTCTGTCTTGATATTACAAGACCAAGTAACACTCCAATCAAGGACAGTACTACCGTTAAAATTATTATAATCGGTGCGGAAAAGGAGTTAAATTGGGCGACGATGATCAATACAATCAAGAAAACGGCAATCATTAAGGCCGAAATCAAGAAAGTAAGTTCTTTCTGTTGTTCTTCCTGCTGCCCAGTAAACTCATAAGTAAATCGTTTGTCAAGCTTTTTGTCTGCTTTTAATTTATCTACTTCTTTTTTCACTTCAGCAACCACCTCGTTGGCGTTAAAACCTTCTTGTACGCCTGAAGAAATTGTAACTTGTGGCAATTGGTTTTTACGAACAACTGCTGAATAGGTAATGTTCTCCTTAGGAGACTTAACCACTGAACGAATAGGAATATTAAGTATGGTTCCTTTGTTATTTCTAAAAGTTAATTTTTGATCCAGTAAGGCGTCTAGACTTTCTCTACTGCTTTTATCAAAACGCATTACCATATCATACGACTCATCATCCTTTGTATAAGTTGTTATGTCTTCCCCTAGTACCGCTTTGCGTATCGCCTGCGCTACCATCATGGTCGATGCATTTAGCTTTCTTACTTGCTCTCTATCTACTTCGATTGGAATCTCCGGGCGGTTGGATTCTACATTCAACTTCAGCTTATCGATCCCTTTTATTTCTGATCTTTGAAGAATGTTTCTTAAATCAACAGCCTGATTTAACAAATCAGCATAATCTCCTCGACCTGCTACTTCGATGTTAATTGGGGCTCCTTGAGGCGGTCCTTCGCTATTCTTCTCTGCATTTATCTCAATGTCCGCAGTGAATTTGCCTTTTAGTCCATTTTGAATTTCAGACAATAATTTCCCTGTCAAAACACCATCTCTATGCTGAAATTCAGTGAAATTTATTGTAATTCTTGCTTTGTTTGGCGTGTTGCCCATGGAAGGACCTTGGCTAGGGTCACTCGTACCGTCCCCAACTTGAGATATAATAGAGCGAATAAGTCTTCTTTCGTCGCCTTTTTCGTACTGCGAATCTTTCTTTAAATAATCCTTTAAAATAAAATTGACTTCTTCTTCCACCAATAAAGTGGTCTCATTGGTTCTTTTTATGTCTGTCCCAATTGGTTGCGAAATAAAGATATTCACGTAATTTGGTTCGTTTACCGGGAAGTAATCAATCTTCGGCGGTACAACCATCATCAAAATAATAGCTACAACGAAAAGGCCGAAAGTCCCCATCAAAAATTTGATAGGGTTTTTATCCCTCAAAGCATAGTTTAAAAACCTTTCGTATTTTGATTCCATTTTTGGCAAAACTCTGGTTTGAAAATAGGTGGTGCCTGGAACGAAGAAATAGAAGTTTATTAACCCAGCAATTGCCAAGATTATCAATAAATTTCCGAAGCTGGTTAACCCCAATATTAAACAAAGTAAACCAGCAATTGAGAAAAGAAGCGCCGTCAACAACACTCTTCTTTTTCGCAATGGTGTATCTGTTGCTTTCATATAAACAACCGCTAATACCGGATTAATTACCAAGGCAACGAATAATGATGAACCCAGAACTATAATCAGAGTTATGGGTAGATACTTCATAAATTCCCCCGTCATTCCTGGCCAAAACGCCAATGGGATAAAAGCAGCCAAAGTTGTTGCTGTTGAAGCAATAATTGGCCAAGCGACTTCCCCTACTCCTTGAATAACCGCTTTCTGCGAGGTCATTCCCTCCGATAAGTTTCTGTATATGTTTTCAACGATTACTATGCCATTATCGACCAGCATTCCTAAAGCCAAAACAAGTGAGAATAGCACCATTACATTTAATGTCACATCCATTGCATTCAATATCAAGAAGGACATTAACATCGACAAGGGAATTGCAATCCCAACAAAAAGTGCATTTCTTAAACCTAGGAAGAACAAAAGCACGACGACAACCAAAATAATGCCTAATAAAATGGAGTTTTCAAGATTCGAAACCATGTCCCGCGAATTGTTTGACTGGTCATTGGTAACAGACAAAGCGACAGACCTTGGTACCGTTCCATCTTTTTGTGCTTCATCGAGTAAGGCATAAATTTTATCTGATGCGTCGAGTAGGTTTTCACCACCCTGTTTCTTTACGTCGAGCATGACTACTGGTTCGCCAAACTCCCTCGCATAAGATGTTGTATCTGAGTTTCCGAAATACACTTTTGCAATGTCCCCCAACCTAACGGGAAGATAATCTTCGTCTTTTACGATGAGTTCTTTAAGCTGCGCAGCATTTTTAAATTCACCGTTAATTCTTAATGTCTTACGAACACCGTCCATTAAAATTTCACCTGATGGGATATTCTGATGTTCACTTCTTATAGCATTTTGAATATCGTCAAGTGACACATTAACCGATTGTGATTTAATAGGGTCAACATCTATTCGCATTTCTTGCTCTTGAATCCCACGAATATCAACCTCACTTATTTCCGGAATTTCTTCTATTCTTTTTTCCAGAATTTCGCCAATTTCTTTCAACAAACCTGCATTAGCTCCTCTTAAATTAATATTAAGAATTGGCATGGATGCTGGGTCTACCTCAAAGATATTGGGTTCAATCGGCAATTCTGGAAAATCGCTTTTAGCCCTCGCTTTATCAACAGCGTCCTTCACTTTTTGAAGTGCCTCGGAAACACTCATATCAAAATCAAACTTTACTCTAACCGTAGTGTAACCATGCACAGAATTGGAATTAATCTCATCGACCAGCTTAATCCCACCTACTTCTTTTTCAATGGATTCACTAATCTTTTTTGACATGTATTCAGGAGAAGCTCCTGGTTTTGCGATACCGACATAGATTTCAGGAATTTGGATTTCGGGAAAGTTCTCTATTGGCATACTATTGTAAGCCAAAAGGCCACCTACAAAAATGATAAACGCAACTAGAAAAACAGATTTTCTATTCTTAACGGCAAGGGTGGATATACCGAACCCCCTAGATGTTTTCTCTTCCATGTTTTCTAACTATTTGATTCTTACATTATCCGCCTCAGTCACTCCTTTTGCACCTTCAACAACCACCATTTGATTTGCCGTTAATTTTGCATCTATCCCCTCTACTAGCGATTCGCCTTCGAAGCTTTGAATAACCCTAACCCTCACTTTCTTCAAAGCGTATTCTCCTTTTTTCTCATTCAATGTCAAATAGACAAAATTTTGATTGGTGTGATCCTTAATTACACTCATTGAAGGCACCACAATCGCATTGGCCCTTATCATATCCGTAATGTTTAACTGAACTAACATATTCGGAATAAAAGT
>JBLIKY010000088.1:0-9361 GCA_047637535.1 Lentimonas sp.
CCCGTTAGGTTGGTCAATCTATAGTTAGCCGAATCAATTGTAAATGTTTTTATTTTATCAAGGTACTCTTGTAACTCATCATTTGGTTCGATTGTTTCATCAACTTTTGTTGAATCTTCAGATACGCCGATAGGAACAATTACGTGTAAGGTAAATTCCTTATTTAACTCAATAGGAATATCGATTGATGCATCTTTTTCGCAACCAACAACCAATGTTAATAGAACTACAATAGGTAAAATTAATTTTTTCATGTTTTCAGATTTTATAAGTGAAACAATATTACAATTTTTTTTTCAGCTTTTCAATTTTTCCTTAGTACTTGTTAACCATAGCCTTTGATGTCATTATCTCCCTTTCGAAAGGCTCAATTACTTGAAGGTCGTTGTTTGCATTATCGAATAAAATCAATTCGTTTGTGATCCATTTCTTGATTTCAAAAACGTTACTTTCATTTGGACCAAATGTCGCGGTGAGTATTTTGTCTTTTATGTCGTGTGCAAAGGGGCTTCAAAATCGACTTCAGGACTTTTGAAAGTAAATTTGCCCTCGCTATAGGCCTTATCCACTGCATGAAAATACAATTCTTCTGTGGTGCCCTTTGGGTTGGGTCTAATATTATGCGATTCTACAATCCAATTTCCATCTATTATACAACTGAAATTATCTATTTTTTGGTAAAAAAAGTAGTCAATATCCCCGAGAATATTGTGCCGAATAAGTGGTTTTTCATGCGCCAAAAATGATTACAGTTACTCTTCAGTAAGCAACAAAGAAAAAAGGGTTGCATGTCGTTCACTTTAATTGCGTTCCTTGTTATCTCTCACACAAATTTCTGCTTATATTTGTACTCTCAAAATTGCAGTAAAAATGAGTACATTTTCTAAAAGACACATTGGACCGGATACAGCAGAAAAAAATGCCATGTTATCCAAAATTGGAGTAGCGTCGATCGAAGAATTAATCGACAAAACTATTCCTGCCCACATACGATTAAATCGTGAGTTGGATATCACTCGAGCGATGACAGAGCAAGAGTATCTTAATCATGTAACTGAGTTGGGTAACTTAAACAAGGTAAACAAATCGTTTATTGGTTTGGGTTATTCAGAAACGATTGTTCCTCCAGTGATTCTTAGAAATGTATTAGAAAATCCAGGATGGTATACAGCATATACACCGTATCAAGCCGAAATTTCTCAAGGCCGATTAGAGGCTTTGTTGAACTTCCAAACGATGATCTTGGACCTGACTGGAATGGAGATTGCCAACGCATCTTTGTTGGATGAAGCGACAGCAGGTGCTGAGGCAATGCTGATGTTCTTTAACAACCGATCAAGACAGCAAGTTAAAGACAAGGCATGTCAATTCTTTATTTCTGAATTTGCATTTCCTCAAACCATTGAAGTTGTTAGAGGTAGAGCGAAGAATTTAGGAATCGATCTAGTTGTTGGTGACCCAGAAATTTTTGAAGGTGGAACTTCTTTCTTCGGTGCCATAGTCCAATACCCGGATGCATACGGAAGAGTAAAAGGTATAGAGGGATTTATCAATAGAATGAAAGAGTCAGGAACTCCTGTTGCAGTTGGTGCTGATTTACTTTCTTTGGTTGTACTTAATGCACCTGGACATTTAGGAGCTGATGTTGTATTTGGTTGCTCCCAGCGTTTTGGAGTGCCAATGGGTAATGGTGGACCGCATGCCGCGTATTTTACAGCTAAAGATTCTTACAAAAGACATATGCCAGGAAGAATTATCGGAGTATCGAAAGATGCAGACGGTAATGTGGCTTTAAGAATGGCTTTGCAAACTCGCGAACAACATATCAAAAGAGATAAGGCTACTTCAAATATTTGTACGGCTCAAGCACTTTTGGCTGTGATGGCAAGTATGTATGCTGTTTATCACGGACCAGTTGGATTGCGAGAAATCTCAATGCACGTGCACGGTTTGGCGAGTAAAACAGCCGACGGTTTGAGAGAACTAGGAATTGAATTAGGAGGAGACGAATTCTTCGACACGATATACGTGAAAGGCATACCTGCATTTGAAATTCAGTCTGAAACGGAAGCCGCAGGGATGAATTTAAATTATTTAAATGACCACGAGGTAACTATTTCCTTTGGTGAACCGCATACAATGGCCGATGTTCAACTACTTCTCGATGTTTTCGCTAAAGTTGTTGGTAAAGAAGCCATTAAATTGGATGAAACAGTAAGAGTAAGTTTAGCACCAAGTTTCTTAAGAACAGATGCCGTTTTAACGCACCCAACTTTCAACAAATTTCATTCTGAATCAAAAATGATGCGCTATTTAAAGCGTTTGGAAAATAAAGATTTGTCTTTGGTTCACTCTATGATTCCTTTGGGGTCTTGTACCATGAAATTGAATGCAGCGGCAGAGTTAATGCCAATCACTAACCCTCAGTTTGCGAACTTGCACCCTTTTGCACCTTTGAATCAAGTAGAAGGATACCACAAAATGTTTAGAGAACTAGAAAAAGACCTTTGCGAATGCACAGGGTTTGACGCTGTTTCTCTTCAACCCAACTCAGGTGCTCAAGGTGAGTATGCTGGATTGATGGTTATCAAAGCGTTTCACGAATCAAACGGAGATAGTCAAAGAATTAAGATGATTATTCCTTCTTCTGCACACGGAACGAACCCTGCTTCTGCTGTAATGGCCGGATTTGAGGTTGTTGTTACTGGATGTGATGAGAACGGAAATATCGATATCGACCAATTAAGAACAGTTGCCAACGAATTAAAAGACACTTTAGGTGGTCTGATGGTAACCTACCCTTCAACTCATGGAGTATTCGAAGAAGGCATTAAAGAAATTACAGCTATCATTCACGAAAACGGCGGTCAGGTATACATGGACGGCGCCAACATGAATGCTCAAGTTGGATTGACTAATCCTGGAAACATTGGAGCTGACGTTTGTCACTTGAATTTGCACAAAACTTTCGCTATTCCTCACGGAGGTGGCGGACCAGGAATGGGGCCTATCGGAGTTAGAGCACATTTGGCTCCTTTCTTACCGAGTAATCCTGTCTTTGCAGCGGGTGGTGATAAAGCCATTGAAGCTATTTCGGCTGCACCTTATGGTTCGGCTTTGATTTTGTTAATCTCTTACGGTTACATTAAAATGCTTGGTTCAAGAGGTCTTAGACACTCTACAGAAGCGGCCATTTTAAATGCCAATTATATCGCAGCAAGTTTAAAAGACCATTACGAGATTTTATATTCGGGGCAAAACGGAACAGTAGCGCACGAAATGATATTGGATTGTAGAGACTTTAAGAAAACAGCAGACGTTGAAGTTGCAGACATTGCAAAACGTTTGATTGACTTTGGTTTCCACGCACCAACGGTTTCTTTCCCAGTTGCTGGGACATTGATGGTCGAACCAACTGAATCAGAGGACAAAGAAGAATTGGATCGCTTTATCGAAGCCATGATTAAGATTCGTGAAGAAATTCGTGAAATCGAAAATGGTCACGCTGACAAAGTGAACAATTTATTGAAGAACGCTCCGCACACTGCAGATTGTATCATCAACCAAGATTGGAATTATCCTTATTCTCCTCAAGAAGCAGCTTATCCAGTTTCTTACCTTAAAGAATGGAAGTACTGGGTGCCTATAAGAAGAGTTGATAATGCTTTTGGTGATAGAAACTTGATTTGTTCTTGCCCTAGCGTTGAAAGCTACGCAATACAGTCTTGAGTGTGATTTTGGAGGGTTGAGGGGATTGAGGCTTGAAACTTTTTTATGCGGGATTCGTTCTATATAAAAAACTAGCTTCATGATTATCACTACAACAGAATCAATTCCAGGAAAAGAAATAACAGAAATCGTTGGCATTTGTCGCGGAAGCACGGTTCGATCGAGACATATCGGACGAGATATTTTTGCGGGTTTAAAAGCCATCGTTGGAGGTGAGATTGAAGAATACACGAAGCTTCAGGCGCAGTCACGCGAACAAGCTTTGGAGCGTATGCAACAAGATGCCGTGAGAATGGGAGCTGATGCTGTTGTGAATGTTCGTCTCGCCACAAGTGTTATTATGCAAGGTTCGTCTGAGATTTTAGCCTACGGAACTGGTGTAAAACTGAATTCATAATTATGGAATCGGTTGACCTACTCGTACTTTCCTTAAAAGGATTGATCTGGGGCGGTATGCTCGTATTGATTATTTATTTTGCCATTCGAGCGTATAAAAAACGAAAGAATGACACATTTGAAAACAGAGAAAACTAAACCTATGAAACCTACTATCGTATTACTTCACGGTGCTTTGGGAAGCCAACATCAAATGACTAAAATCGCTGACAAGTTCAAAGAAAATTACAAGGTTTTGTCGTTTGACTTTTATGGTCACGGAGGAAACAGAACCAACAAGGCTTTCTCAATACCACAGTTTGTCGAACAATTGGACCGATTTATCGAAGAAAACAAATTGACTAAATTTTCAATCTTTGGCTATTCAATGGGTGGGTATGTTGCTTTGAAATACTCGATGAACAAAAGCCAAAACATTGATCATATATTTACTTTCGGAACAAAATTTAACTGGACAAAATCTTCTTCAGAAAAGGAAGTCTCCAAGATGAACCCTGATTTGATTGAAGAAAAAGTTCCTCACTTTGCCAATTGGCTTAAGAATACGCACGGAGAAGAAAATTGGAAAAACGTGTTGAACAACACAGGAAAGATGATTCTTTCTTTGGGGGACAAATCATCCTTGGCTTACGAGGACTTAGAGGAGGTTTCCTGCCTTGTTACCATAAGTGTTGGCGAAGAAGATCAGCTGGTCTCTTTAGAAGAGTCAAGAATGGCTGTTGAGCGTTTAAATCGAGGAAGGTTAGCTATACTAAAAGGGCAGGGCCATTCAATTGGAGCGTTGAAATCTGATTCGTTTTCTAAAATAATAAACTAAATTTTCGAATATTTCATTTCAAATAAACTTATGAAAAATGCACTCTCATTAGCATTATTGTGCTTTTTATTCTTTCCTTCTTGTAAAAAATTTGAGGATGGGCAAAACTTTAGATTGCGCACTGCTAAGCAAATTTTATGCAAAAATCAATGGGAATTGTATAGTTCAAATTACGAAGGAAGTACAGTTTTGGGAGGATATAAAAGTGTTGAAAAATTAAATCGTATGGATATCAAGTTCAATAAAAATGGAAGTTTCACCTTAATCGCTGCTGTTTACAAGGCAAATGACAGTGAAAAAAACGAACCAAATTATGAACCCTATCAAGGTTTTTATCTGGATGAAGACAACGTTAATATTGCGGGTAGCTGGGAATTTGACTCAAAAGACAAAACAAAAATTAACCTAAGTTATAACAATCAAATTGTTCCGTTTGAGATTAGTTATTTATCACGTTTTTCCTTGACATTAAAATTTAAAATGGGAAATGGAACACCTGAAAGAACTTCACTTGAGCGAAATTAAAACAGTATAGGGTTTATTTGATAATATCATTTTAAACAAAAAAGTCCCATCCTTCCGTCCGTCAGCTGACGGACGGAAGGATGGGACTTTTTAATGTTTTAAAACTAAATATTACAATCCAAAAGTCCTTTTTACATCAGCTACTCTATCAAGAGCTTCCCATGTAAATAACTCAACTGTTTTTGTGACAACTGTTCCGTCTGGAGAAGTAAACGATTTAGTAACCGTTTCGTTCTTTCTTCCCATGTGACCGTAAGCCGCAGTTTCTGAATATATTGGGTTTCTTAACTTTAAGTTTTTCTCAATAAAGTAAGGACGTAAATCAAATATTGTTTCAATTTTCTTTGCGATTTCACCGTCGGTCAAATCCACTTTTGATGTACCGTAAGTATTGACAAACACACCACAAGGCTTAGCTACACCGATTGCGTAAGAAACTTGCACTAAGACCTCATCACAAAGTCCTGCTGCAACCATATTCTTAGCGATATGACGTGTTGCATAAGCTGCCGAACGGTCAACTTTAGAAGGATCCTTTCCAGAAAATGCACCACCACCGTGAGCCCCTTTTCCTCCGTACGTATCAACGATTATTTTTCTTCCTGTTAATCCAGTATCGCCGTGTGGTCCACCAATCACAAATTTCCCAGTTGGGTTGATGTGGTATATGATTTTATCGGTGAATAATTTTTGTAACTCAGGGTGTAATTTTGCTTTTACTCTTGGAATTACCAATTCGATAATGTCTTTTTTGATTTTAGCCAACATGGTGATGTCTTCGTCAAAATCATCGTGTTGTGTAGAGACAACGATAGAGTCAATTCTTTCCGGCTTGTTATCATCAGAGTACTCAATTGTAACTTGAGATTTTGCATCTGGACGTAAGTAAGAGATTAATTCTGGTTCGTTCTTACGGATATTCGCTAATTCTTGAAGAATTTTATGCGATAAATCCAATGCCAATGGCATATAATTTTCTGTTTCTTTAGTAGCATATCCAAACATCATTCCTTGGTCACCCGCTCCTTGATCTTCAGGATTTGCACGGTCAACACCTTGGTTGATTTCGGTTGATTGTTCGTGAATTGCCGAAAGAATACCGCAAGATTTTGCTTCAAACATGTATTCTGATTTGGTATAACCAATTCGTTCAATTACCTGTCTTGCGATAGACTGCACGTCAAGATAAGTATTTGTTTTTACCTCTCCAGCCAAGATAACTTGACCGGTTGTAACCAATGTTTCACAAGCCACTTTTGACGCTGGGTCAAAGGCCATGAAATTATCAATCAACGCGTCTGAAATTTGATCCGCTATTTTATCTGGGTGTCCTTCAGAAACTGACTCTGAGGTAAACAAATATGACATTCTTTGTGTATTAAATAAATTATCGAGGCAAAAATAAGGAAATTCTAGGAGTAGTTGCACCATCTGCCTTTTGATAGTGTTAATTTATCAGCATAAAAAAAGCATCGACCCGAAGATCGATGCTTTCAAAGCAAATCGATTGCTCAAACCACTAAATTTTATTGATGAATTCTAGTCCATTCCTCCTTTTTGGCAACAAGCAGGAAGTGCTTCGTATCCTTTTTTTGTAGCTTTCGACTCGTCAGCATCATAACCTGTTTTATTGATTACTGATTTGACCTCAGCCAAGGTGATTTTATCTGAATTGAATTGAACAGTTACATCTTTTGTTTTTAGATCCAACTCAGCAAACCTGATACCTTTTGTGTAATTCAACGCGCCTTCAATTCTTTTCTTACAACTTCCGCATTCTGCAGAGGTGTGTATTTTTACTTCTTCGACTTTACTTTGTCCGAAACTTGTCATTGCAAAAAATGCAAATGCGATTGTGATTAATGTTTTCATGTTTTCTTTTTTTACTCGTTAAATTTACTTTAAATTTTCTTCTTTTTCTATTGTAAAACGCAATCCGCCATATATGTTAGCTCCAACAACTGGTGCCCATACTCTTGTTGCATCAAATTCCGTGCTAAAAGGGTTAGCTGCGTCAATAATTGGGTTTTTTTGGGTGTAATTACCTAGATTCTCTCCTCCAAGGTAAAACTCAAAACGCTTATAAACGTGAGTGATTTGCGCACTTATCATAGGAAATACTTCACTTCTGTCTGACATCAACGATTCTTCCGTCGTTCCCGCTACATTGGGCAATCTAGAGGTTCCAAAAATTGATGTGGTAAAATCTGCCATCCATCTTTTGTTTCTTGATTTATAAGCGAGATTTACAAAACCTCTGTGACGAGGCACCATAACTTTGGATTGTATCTGATTGTTATACTCAGACCTAACATCTAAGAATTTATAAGCCAACCTCACGTCAAAGGTTTTTGATGGGGAGAGGGAAAGTTCTGCCTGGAAACTATTCGAATAAGATGTGTTTCCTAAATTCTTAAATACAATTGAATTGAAGTCAATGTCTCTGTCTATCACCAATTGATTTTCAAAATAGGTGTAGTAATAATCCAAAACCAAGGATGCTTTTTCGCCAAAGGCTTTGAACTCTTGTACAACCGAACCGCCAGTATTCCATGAAATCTCAGGTTTTATCTCTGTCGGTGCTACCCATGATCGCCCAGTTGCCAGCAAGGACAAGTTATCTATCATGTAATTTGGAACCCTCCAACCACGACCCGCTGTGAAGCGCAAGTCAGTTTTTTCAGAAAGAATGTACTTACTGTGTAGTCTTGGAGAAGCTATTCCTCCATATAAATTGTGATAATCGTATCGTACACCGAGCACATTTACCAACCTCAAGCCTGTATATGTATACTCACCAAAAACACCTGGAACGATTTCCAAACGATCGTCATTTGCAGTTCCTAATTGTTGTTTGAAGTCGACAATCGTATTGCTCAAACCCATTCTTGTTTTGTGAATGGTCGAACCAATAATGTCATCGTAAATGGCATTGATGTACCCCCTTTTTTCTTCACCAAAAAAGGCCCTTTTGCCAAAAATCGCAGATGTTGTTTGGTATTTTGCGTTGTACAATATTCCAACCGAACGATAAGGCTTGTCCTTAAAGAAGAATCCCGTTTTTGCAAAAAAGTCTACGTGTTCGGTATGGTTATAAACGCCATAAAGATTTTGATTCGCCTCGGGACTTGTGCCGTATTTAAGCTGTCCACCCACTTTCTCATCGACGTAAGCATTTATCCCCAATTGAACCTCCATTTTATCGCCTTGATAATGATAACGATTAAAGAAAGCGCCATTGTATCCGGTTGGGATGTCTTTGAATCCATCTTTGTTTTCATCCACTACATTGGTTAGCGTAGAAGCGTGTACGAAAGCCCCTGTGCTCCATTTTTCGCTCAAGGGAACATTGGTGTGGAAATTACCTTCGACACGACCAAATCGATTGCCGTACCCGTTGAAGTAAATTTTCTCTTTGGAGATATTTGGCTTTTTGAGATCTATATTTATTAGTCCCGCCATGGATTCATATCCGTTTACAACTGGCCCCGTTCCTTTTGTTATCTGAATCGAGTTTACCCAAGTTCCTGGAATACTATTTAATCCAAACGCGCTTTCTAAACCTCTCAAATAAGGAATGTTTTCCATTTGAATTTGAGTGTAAACACCCGACAAGCCCATCATCTGAATTTGCTTCGCCCCAGAGACAGCATCCGTAATGCTGACATCGACAGATGCATTGGTCTCAAAAGATTCAGATAAATTGCAACAAGCGGCTTTTTTAAGTTCACCTTCCCCGATTTCCTCAACCAACAAGGTTTGCAATTTAGAAATGCTTTTACTGCCTTTTTTGTAAGAAGCGATTACTTCTGGTAATAACAGTTCAGAATAGAGAACGATTTTCAAGTTCGCAAATCGGTCTTCTTTAAACAAGATAAGCGTGTCGTTGTTGAA
>JBLIKY010000089.1:0-9332 GCA_047637535.1 Lentimonas sp.
TGGAGATCCGGCTAAAAGGGCGGGTAATGAGTTCACATTTCAAATGCAAGCCATGATGAACATTCAAGTATTGAATGGATATGAGGTAAAGAAAATCGTTACGGGTTGTCCACACTGCTTTAACACGCTCAAAAATGAGTATCCTGAGTTGGGTGGAGAATACGAAGTAATTCACCATACTCAGTTGATTCAAGACCTTATTAATACGGGTAAATTGAGCTTAAATGATGGCGGAACCTACAAAGGGAAGAAAATCACTTTCCATGATCCTTGCTATTTAGGTAGAGCAAACAATGTATACGATGCACCTCGTTCTTTAATCGAAAAACTCGATGCCGAATTGGTGGAAATGAAGCGTTGCAAAACAAAAGGACTTTGTTGTGGTGCTGGAGGTGCTCAAATGTTCAAAGAAGCCGAAAAAGGGGATAAAGAAGTAAACGTAGAGCGTACTGAGGACGCTTTAGAGACGAAAGCTGAAATTATTGCGACAGGATGTCCTTTCTGCAACACAATGATGACAGACGGTGTTAAAAACTTTGACAAAGAAGATTCAGTAAAAGTTATTGATGTAGCCGAACTAATTGCCTCTGCAATAGATATTGAATAATGATTTTTTCCAATTTTACAGACGAAGCAAGAGTCTGGGTGTATCAAGCTGACAAAATTCTTCCAAAAGAATACGAAGGTGAGATTCAACAGGCTATCACCGAATTTGTCGCCAAATGGGCAGCCCATGGTGCAAAACTTACCGCAACTGGTGCAAAAATAAGTGATTACCACATTGCATTTTGTGTAGAAGGGGATGTTGCAGCAAGCGGTTGCTCTATAGATTCTTCTGTCAAATTTGTGAAGTCACTTGGTGAAGAATTAAATATTGATTTCTTTAATCGATTAAAGGTGCTCACGGAAGAAAATGGAAACACCGAAATTGTTGATTATGATAGCTTAACCAAGTACTCAAATCGAAAAATATACAATCCTTTAATTACAAATCTTGGTGAACTGAGGAAAAATTGGCTCATTTCTATTCCTGAGTTTTTAAGTTAGACCATTTTTACTTCATAATGCCGCTAAGGCATTTCCTTAAAGTAGATTGCCGATGTAGATTTTAACACCATTTTTAGTTTATTATGTCGCTAAGGAATTTCCATAAAGTATTATGCCGATGTAGATTTTAAGGAGTGTTTTCTACGACATTTAAAATCACAATCGGTATAAGGATTATTTCTGCGACATTTAAAATCTCAATCGGTATTAAATTCCAATTATTTCTTTATTTTAGTCTAAGGTGTTTGTCGAACCAAATTCCTTAATTGGCTTGTAATAAAAACGAAATATGAAAATTAGATTATCACTCATTCTTATGTTAGTTGCAATTTTGCTCGTTCAAAGTTGCGGAACAGTTATTACAGGTACTGGGCGAAATGTGGTCTACGATTCCAATCCAAGAGGGGCAAAAGTTTTTGTAAACGGAATTTATGCTGGAATAACTCCATTGGAAATTAGAGTTCAACCCGAAGACCACATTAGTTATAACCTTGATGGCTACAGAGAAACCGTAGTAATTATGGACAGTAAGTTCAATCTTGTATGTCTTTTAAACGGATTTGGTTTGATTTCCTGGACAATTGACTTAATTACAGGTGCAGTAAGAAGAGTAGATGTCGATTATGTAAAAGCAAATCTCCGCGAATCTGTGGAAACTACCCAATTAAACGAGTTTTTAAAGAAAGGGAACCTTGTTAGTGTCAATATCGACCAAGAAAATAAAACGATAGTTTCGACTATAGTGTTGCAAAACTGATAACAGTTTTGAGGTGATGCTTGCCTTCGAGAAAGGAGTATTCAGTTTTGTGTGTGAGTATTGAGGGGGATGCGCGAAATGTCTTTTCAATAATCCGCTGACTGAGCGAAGTCGAAGGCAGTGTTTCATTGCTTTTCGGTATTCTTGTTTTTAGTTTTGCTCGTTGGTGATGCTTGCCATCGACTTCGCTCAGTCGGCGCGCATTTTCTTTTCAGTAATCCGCTGACTGAGCGAAGCCGAAGGCAGTGTTTCATTGCTTTCCGGTATACTTGTTTTTGAGTTTACTTCCTCCTTTGTCCTCCCCGTCAGCTGACGGAGGAAAATAATTTAGAATTCTGAAAATTGATTATGGCAATATTTAAATGAAATTTATTTGACCTAATAAATAACTAACAGCTGATTACTAACCGCTCACACTCTCATTCTTCATTCTGCGTTCTCATTCTGCGTTCTTAATTTGAACTCCTGTTCAATCTACATCCAACCGCAAGCCTCAATGTATAATAGCTCTGTCTAAACTTTAAGTCGTTAAACCGTATATTCTTATTGTCCATTTCTAAAGTCAGGAAAGAAAAGTATTTCTTGTTGCTATAGCCACCGATAAGCCTGAAGTCATATCTTGGTGTTAGCCCTAAGAAACCTCTCGTGACATCGTCAAATACATAAGTTTTAAGCTGAACAACGGCCCCTAGACCGGCAAAAGCACAAACTTGCCAATTCTTGTATCTTTTAACATATGCATATCCAGGTACGAAGCCAAACTCAAATGCTGACATGGAATTCATTCTTGTACGAGTGACATTTGTGTCTATCAACTCATCGGGTAAGATGGAGCGGGTGTCATTTCCAATGCCATGGATACTAACGGTAGGTTTTATATACCAAGTTCCGATGTCCTTTTTATACAATCCTGTTTTACCATAAACTGCTGCCATGTTGAAGTCTTTGTTCTTAAATCTCCATGCATTGATTGACATGCTAATGGACTTGGTCTCCGGGTAAATCAAATTGGGGTTATGCTTGTTTAATGTATCGACGAACTCATAAGCATTCATTAGCGCGAATCCTTTGTAATAATGGAAATCAAGATTGAAGTAATTTTTTTTGATTTGAAAATTGGTTCCAATGTCTAGAAAGTCCGTTCGCCCGAAACGACTTTTTGGTCTAGTAGTGCTTTTTAGAGTAAATCCGACCCTAAGCGCAAACCATTTGTACGCACCTCCAAAACCAAGGGCGGGACTATAGTTATTCTTGTATTTAGCCTTTGTTTCTCCCGTAGGGAAGGGATAAAGTATCGTAAAGGGGGCAGAATTGAATCCCAAATCTGTAAAAAAGACAATTTTATCCTTGTACCGCTCATAAGATGAAGTCGATTCTTGCGCCAACGTGGCGAATCTCAATAAAACAAAAAGGAATAAAAGCTTATTTGCTTTGACCTTCCAGGTCGAGTATAAACGCATAGACTTGTGCAATTTCTTTTCTTACTGTAGATCTACCCGAACCGCCACCGTGGCCTGCGTCCATGTTGCAATCAAACAACAAAGGGTTATTGTCCTGCTTCAATTCGCGCATTTTGGCAATGTACTTTAGAGGTTCCCAATACTGAACTTGAGAATCATGATAACCCGTGGTCATTAGGATAGCAGGGTAGTGGGTCGGTTTGATATTGTCGTAAGGCGAGTAAGAAAGCATGTAATAATAGTACTTTTCCTCGTTTGGATTTCCCCATTCGTCGTATTCACCAACCGTCAATGGAATCGTCTCGTCAAGCATGGTCGTTACAACATCAACAAAGGAAACTTGGGAAACAATACCCTTGAATAAGTAGGGCGCCATGTTGGTTATTGCTCCCATCAAAAGTCCGCCTGCCGAGCCGCCTTGAGCATATATCTTAGCCGGATCACAATAGCCTTTCATGCCCAAGTATTCTGCACAATTGATAAAATCGGTAAAAGTGTTTCTTTTCTTGTCGAATTTCCCATTTTGGTACCATTCTTCTCCCATGTATTTTCCACCGCGAATATGGGCTACAGCAAAAACAAAACCCCTGTCAAGTAAACTCAATCTTGTCGCCGAAAATCCAGAAGGAATTGTGTAACCGTATGAACCATAACCATAAAGCAGCATAGGTGCCTTTTTTAAATCCGTTCCTTTCTTATAAACCAAAGAAACAGGAATCAAAGTACCATCATAAGCCGTTGCCCAGATTCGTTCAGAACTGTAATTGTCTGGACTAAATGACTTGTCAATCAACTCATTACGATGAATCAGCGTCTTTTCTTCCGTCAATACATTGTATTCATAAACAGAAGGCGGTGTAGTCATCGAATTGTAGGCATATCTTAGCGACTTTCCTGTAAAATCATCGTTGGCATGAAGACTTAATGAGTAAGTTTCTTCGTTGACTTGAATGTACTTTTCAGATTGGTCATTTAAGAAAACTAGTTTTAGCTTTTCAAGTCCGTTTGACCTTTCTTCCAAAACAATAAAGCTTTCAAAAACTGCAATATTTTCAATTAATACTTTTTTATCGTGCTTTTGGATAATTTGACAATCCTTAACGGACTGAGGCAATTCCTTAGCGAAAAGTAACTGATTGTTTTCCGCATTAAGATTACTGAGTATGTAAAAACCTTTGGTATGCGGTTCGACCTCATAAATATGCCCTTCTTCACGCTTTAAAAAACAAACCGGTTTAGAATTGGGTTGATCGGCTTTTATAAGAAGAATTTCACTCGTTAAGGATGCATGACAAACGATCTTGATGTATTCTCTGTTAAGCGATTTATCGAGTGAAACATAGTATTTTTCATCCAGTTCTTCGAATACCAATTCATCTGTTTTCTTTCCTAAAACATGTTTCCACACTTGAAAAGGGCGAAGTGTTTTTTCGTCTTTCTTACAATAAAATATTGTTTTGTTATCGTTGGCCCAAATTACGGTTGGTTCGGCATTTTCTATCTTATCCGATAAAAATTTACCGTTGTCTTTTCTAAAAGTGATGTTGTATTTTCTTCTTCCTGTATAGTCTTCACCTATAGCTAGTAAGGAGTTGTCAGGTGAAGTGGACCAATCGCCCATTTGATAAAAATTATGCCCGGTCGCTCGTTCGTTTTCGTCCAAAAAGATAGTTTCTTTTTTTCCATCGATTAAGTAAACATAGGGATAGTCTTTACCTTCTTTTTGTCTTACTTGATAGGTTCTGTTATTGATGTTAAATGGGGCAGAAATGGCATTTGGATCGATTCTATTTTCGAATTCATCGAGCAAGATATCTTGAAGACCTTGCAGAGGCTTAAAATAAGATTCAGAATACTCATTTTCTAATGCGATATAATCCAATACTTCTTTACTGTCGCGTTGGTTCATCCAGAAATAATTATCTACTCGCTGATGGTTTAGGTTTTCTAAAATTTTTGGTTCTTTCTTGGCTATTGGGGCTTTGAGTTGGGAAAAAGCGGTGCTCGACATAAAAAGTGATGTTGCTATTAAGATGAGATTGATCTTCATTTCTGTTCGTTATGATATAAAATTACATCAAATAACGCTCAAAACAGGTACTAAATTAATTCTTTGGTTAATTTTGTTTAGACAGAAAGCAAAGCATGAAAAAACTCTATAAATTCTTACTGAATAAGTTACCGAGACCACTTTTGATTCGATTGAGTTATCCGTTTAAGAAAATGGCTCCTTTGATTTATGCAGGAAACAATGTGGAGTGCCCTGTTTGCGAGAAGTCTTACCGAAAATTCCTTTCTTACGGCAGCGATGTAGCGCATAGAGAAGGGGTTCTTTGTCCGGGTGATTTGACCCTAGAAAGACACCGCTTGATGTGGTTGTACTTGAGAGATTTCTCCGATTTCTTTACAAAACCGGATACAAAAGTATTGCATATCGCACCCGAACAGTGTTTTCATGCCAAGTTCAAAGCTCAAAAACCTAGAATACCTCACGGGAGACCTAGAAAGTCCAATCGCGGACATGCATTTTGATTTACACAAAATCCCATTGGAGGATGACCGATTTGATGTTGTTTTCTGTAATCACGTAATGGAGCACGTAGACGATCCTCTCGTTTGTATGAAAGAACTCCATCGTGTAATGAAAACAGGTGGGTGGGCTATTATGCAGGTTCCACAAGATTTCAACAGAGACGAAACTTATGAAGATGCTTCGATTACCAGCCCAGAAGACCGTGAAAAACACTTTTGGCAGAAGGATCACGTTCGCCTATTTGGAAAAAACTACCCAGAATATTTAAGAAAAGCCGGTTTCGAAGTGGAGGAATTTTTGCCGAAGGAGAAATTGGGCGAGGAATTGGTTAAACGATATCGTTTGCAGTTGGGTGAGATTCTTTATATCGCTAGGAAGGTTAATTAAGAATTCAGAATTCAGAATTTTGAATGCAGAATTTGTGAAATTAATTAAGAATGCAGGATTAAGAATTCAGAATTGAAGTTGGAGAATGCAGAGTTGGGAAAATTGCATTCTCCTTCGGCTGACTGAAGGGGATTGAGGAGGAGGAACAATACTAATTCGAAAGAAATAACGTTCACAGGCGCTATAGTTAATCCTTACGTGTTTTTTCAAGGAAAAAGCCTTGGTCAGAGACGCATCGTGAGCTTTATAGTCAATGCCGATTACTCGATTTTAGGGGGTACGACATTTTTTTATCCGGGCAACCATCCAACATAGACTTCTTTAAATTCTATATTGTCTATGAATACATTTTTGTCATTATCGTTTTGAAAATTAACTTTTTCTAAAATGACACTTATTTTATATTCTGGTTTTCCTTGTGGGTTTGTTGCAATGCTGTCCTGAACTATTTGGATTTTTACAGTTCCATTGATTCCGGTCCATGTACTGATTACTTTTGGGGCATTATCTGCAATATCGTCACAGTAATAACCACTTGCATCACCGTCAAATCGTTTAATTTCAATTTTTAAATTATTGCTATTGACAGTCTGCAAATCAAAAGACTTTTCACTTGTTGTTAGGTTTAAGGAATCTCTGATACCAGTAACAGCTATACTTTCATTTATGCTGCCATTGAATTTGTAAACGACAAAAGAACTACATCCTTTTGCTTCTCCAGTAAATTTCAAGTCAGGTTTTTTATTTTCTTTATTGCAACCTATAAAAGCTAATGCTAGTATAAGCAATATGATTTGTATTTTCATTTTGCAGTGTATTCGATTTTCTTCTTGTTAAAAGTAAATGAATTAGCTCAATACCCCAATTTATACCCACAAAAAAAAACGGCCATCTCTCGACAGCCGTTTCATTCTATTTAAATTTCTAATTAGATATTCTCAATAATCATTGCAGAAGCACCACCACCACCGTTACAGATACCAGCACCACCCAACTTAGCGTTGTTTTGTTTTAGTACGTGTAATAGAGTAACTAAGATTCTCGAACCAGAGTTCCCAAGTGGGTGACCCAATGCAACAGCGCCACCGTTAACATCAACTTTAGAAGGATCTAATCCTAAAAGTTTAGTGTTTGCTAATCCAACAACTGCAAAAGCTTCGTTCAATTCCCAGAAGTCAACATCTGAAGTCGATAAATTTGCTTTTCTCAATGCGATTGGAACTGCTTTTGAAGGTGCAGTAGTAAACCATTCAGGTGCTTGAGCAGCATCTGCATAACTTACGATTTTCCCGATAGCTTTTAATCCGTGTTTCTCAACCGCTTCTTTTGAAGCCAAAATCAAAGCAGAAGCTCCATCGTTTAATGTAGAGGCATTCGCTGCAGTAATCGTTCCGTCTTTTGCAAAAGCTGGACGTAAACCTGGGATTTTTTCCAAGAATACATTTTTGTATTCTTCGTCTTCGCTAATCATAATAGGGTCACCTTTTCTTTGAGGAACCGCTACAGCAACAACTTCGTCTTTAAAACGACCGTTAGACCATGCATCAGCTGCTTTTTTGTAAGAATCGATTGCAAAATTATCTTGATCTTCTCTTGAGAAACCGTGTTCAGTAGCACAAGATTCAGCACAAGTTCCCATTGGTACTTTGTTGTAAACATCCAATAAGCCATCTTGTGTAATTCCGTCTAACATCGTGATGTTACCGAATTTTGTTCCATTTCTTCCTGCAACATAATGAGGAGTCAAGGACATATTTTCCATTCCACCTGCTACAACGATTTCGTTGTCACCGGCAATAATAGACTGAGTAGCTAACATAACCGCTTTCATTCCTGAAGCACATACTTTATTTACTGTAGTACATGGAGTTTCTTGAGTTAAACCGGCACCCATAGCTGCTTGACGAGCTGGTGCTTGTCCAACTCCTGCTTGAAGTACATTACCCATGAATACTTCGTTAACCAACTTAGGGTCAAGTCCAGATTTATCTAATGCTCCTTTGATTGCTGCCGAACCAAGTGCCGTAGCTGGAACTGTTGATAATCCACCCATGAAAGATCCTATTGGAGTTCTAACTGCGGCTATTATATATACTTCTTTGTTCATCGTAATTGTTATTTGCTGCAAAAATACGAAAACTAGTTAAACCTTAAAAGTTATGCTGGAGGCTATATACTTTTTCTATTATAACCTCAAGTTTTCGCGACTCAAACTTCAAGACTTCATTCAGTATCAAAACCTTTTAAGTGAATAAAATAACGATTTCTTTAATTCGGATAAAACTTGAATGGGTAGTTTTACAAAAAGAAAACACGATACATGAAATTGACATCATTACTCTTAGCCGTTTGTTTAGCAAGCTTTATTGGAGCTCAAACTGATACGTTACCAAAAGGAACTTGGAAATTGAAGGCAATTTATGGTCTTAACGGAACGCAAACCTCTTTTGTAAACTGGAACGCAGGGGGACGAAACAACGTTTCCGTATTGGGTTTTATCAACGCCAACGCAGATTATACAAAGGGAAGAATTAAATGGGGCAATGATTTAGGCTTGGCCTTGGGTGGGTTACAGTATATAAATGAAGAGGCTGCCACACGAGCTGGATTCCAAAAAACAGACGATAGAATTGATTTTGCGACTAATTTGGGTTATGAATTAAAGCAAAGCATCTATTTGTCAGCGATTGGTGGTTTTAGAACTCAAATGTTAGATGGTTATAATTACCCAAATGATTCCGTTCGTGTTTCAAATTTTATGGCGCCAGGTTATTTAAACTTTGGTTTGGGTATTGATTATAAACCAAATGACAACTTCAATTTATTCGTCGCTCCATTGGCAACAAAAATGACCTTTGTGCAAGATGAAACTTTGGCGAACGCTGGTGCCTTCGGGGTTGAAGGTGCGGTTTACGATGGAATCGGACAATTGGTGACTGCCGGAAAGCAATTTAGAGTTGAATTTGGTTCGTACTTAAAAATTAAATACAACCGAACCTTGGCCAAGAACATAGACATAAAAACCAAATTGGAATTGTTTAGCAACTACCTTGATAACCCAGGAAACATTGATGTTATTGGAGAAGCACTTTTCTCGTTTAAGGTGAATAGCTGGTTTTCTGCTTCATTACAATGGAATTTATTGTAC
>JBLIKY010000090.1:0-9300 GCA_047637535.1 Lentimonas sp.
CAATGCTTTTGATGGCATAGGTGATGAGTATAGATTAATCATTGCGGGAGAATGTTACGGTGATTTTTCGGAATATGAAAAACGCATCAAATCCATGACCAATTCAAATGCGGTAAGGGTTGAGAATCGTTTCATAGGAGACGAAGAGGTTGCGACATATTTCTCATCTGCAAATCTTTGTGTTTTACCCTATTTAACTGCAACTCAAAGTGGGGTAATGGCGATCGCAAATCAATTTGAATTGCCTTCATTGGTAACTAGAGTAGGGGCTTTAGCCGAAACGATTGAACATAATAAAAATGGCTTGTTGTGTGAACCCAATGATGTGGTTGATTTAAGAAAGCAGATCGTAAATTACTTTTCAAAAAACAAAGAACAACATTTAAGAAAGAATTTATCGATTTTTAATCGTGAAAATTCGTGGGCAAATTTCTCGAAAAAACTTATCGATTTCGCCAATTCCATCAAGTAAAACAGCTTGATTAACAAAGGATTATGAGCTGATTCCGCTTCAGGAAAAAAATACTTTTAATAAAGTGTTCATAATTCTCACAATTCGACCAAGAGTTTATTGATTTTGTTGAGTGTAAACTCTATATTTGCGACCTTGAATTATAAACAAACTGATTTTTACGAAAATGCGTAATAAAGGATTTTTTTGGTTTTTAACCATACTACTAACGGCAATTTGTGTGTACCAATTGTCATTTACTTGGGTTTCTAACTCGGTAGAAAAGAAAGCAGAACGCGAGGCAAGTGGTCTTGTAGCTGACTTAATGAAGGAAGCAAAATCAAACGACAACAAAGCTTTTCTACCAAACGGAGAACCAGTTGATTTTAACAGTCCTGAAGGGGAAGAGTTAGCAAAAGCGGATTTCATCAATCAAATCTTGCGATCAAAAGCGGACAAGAAGGTATACCCTGTCTTTGGTTCAACTTTCGCTGAAGTGAAAACTAGATCGTTGGCATTCGGACTTGACCTTGTAGGAGGTATGAGTGTTACTTTGCAGATTTCTATCCCAGAGATGGTAGCTACTTTTGCTCGTAACAAGAAAGAATTGACGTTCAAAAGACCTTATGATATCGCAAAAAGAGTTTACGAATCAAACGGAGGTGATTTCGTTTCCATTTTCGCTACTGAGTACGCTAAAGCAAACGAAGGTGAGCGTTTGGTTAAAGCTTTCGCAATTTCTGATATTGAAGAATTGGGTAAAAATTCTACAGATGATGATGTAAAGTCTTTCTTAAGTGACAAATTAGCCGGTGCGTTGTCTGGTGTTGAATTGATTATGAGTCGTCGAATTAACCAATTCGGTGTTGCTCAACCAAACATACAACAAGATGCTGCTAATAATAGATTGTATATCGAACTTCCTGGTGTGCAAGATGAAGCTACAGTAACTCAAAAATTACAATCTACTGCAAACCTACAGTTCTTTGAAACTTATCAAGGAAATGAAATTGCTGCACAATGGCAACAAGCTACAATTCTTTCAACTCAAGTTGAGTCTGATGAACCAATAGAAAAAGATACAACTGAAGTTTCTGATCTTGATGCATTAACTGCTGGAGGTCCAAAAGGAACGAACAAAGGTTTGGCTGATTTAGTTCAAAACGGAGGAGGTTTCTCTGTAGGAACAACCGCAACTGAGAACAAACCAGCAGTAGATAAAATATTAAGAAGAGACGATATCATGTCGATTTTTCCTGAAGATTTGAGATTCATGTGGTCAGCAGATCCAGAACAATTGAATTCAGGAGCTGGAAGCGTTTACGTTTTATATGCTGTTAAAGTATTAGAAAATGGAAAAGCATTTGTTGGTGGTTCGGATATCAAATCGGCTTCAACAGGATTTGATCAAAGCAGCGCTTTGGTTACTGTGGATCTTGAGATGAACCCAGAAGGTTCTGACAAATGGGCTCAAATGACGGCTGACAATAAAGATCGTTTGGTTGCTATCACAATGGACAATGTTGTTTATAGTGCCCCAAGAGTAAACGAACCAATCAACGGTGGTCGTACTCAAATCTCTGGTAACTTCTCAATTGATGAAGCAAAAGACTTGTCAGGTTTATTAAATGGTGGAGCTTTGCCTGCACCATGTGTAATCTTGGAACAAACTAAAGTAGGTCCGACTATCGGTGCTGAAAACACAAAAGCTGGTTTGGTATCCTTTGGATTCGCTTTGTTATTGGTGTTTATTTACATGTTCTTCTACTACGGTAAAGCCGGTTTGATCGCGGATATTGCACTAGCGGCAAATATTCTATTCATCTTTGGTTCACTTGCCTCATTCGGTGCAGTGTTAACCCTTGCGGGTATCGCCGGTATCGTTTTGACTATTGGTATGGCGGTTGATGCTAACGTATTGATTTTCGAACGTATTCGTGAAGAGCAAGCGGCTGGTAAAGATTTAAAGTCAGCTATTGACACAGGATTCCAAAAAGCATTGTCTTCTATTATTGATGCCAACGTTACAACTTTGTTAACGGCAATCGTATTGAAGGTGTTTGGTTCTGGACCAATCGAATCATTTGCTACAACTTTGATCATCGGTATCTTTACTTCAGTATTCGCAGCCTTGGTTATCTCTCGTTTGATCATCATTAAGATGTTAGAGAAAAACAAAACCATCGCATTTGATACTAAATGGACAAAAGGTGCATTCAAAAACTTAAAGTTGAATTTCGTTGGTAACAGAAAGAAATTCTACATCGTTTCAGCCATCTTGGTAATTGGTGGTTTAGTTTCATTGTCTACTAAAGGTCTTAAGCCATCAGTTGAATTTTCTGGAGGTCGTACTTTCGGAGTTAAATTTGAAAAATCAGCAGAATCTCAAATTGAATACTTAAGAAACAATTTGTCTAAATCTTTAGCTGAAAATAATACTTCCGCTTCTATCGATTTAAAAACAAAATCGAGTAGTTATTTCGTTGAAATCACTACGAATTACAAATTGAACGATCAATCAGCTACTGAAGAAGTAAAAGAAAAATTAGAAGAAGGATTAAGAGCTTCTGAGGATAAGTTAGGTAAATATGAAATCAAAGAGTCTCGTACGGTTAGTCCGACTATCTCTAGTGAATTGAAAAGTTCATCCATGATCTCAATCTTCTTGTCTTTGATTATCATCTTTGCATACATCTTATTCCGATTTGGTAAATGGCAATATTCCATTGGAGCAATCCTGGCGATGGTTCATGATGTTGTTATAGTACTTGCTTGTTTCTCAATTTTGAACGGAATCCTTCCTTTTAACATGGACATTGATCAAGCGTTTATCGCAGCTATCTTGACCGTTATCGGTTACTCTATAAATGATACGGTAATTGTATTTGATAGAATTCGTGAGAATTTCAAGGACAATCCAAACAAAAACAGTGATGGAGATCAAATTAATTCTTCATTGAATTCAACTTTATCTCGTACAATCAATACATCCATGACGACTTTCGTTGTGTTGTTGATCATCTTCTTATTCGGTGGAGCAGCAATCAAAGGATTCATCTTGGCATTGATGATAGGTGTAATTGTTGGTACTTACTCTAGTGTTTGTATTGCAACACCATTGTTGATTGACTTAACTAAGAAAATCAAAGCTTAATTAGCTTTAAGAAATAACGAAGGGTCAGACAGAAATGTTTGACCCTTTTTTTATGAAATAAGGTTTTGATTTATTTCGTTATTTTCATAAACGAATACTATGATTGTATTAATTGGAGTTGTAGCATGGGGGATTTACGCTTATATGGAAAAAGGAATGTAATCCCATTTTTACTTCATAATACCGCTAAGGCATTTCCTTAAAGTAGATTGCCGATGTAAATTTTAAGGTGTATTTCTGCAACATTTAAAATCACAATCGGTGTAATTAAATTCTAACCGTTGTCACTTGGACATTCTTTCTCATATACGTCCCTAAGATAGTCTTAGCGTCCCTATCTTCTTTGATAGGATTGATAAATCTTTTCCATTTCAAGGTAGGTTGCTTGTGGAAGAAATAAGGAGCAAATCCAAACCCAACCAAAACTCCATTTTCAACTAAGACCAATGACTTTTCGTTTTTATTTCTTCCGTTTTCAATGATGTAGAAGGATTCGCCGTTTAAATTCAAAAAATCAATCATTTCATTTGCCCTTACATTATAAGTATCGGGCATTTCTTCTTTTATACAAGCCCCTAAACATTTCTTTACTCCGTAATGAAAGCAAGCCGTCTTAGATTGATATAAATCGTTTAATTTTTGACAAAGATTGTAGTTTTCTGTCCAATTGGTTAAGTACGTAATTCCCTCGCGTTTGGAAGTGAAGGCGAATATGGGTTGCTCTGTGCTCTTTGAAGTTAATCCCACAAAAAACCGTAAATAGCCGGCTTCATCTTCGAATTGGAACAGACCATATGGAAACTTCTTTTTCTTTAATGCTTGATTGTGTTTGGGCTGAAACTCCTTAATCATTTGAGATTCTTGAAGTAGTGAAACCAATTCTGAACCTATAATATCGAATTCAATTTTCGCAATTTGGGTCAACATTTCTGCACCTTTTTTTGTGGTGGCGTTGCGCAAATGTTGGTTTACACGTTTTTTAATATTTATGCTCTTGCCGATGTATATGATTTCATCTGCTTCATTGAAAAAGCGGTAAATTCCAATTTTTGTTGGCAACTCCTCTAAATTTTCAATATTTAAATTGGGGTGGAGAATAGCCGGATTAATATCGTGTTGAATAAATGTCGCAAGCGTTTCTTGATCTTTTTCGTGCAACATCGTAAAAAGATGCGCTGTCGCAAGGGCATCACCACCGGCTCTGTGTCGATCGGTGATTTTAATACCGAGGGATCTTGTAAGTTTCCCTAGGCTGTAAGAAGGTAGACCTGGAAGTATGTGTCTCGAGGCTTTAACCGAACATAAATGCGGCCTTCGATAATCAAACCCCAAAGACTTAAATTCCAATCGGGTAATTCCATAATCAAATCCTATGTTGTGGGCTACAAAAATACAACCATCGGTAAATTCGATTATTTCCTTTGCGATTTCGTTAAACTTCGGAGCAGTTGATACCATCTCATTTGAGATGCCTGTCAAATTGATAATAAACTCAGGGATTTCCATTTCTGGGTTTACCAATGACGCGTATTCATCAATTATTTTAACTCCGTCGTGTTTGTAGATAGCAATCTCAGTGATTTTAGAATTTCGAGGACTTCCTCCAGTGGTTTCAATATCTACAATAACGTAATTCAAGAAATATTTTGTTTAAAAAACTTTATTAAATGGGCTGTACAGATTCGTGCTTCCCTTTTGTAAAAATAAGAATATTAAGAGGTATTGGGTAATTCATTGATGTAAATATGTTAATTTAAGGGTTCAAAAACAACTATGGACAATAAGACCCAATTTATTTACCGTTTGATTTTAGGTGTCATAATGATTACTGGAGTAATCTTCGTGTCGTGGAGATTATTGCTTTATTCGCCACCTTTTGTTAAAGTTTTGGCATTAGGTCTGATAATAGGGACTTCCTACTTAGTTGTAGACTATATTGTAAAAAAAACAAAAAATAAATAAAAAACTATGGAAAATATTGAAATAGAAGCAAAAAAGGTCATTAAATATGCTACAATAGGTGTTGGTGGGCTTATTTTGGTAATTATATTCTTTATGTCATGGCAAGATGTCAACCCGGGTGAAGAAGGATTTGTTTATCGTCCGTATGGAGATGGTGTTGAAACTCAAAACATCTACAAGGAGGGTACAAACTTCTTACTGCCTTGGAATAGAATGATTACTTACAACAATCGTCAGCAGTCTAAAAATTACACCTCTGAGGTAATGGACATCAACGGTACGGATATCAATGTAAACATTGCTGTCAATTATGCTGCAGCTTTGGGGAAAACACCATTTTTGCACTTAAAACACGGGCCAGACTACATAACTTTCATCGATGATAAGGCAAAAGGTGCTATTAAGGATGTGATTGGTCGTTATACATACGAACAAGTATACAGTTCAAAAAGAGAAGCATTAGAAGGTGAAATCGAGACCATTTTAACCAAAGACTTCGCTGGAAATTACATTACTCTTCATTATGTTGAGATTGCAGATGTAAACTTACCGGATAATATTGCTACTGAGATTACGAACAAAGAAACTCAAAAGCAACGTAATTTAACGGCTAAAGAAAAGCAATTGGAAGAGGAGTACAAAGCAAATGCCCGTATTGCAAAAGCAAGAGGGGATTCTTCTTTGATTATTTCGGCACAATTTAAAGCTCAGGCTATTAAACTTGAGGCAACTCAAATTGGTAAAAATCCTCAATACATTGAATTGAAGAAATGGGAAAAATGGGACGGAATCGGTTCACCTTACGGTGAATCCAATGTTTTTGGATCAGGAGTTTCCATCTTGAAACAGAATTAAATTAAAAAACGGATGCTCTCTCAAGACATCCGTTAACTATGAAATAGAAGGGAATCAGTTTAATTACTGATTCCCTTTTTTCTTTAATCGTAATGAATATAGTCTCCGTCGTAATCGATGTAACCGTCTTCATGATTTCTCTGCTTTACTCTTATTTCTCTCTCTTCGTATTCAGCGTCTAGGTTGATGATTCTATTGTTAACCCTAATGGATCTTCCTAAAGGTATCTGAACAATCAACTTCAAATGCTGGTCACGTATTTTGTCCTTACTCGGAAATTGAATGCTATAAGGAAGAGTCAGTTTGTTGCCATTAATTTGAGCTGTATAGTTGATGTTCTTAGCCCTTCTTAAGGCTTCTTTGTGCGTCGCGCCTCTAGCTGTTATTTCTTCATAGACATGGAATAAGGAGTCAGGAGAATCTCTATAAACAATAGAAACACCTTTTTGAGTTGCAACTCCATTTTCTATGGAAAGCCATAATGGGTTTTTCTGATGGATTTTAAACTCTTTGTCTGCGCTTTCTTTGTATTTCATGATTTCGATTTCAATTTCTTCATCAAAATCGCCTAGCTTTCTTTCAATTTCACTTTCCATGGTGAACTCTTTAGCGGTGAATGTACCGTAGTAAAAACCACAAACTGTACCTGCAATTAGAGCAAAAACAAATACTCTTGTCAGTACCTTGTACCAAAGAAATTTAAGGTTGAAAATCATTTTTGTGCCAGTTGCTAATAACCAGAAGATGATTATTGTAGCCAATATTCCTGAAATCCACCAAATTTGAGTTTGTTGGTCTGCATTTACCAAGATTAAATTACCCAACTCGTGCAAAGAGAGAAGCCCGTTGTCCCCTGTGATTGGCATAAACCCAACATTTCCTAAGAAGATTACGACAAAGCAAATGGTTGCAAAAACACCCATGCACATAACGAAAATTCCGGCTGCTGCAGCAATCAATCTTCCAAGTGAAGCAAAGCGTTTTTGAATTTGAACGTCTCTATTCATTTTATTGCTCACTTTTTGAGATGAGTTTGCCATACGCTGTGCCGCTGCGCTTACTTCATCCTTCACGTTTTCTACGGTAATTGGTCTGCCCTTCATTTTAAGACGATCGATGTGTGTACTTGCTGCTGGAATGATTATCCAAAGCAAAACGTACAAAGGGAAACCAAAGCCTCCGAACAATAAAGAAATAAGGAAAACAAGCCTTACGACGATTATGTCAATGTTTAGGTAGTTTGATAAACCCGAACATACCCCTGCGATTGCTGCTCTGTCTAAATCGCGATAAAATTTACGTGAAGATCTTGAATTGCTGTTTTCTTCCTTAACTGTTTCATTAAGCTCATCATCCTCGTCGATGTAGTCTTCTGGTTCGCCGAGCTTAGCTGTAACAGATTGCACATCTCCCAATTCGATCACTTCTTTGTTGCCGACAGTTAATTCGGTGAACAATTCAGCAATTCTCAATTCAATGTCCTCTACAATTTCAGATTTGCCCTCGAGATTTGAAAGTTTGTTTTCAAGTCGCGTCAAATACGTTTGTAACAACTCGTATGCATCTTCTTCAATTAAGAAATTAATGCCTTTAATGTGTATTGAAATGGTCTTTTTCATGTTTTCTCTATTTTGTAAGTAAGTTTACCGCCTCGCTTAATTCTGACCACGTGGCGTTTAATTCTTTAATAAAATTCCCACCATCCTTAGTCAGCTGGAAATATTTGCGGGGCGGACCGCTATTTGATTCTTCCCATCTATAAGAAAGTAAATCTGCATTTTTTAATCGAGTCAATAGGGGATATAAAGTGCCCTCTACAACGATCAATTTAGCTGATTTTAATTTCTCTAAAATTTCAGAAGGATAAGCTTCTTGTTTTTTAAGAATGGAAAGAATGCAGTATTCCAAGATACCTTTCCGCATTTGGGCTTGTGTGTTTTCTACATTCATCTTATTAATTGTTTATACAAAGATATGGGTAAAAGAATGTATTTTGCAATACATAGTACTATAATAATCGAAATTAATTTACAATAACCTGTAAATAAGGTGTTTATGTATTATATTTTTTCTTGAAATTTCGTATTTCAGAAAAATAAGTAGGTGTTTTGCCTAGAGAGTGGTGTTCGGTTGTCTCCAAAATTTCTGATTTTAGCTCGGGATATGCTTTAACAAATGGCACTAAAACATACATGGAATACACCTGAACAGCGACCTTGTTTTTATTGTTTTGAATAAAACCTAAGCAGATTTAAAATCACAATCGGTATTAGAGATAGAAATACATTCTATAATTGATTTGACCTTAGGTTTAAACACTTCCATGTATCGGTCTGCGATATGGTTGCAAAGCCATGCTCCCCATTCAGGAATGCGAGAATCTTGAATGTCCAGCGATCTATTTATCAATATTCTTAATTCTTTCGTATTTTTGAGAAAGAAGTTTGAATAATAAGTGTAGTCACGCTTGGAATGAAATTCAGTAAGAACTTTATCAATATCCATTGTTAAATTATGTCTTCAACAATAGTACAAAAAAGTGCTGATTTTTTATCTGCTGTTTTAAAGAAAGAACCCAATCTTTTTGATCATTTGGGTGCTTTAGAAACGGCTAAAAAAGAAGAACTAACTGAATTGTTAGATCACGAGAAGTACATCGTATGGATAAATCTTTACAATGCTTTTACCCAAATGGAGTTGAGGTTGATGGAAGGGGATAAGGTGCAGAAGCAAATGTTTACGGAAGAGATTTTCACCGTTGCAGGTCAGAGTATTTCTTTGGACATCATCGAACACGGAATACTAAGAGGTAACAAATGGAAATATAGCTTAGGTTTCTTAAACGGTGGACACTTACCTCCAAGAATCAGACATTGGA
>JBLIKY010000091.1:0-9263 GCA_047637535.1 Lentimonas sp.
AAAAACACATAGCCGTGCTAGGAGCCATTCGTCCAGGAAAACTGGTGTTGGCAGTTTGGTAGGCTTCTACGAATAAATTATCGATGAATAAATCAAGTCCAAATAGATGTTCAATAACAGTTAATAAACTTATTGAGCCTGCAAGGGTTACTGTAACTCTTACAAGCGGTTTTTTTTTAAACAAAACGCCTATCATTGCTAAGCCGATAAACGTAAAGCACAATGCTGTATTAAACTGCATGGGTGCGAAGTAAGGATGAAGCTGAATAATACTGTTGTTCTTTACAACCCAACCAACCATCACAATTAATCCAACAAGAAAGTTGATTATTGCCACTGAGACAATGGTATATTTTAAAATTTGGTTGTAAGTAATACGAATCATCCTTTAAAAAAGATCATTTGTTTGGATTGACGAAAAGTTGTTAACTAATTGAACTATAAAATTAATAACATTAAAATGATAATCACTAATCCTTGAAGTTAATTAAAAAATAGTTTATCGTTAATTAATTGTTGAAAAGTATGAAGGAAGAGATGGATTTTTATTGGCGATTGTAGCTTTGGTTCTGTATTTTTGTTCCGCACGATTATGTTCATAACAAAGTGAAATTACATGAGTGAAGAAAACACAAGAAACGATTATTCAGCTGATAATATTCAGGTATTAGAAGGATTAGAGGCAGTAAGGAAAAGGCCTGCGATGTACATCGGGGACGTTGGAATGAAGGGATTACACCATTTGGTTTATGAAGTCGTTGATAACTCGATTGATGAAGCCTTAGCTGGACATTGTGATACTATTTCAGTATTCATTAACGAAAATGACTCAGTAACAGTAAGGGATAATGGTCGAGGAATACCAACTGCTATTCACACTAAGGAGAAAAGATCAGCTTTAGAAGTTGTTATGACTGTACTCCATGCTGGTGGTAAATTTGACAAAGACACTTATAAAGTATCCGGTGGATTGCACGGTGTAGGTGTGTCTTGTGTTAATGCATTGTCCGCTGACCTTAAAGCTACTGTTTATAGAGATGGTAAGGTTTGGGAACAAGAATACAAAATTGGTAAGCCTCAATATGATGTTAGGGTAGTAGGTGATACTAAAGAGCATGGTACTGAAGTTACTTTTTTGCCTGACAATAGCATATTTGAGGTTACGGAATATAACTACGATACGCTTGCAGCAAGAATGAGGGAATTGGCTTTCTTGAACAAAGGAATTACAATTACTCTTACTGATTTAAGAAATTTCGATGAAAAAGGTGAACCTATTTCAACTCTTTTCTATTCAGAAGGAGGTTTGAGAGAATTCGTTGAATACCTCGATAGAAATAGAGAGTCTTTAATCTCTGATGTTATCTATTTTGAAGGAGAAAACGACGGTGTCCCTGTTGAAGTTGCCATGTCTTACAACATGTCTTATACTGAAAACATTCAGGCTTACGTTAACAATATTAACACGCACGAAGGAGGTACCCATTTATCTGGTTTTAGACGTGGTTTGACAAATACATTAAAAAAATACGCTCAAGATTCAGGGATTCTTACAAGAGAAAAAATTGAAATCGATGGGGATGATTTTAGAGAAGGATTGACTGCTGTTGTTTCTGTAAAGGTTGCTGAACCACAGTTTGAAGGTCAAACCAAAACTAAATTAGGTAACCGTGAGGTGACCGCTCCTGTTAGTCAAGGAGTTTCAACAATGTTGACTATTTATCTTGAAGAACATCCAAACGAAGCGAGAATAATTGTTGAAAAAGTTATTTTGGCTGCTCGTGCAAGACATGCCGCTCGAAAAGCGCGTGAGATGGTTCAAAGAAAGAACGTCCTGACTGGAAGTGGACTTCCTGGTAAATTGGCCGATTGTTCTGAAAAAGATCCTGCACTTTGCGAGATATACTTTGTCGAGGGAGATTCGGCAGGTGGAACAGCGAAACAAGGTAGAGATAGACATTTTCAAGCTATTATGCCATTAAGAGGTAAGATTCTTAATGTTGAAAAAGCAATGACTCATAAGATCTTTGAGAATGAAGAAATCAAGAATATCTATACAGCTTTAGGTGTAAGAATTGGAACAGAAGAAGATTCGAAAGCCTTAAATATTGAAAAATTAAGATACCACAAAATCATCATCATGTGTGATGCCGATGTCGATGGGTCGCATATCGAAACCCTAATCTTGACGTTCTTCTTTAGATATATGAAAGAACTAATAGAAAACGGTTACATATACATTGCAACCCCTCCTTTATATCAAGTGAAAAAAGGACAGAAGTCTGATTACGCTTGGAACGATGACCAACGAGATAAATTGGTGCAGGCCCTAAAAGGATCTGGTACAGAATCCTCGGTTGGAGTGCAGCGTTACAAAGGTTTGGGAGAGATGAATGCAACTCAACTTTGGGATACAACTATGAATCCAGATGGTAGAACATTACGCCAAGTTACTATAGATAACGCAGTGGAATGTGATTCAATCTTCTCAATGTTGATGGGGGATGAAGTACCACCTCGTAGAGAATTCATCGAGAAAAATGCCAAATACGCTAAGATTGATGCTTAATTCAATCCTTTAAAACAATACTAAAGTCCGATAATTTAATCGGACTTTTTTTATGCCATAAATTTAAGTACCTTCAAATTCATCAACCTAGAAATTAATTAACTTTAATAAAAAACACACCATGAGTAAAGAAGTTTTCATTGTAGACGGGGTCAGAACAGCAATAGGAAGTTTTGGCGGAACCTTATCAGGTGTTCGATCAGACGATATGGCCGCACACGTTATTAAAGAATTAATGATGAAACACCCTAATGTTGATCCAATTCTAATTGAAGATATCATTCTGGGATGTGCAAATCAAGCAGGAGAGGACAATAGAAATGTTGCACGTATGGCGGGTTTGTTGTCTGGATTGCATCACTATTCTGGTGGAGAAACCGTAAATCGTCTTTGCGCATCAGGAATGGCGGCTACAATTAATGCAGCTAGAGCAATAAAAGATGGTGCTGGAGACATGTACATTACTGGTGGAGTTGAAAATATGACTAGAGGTCCATGGGTGATATCTAAAACGTCAAAGTCTTTTGGAAGAGATGCCGTAATGCATGATTCAAGTTTTGGCTGGAGGTTCATTAACCCTCGAATGGAAGAACTATATGGAGTAGATGGAATGGGGAACACTGCCGAAAACTTATGTGAACGATATAACATAGACAGAGAATCTCAAGATCGATTTTCTGCTTGGTCTCAAGAAAAAGCAGCGAAAGCAGTGGTAGACGGTAAAATGGAAGATGAAATAGTCTCCATAGGAATTCCTCAACGAAAAAAAGATGATTTGATTTTTGATAAAGATGAATTTTCTCGACCAACAACAACTTTGGAAACTCTGAGCGCACTTAAACCTGCATTTAAAAAAGACGGTTCAGTAACCGCGGGAAATGCATCGGGTTTAAACGATGGAGCCGCCGCCTTATTGATCGCGTCAGAGGAAGCAATCATATACAACGGATTAAATCCTTTGGTTAGGATAGTTGGAGCAGCAGTAGCTGGTGTACAACCGAGAATCATGGGAATCGGTCCTGTATACGCATCTAAAAAAGTATTAGAACGAACGGGATTGACCATTGACCAAATGGACGTCATAGAAATTAATGAAGCCTTCGCGGCGCAAGTATTGGCTTGTACTAGAAAAATGGGGCTTGCGGATAACGACCCTAGAATTAATCCAAACGGTGGTTCTATCGCTTTAGGTCATCCGCTTGGCATGACAGGTGCGAGGATCTTGCATACCGCAGCCTTGGAATTGCATCGTACTCACAAAAGATATGCCTTGGTAACGATGTGCATAGGGGTAGGTCAAGGTTATGCAACCATAATTGAAAGAGTTTAACAGAATCTCGATGTTTAGATTCATATTTTATTGAAATGATTAGGCTATGCTTATTTGCTTGCCTTGTTTTGGCTGGAATTTCTTTTAGAAAGAAACCTACCAGCTGGGATGCTTTTTTCTCAATGCTCCGCTTAAATTGGATTTCAATTCTTTAGCAATGAGGGATACTATGAATTTTGATCTTAAAGGTCTTGATCTAATGTTAAACCGTACTTCTTCACTCTCTATCAACTTAGGACTTAAGAACACTTTCTTACTTGGTTTTGATTATGGCTTTATGTTTTTAGATGCAAATGGTGAGAAAATCGGAAAACTGAATGATTTACAAATAAAATCTGCGATTGAAGGAATCGTTAACGGAGATGGAAACCTTGAGTCTGGGTCCTTGTCTGTTTTTTCATTTGTCGGGGATGAACTAAAATCAGTTAAGTTTATCGCTATAAATGCAAGGCTTAATTCTAAAGACAATAATGGAGCTGAAGCAGTTGCCATCAATGATTATTCTCAACTTGCAATAAAAGCAATACTAAACGTGGTATATGAAAATCAAATTAAATAAGCTATTTACTACAACTGCATTAGCGTGTAGCTGCTTCACATTCGGACAAGAAATGCTTCCGCAGCAGCAAGATACCTCGCTTTTTAAGCAAGAAATAATATTTTCAGGAAGAGCCAATTACGCAGGAACATCCCTTCTAAATGAAATGTCGAGCGCGTTACTCGAAGGGGGAGAACTAAGTCAAGATATTAAGAACAGAAGTTTCGCTCAACATAGGGTTAAAAATATATTTGGAGCTGACATAAGTGGCGAAATCAGTTACTTGAATTACAACCCGACTAATATTGGAAAAGGAAAATACGGTATCAAAATCATTGCTGGGGCATATTCATACCTTTCAGCTAGTTATAGAAAAGATGCTTTTGGTTTAGCATTTTACGGCACCAACTTATACAAAGGAAAAACAGCCGACTTCTCTGATACTGATTTAAATAGTTATCGTATGCAAAAATTGGGGATCGGGTTAGTTGATAAAGTGTCAAAATCGAGTGTAAATTTAAATTACTATTCTATTTCGAACTATTCTCAATTGTCGATTGCGCGTGGGACACTGGCTATAAATGAAGATGCATCGGAGTCTGTCCTCGATCTTGGGGGAAGTTATCTCGTAATGGATGATAAAGGGTTTAATAAAGGATTTGGAGTTGGACTTGATGCCGATTTTAGATTAAAAGTTGAGTGGATTAAAGAGTCGACTGCATTTTTTCAACTTCAAGCAAAAAACATAGGTTTTATGTCTCTTAAAAACCTTAGCGCTTATGCTGTTGATTCTTCTTTTAGTTTTAGCGGTTTTTCCTTATTTAATAGCGCTTCTTTAGATTCTTCATATGTTGACTCACTTGGACTTTATTCTGAAAATGTTGATAAAAGAATGGTGTTGCCAGGGTTTATTCAATTTGGAAAAATGATAGACGAACATTCAACCTTAACTATACAATCCTACTTTGGAATACGTTTGTATACTCGATTGAACTACAATCCACTCGTTTTCGCTGGTTGGCAATATAGAGCGTCAAAGAAAATTAAAA
This sequence comes from Lentimonas sp., assembly GCA_047637535.1. Taxonomy (GTDB): domain Bacteria; phylum Bacteroidota; class Bacteroidia; order Flavobacteriales_D; family Crocinitomicaceae; genus UBA2040. The sequence continues at coordinate 5,487 of JBLIKY010000091.1, forward strand.
TAGGAGCGCAAGCCAGTTATGGTGGATTTGCTCATCTTCGATGCGGTATTTACACTCAATACGACTTTGGGAAATTTCATTTGGGACTGGGAACAGAGGATCTAATTGGTGGCCTATCTAAGAAAGGCAAAGGAGAAAGTATTTTCTTAAGAATCTCAGCAAGATGGTAAAACAACTATTTCTCAGTTTTTGTCAGCTTTCCCCGTTATAGGTAAGGCGAACTGTCTGTTGTTGTCCTGAAAATTGGTCCCAACGAATCTGGACATGATTGTTTAATGGGAAAAGAACAGATAAAATTGTTAGGTTTGGTAGGCTGGTTAAGGGTTAAATTTTCTCACCAATTATAAGCATCTTCACCAGTCATCCACTTGTTTTGTACTCGAAGAACTTGTTCCAAAACATCTCTTACAGCACCTTGTCCACCGCTATACGGGGAAATGTAATCGCATACTTTTTTAACGTCAATCACTGCGTCTTGCGGACAGCTAGCCAAACCAATTTGCTTCAATAAAGGGATGTCAGGTATATCATCACCCATAAAAAGGCAGTTATCAGCGTCCAAGTCGTAATCTTTTTTAAGCTTTTCAAAGGCAGAGATCTTGTTTGATGCATGAAGAACAACTTCTTTCATTCCCAAAGCTTCAAGTTTAGATTTTAGGGTATTTGAATCACCACCAGAAATAACAAAACATTTCAATCCCATTTTATTGGCGTATTGAATGGCATAGCTATCTTTTGAAGACAGGTTTCTCATTACCTCGTTTTCTCTGATATATACCGTGCCGTTTGTCAATACTCCGTCCATGTCAAATATCAGGGTATCAATGGTATTCAATTTAACTTTATAACTTTCCATCTTTATTGGCTTGTTTTTGTATGGAATCTGTCAATATCTGATAAAACATTTTCGTTTCTTCATCCAATAGTGATAGATGTGAGGCTATGGTTTTTTTATCATTTCTAATCGCAGGACCAGTTTGGGCATCTTGAGGCTTTTGACTCTGTAATTTTTTTGCCGTTTCTAAAATCAATGGTTTAAGAAGGTCAAAACTTAGTTCATTCTTATCAAGATGATTTTGAGCTAGACTCGCCAAATGATTACTGAAATTATTGACAAAAACTGCAGCAAGGTGAAGGTGTTTTCGTTGTGTCGAGTTTGCAAATTCAACTTTTCTGCTGAGTTTCCAGGCCAAATCAAACAAATCATGAGCCAAAAAGTTATCCGTTGCCTCAATCAAAAAAGGGACTTCCCATAAATCAATTTCTCTTTCTTTTGAAAAAGTTTGAAGAGGGTAGAATATTCCTACATTGTTTTTTCTGTCAATGGATTTCAATTCAACTGCACCTGCCGTGTAAGCGACTACCTGTTCGGAATCTAACTGATTAATAACCCCATTTATCTCGTCGTCATTAACACAAATTAAAATCAAATCTGCAGGTTTCAATCTTGATAAATCAGTTGTACCGTTTGCTTTAACTTTTTCAGCAAGTTTATGAGTCTCAACCTCATTTCTACCGAAAACCCCGTTGATTTTAACTTTTTGACTTAGGGCAATAGCAAAGTGATGGGCGATGTTTCCCGAACCAATTATTGATATGCTTTTTATCTCCTTAGCCATTACCAAAAAAGGTCTTCGTTAAAAGACCTTTTGTTTTATTTACCGTGACATTGTTTAAATTTCTTACCACTTCCACATGGACATGGTTCGTTTCTTCCAACTTTCGCTTCAGCGACAACAGGTTGAGATTTTTCAACTTGCTGGTGAGAATTTCTCATTGCTTGTTCGTACCCTTCGCTACCTGCAAATTGCTGCGGACGATTGGAGGAGGTAGAGTTAGACTCAGCAGAATTAACTTGTGCTTTAGAGTAATTGTCTTGGGTCGTAATTTCCTTGTTCGTAGAAGAAATTTCTTGATTCTGAGGAATGTCCATTTTCACCAAGGCTTCTGTCGTTTCTTGATTCAAACGAGCAAGCATTGATTTAAATAACTCAAAAGATTCAAGTTTATATATAAGAAGAGGGTCTTTTTGTTCGTACTGAGCATTGTGCACAGCTGAACGCAAGTCATCCATTTCTCTTAAATGTTCTTTCCACTCATTGTCGATCATTCCTAGAGTTAGGTTTTTCTCCAATGCTTTCCCTATTTCTTTCCCTTCAGATTTGTAAGCTGCCTCAAGGTTTACAACCATAGGCATTGTTTTTCTTCCGTCAGTTAATTCAAATACGATGTTTTTGTATTTATCAGACATGGTTTCGTAAACATGCTTGACTTGGGGCATTGCCTTTTCAGCAATTTTAGTGTTTTTTCTATCGTAATGTTGGCGAACAGAGATGTAGACTTTTTCTGCAAGTGTTTCCTTATCGATCGCCTTATATTCTTCCTCAGAAACCGGAGATTCAACACCTAGTAATCTGTATAAATCAAGTTCGAAATCTTTAAAGGATTCAGTTCCTCCGTAAGAATATACAATAGACTCAGTTACGTCGTAGAATACGTTGTCTGTATCTAAATCTAGACGGTCTCCAAATAATGCATTCTTTCTTTTCTTATAAATGGCTTTACGTTGAGCGCTCATTACGTCATCGTATTCCAATAATCTTTTACGGACCCCAAAGTTGTTTTCTTCCACTTTCTTCTGAGCTCTTTCAATGGATTTAGAAACCATAGAGTGGGTGATTACTTCACCTTCTTTAAGTCCGACACGATCCATTAGTTTGGCAATTCTCTCCGAACCAAATTTACGCATCAAATCGTCTTCCAAACAAACGAAGAACTGGGATGAACCCGGATCTCCTTGACGACCAGCACGACCTCTTAACTGACGGTCAACTCGACGTGAATCGTGTCTTTCCGTACCAATAATAGCCAAACCACCTGATTCTTTAACTCCTACGGCTAACTTGATATCCGTACCACGACCTGCCATGTTGGTTGCAATCGTTACAGCGCCCGGTTTACCAGCCATCGCAACGATTTCAGCTTCCTTTTGGTGTTGTTTTGCATTCAATACTTGATGAGGAATCTTCTGCATCGTAAGCATTCTACCTAACAATTCCGAAATCTCAACTGTTGTTGTACCAACCAAAACAGGTCTTCCTTCAGCGACTAACTCCTTAACTTCATCAATGACCGCGTTGTATTTTTCTCTTGCAGTTTTAAATACTAAGTCATTTTTATCAGCTCTTGTGATCGGTCGATTAGTAGGTATTACAATAACATCTAACTCGTATATATCCCAGAATTCTTTTGCTTCTGTCTCAGCAGTACCTGTCATCCCTGACAACTTGTGGTACATTCTGAAATAGTTTTGCAAAGTTATGGTAGCGTAAGTTTGAGTTGCAGCTTCTACTTTTACATCCTCTTTCGCTTCAATCGCTTGGTGAAGTCCGTCTGAGTAACGACGACCGTCCATGATACGACCAGTTTGTTCATCAACGATTTTGATTTTCCCTTCAAGAATCACATATTCAACTTCTTTTTCAAAAAGAGTATATGCTTTAAGCAATTGATTAACAGAATGTATTCTTTCAGATTTGATAGAGTAGTCTCTAATTATTCTGTCTTTTTCGTCAATTAACTTATCAGGATCTAAACCTGTTTTTTCAAGTTTTGCAATTTCATTTCCGATATCTGGCATAATGAAGAAATCTCGTTCTTCTGCTCCAGAAATTAAATCAATTCCTTTATCGGTTAATTCAATCGTATTGTTCTTTTCCTCAATGACAAAGAATAGTGCTTTGTCAATTTTCTTCATGTGTTTACCTTGCTCTTGCA
>JBLIKY010000092.1:0-9090 GCA_047637535.1 Lentimonas sp.
TTCTACAGAGAGGCTATGTTGACATTTTAACTTATCCTATAGATAAAGGACTTGTGGCTCAAAAGATCAAACTCTTCAAAGATTTGTTTTTGAAAAATAGAAGAATTCAAAATTTACTTGAAAACATATTCCCCATTGCGATTTTGGATAGGCTGACTATTTCACAAAAATACTCACCTAAAAAAGTGAATCAAGGAGTAGTTTTATTTTCTGACTTTGTTGATTTCTCAAGGATTTCTAAACATCTTACCCCTATGGAAATTGTAAAGAAGCTGGACAGTTTCTTTCTTCAATTTGATGCCATTTGTGACGAATTTAAAATAGAAAAGATCAAAACCATAGGAGATGCTTATATGGGCATTGCAGGAGTGACAGAAGGACTTCCTCATCCAAAAATTAGGGCTTGTCTTGCCGCTCTTGCTATACGAGACTTTATTTCTGATTTCAATAAAACAAAAAAGGATAAAGAACCTTGGCAAATACGAGTCGGAATCAATAGTGGTCCACTCGTCGCTGGTATTATTGGTTCAAAAAAAATGAGCTTTGATGTTTGGGGAGATGCTGTAAATATTGCTTCACGGGCCGAACAATCAAGCGATACGGGTAAAATTACAATAACCCAAGAAATCGTTGAAGATTGCCAAGAGTACTTTAATTTGAGCCCCAGAGGAAAAGTAAGGATCAAGAAACGAGGAGGTGAAATAAACATGTTTTTCTTAAAGGAAATAAAGGAAGAATATGCCGCAGTAAATAATTTAAAACTTGCAAATACTGAATTAAGGGAGCATTGTGGTTTGACTTCTATCGATTTTGTAACCCTGCGAAAGGACATATTAAATCGCTTGAATGAAAACTTGTCAAAAGACTTAACATATCACAGCGTAAATCATGCAATTGATGTTGAAAAATCAGCTATAAGAATTGCGGAACTCGAAGGGATAACCGGAAAGGAACTAATCCTACTTCGTACAGCGGCAATCTATCACGATGCAGGTTTCTTAATACAATTCAATAATAATGAGGCTAAAGCAGTGAAATTATTAGAGGCGAGCCTACCTTTGTACGGATATAATAAAAATGACATTCAATTGGTTAAAGAACTAATTATCTCCACAAAATCTTTAACCCTTCCAGAGACTCGACTCCAAAAAATACTTTCAGATGCGGATCACGATTATTTTGGTCGAGCTGATTATTACTCACTGGCAGGTAAATTAAGAAATGAATTAGCCACTCAAAATATTATTTTTGACGAACGAGAATGGTTAGAATACCAATTAAACTATCTGGACGGAGTTCATTTTTATTTCACAGAGGTGGCTAAAAGTATTCGATTACCAGGCAAAAAAAGAAGAATAAAGGAACTCAAAGAAGCACTAAAAAAATTAAACGATAATGAAAATTTACACTAAAAAAGGCGATAAAGGAAATACTTCTTTGATAGGAGGAACTCGGGTGCCGAAGAGTTCAATTAGAATCGAATCCTACGGAACTGTAGACGAATTAAATTCCTTTTTAGGCCTAATAGGAAGTGCCGAAATTGAGGCTGAATACAAAAAACAAATACTTGAAATTCAGGATAGATTATTTACTATTGGTTCGAGTCTCGCAAGTGACCCAGAAAAATCAAAAATGAAAATCCCGGGTATGCATGAATCTGATGTCGAAAACCTAGAAAATTGGATGGATGCCATGGACGCTGAATTAGAACCAATGAAGTTTTTCGTTTTGCCAGGGGGTCATACCACAGTTTCTTATTGTCATGTCGCAAGATGTGTCTGTCGTAGAGCAGAAAGAATCATCGTAGAATTAATGTCTGATCAATACGTCGACGAGATCGTACCAAGGTATATCAACAGGCTCTCTGACTACCTTTTTGTATTGTCTAGAAAGTTGACTAAGGATCTTGGGGCAGAAGAAATCGCTTGGCATCCACGCATGTGATTTGTAACATTTCATAAAATATTTTAAACTTTTATCCTTAATTTTTGGAAAGAATTAAAATAAGGTTACTTTTGCGCCAAATAACAGTAACTAAATTATCATAAAATGTATTGGACTCTTGAATTAGCTTCCTATTTGGAAGACGCGCCTTGGCCAGCAGCCAAAGACGAGTTAATCGATTTCGCGATTCGTGCGGGAGCTCCTTTAGAGGTGGTTGAAAACCTACAAGACTTGGAAGATGAAGGCGATGTATACGAAAGTATTGAAGAAATCTGGCCTGACTATCCATCCCGTGAAGACTTTTTGTTTAACGAAGACGAATATTAAAAACACAAACCAGCTGAGGCTGGTTTTTTTGTGTCCTCAAAATCCTTAGATTTAAGCTATGAACTTTTTGGGGCACCTATACTTTTCCGGAGACAACACCGAATTAATGACCGCAAATCTTTACGGAGATTTTGTCAAAGGAAGTGACATAAGCAGATTTTCGCCTGTAGTGCAAAAGGGCATTACTCTTCATCGAAGTATTGATACGTATATTGATCATCACCCTGGGGTGATCCAACTATTACACAAGCTCTACGCCACTCTTCCGAAGGTAGCAGGAATAGCAGTTGACCTTTATTTTGACCACCTACTCGCCAAAAGATGGACCGACTTTCACCAAGTACCACTTGCGGTTTATCTGCAAGAATATTACGATTCAATCGACTTTGAAAATCAAGATTATTCTAAAGAATTCGTCTTTGTTTTAAAGAAAATCGTTCAACACAATTGGATATACCAATATCAATTCTCACACGGACTTTACAAAGCATGCCAAGGTGTTTCCAGACGAATTTCATTTAAGAATGAATTAGTAAACGGTTTTGACGTTTTTGAGGAGTTTGAGTCCGAAATAGAAAGCTGTTTTGAGGGATATATGAAGGATGCCAAAATAAAATTTCTCAACACAATGTGATAAAGGCATTCAACCTTAATTATTTTTTCTAATTTGGTAAATGCGAAAACGTAAAAAATTTCCATCTGGCAGACTAATCATTGGATTATTCACCCTGATAACCATGACTTTTTTAGTTCAATCCTGTGTGATGGAATCTGAAAAACCAGATGGGACATTTGCAAATAACACGTATCAATTCGATTTAGAAGACATTATCCGTCGGGGTAAATTAGTCGTACTAGCGGAGAATAGTTCGAGTAGTTACTTCATCTACCGCGAGAAAGAAATGGGGTTTGAGTACGACATACTTACCGAGTTTGCGAAAGAAATTGGAGTCGAATTAGAAATAAAAATTATCGAAAATCTCGACAATGTTTTTGAAGATTTAGTTGAAGGAAAAGGGGACATCATTTCTTGTAATCTCACCGTAAATAGAGAGCGAAAAAAAATTATCGATTATTCTAATCCCATTCTTAATATTAACCAAGTACTCGTGCAGAGAAAATCGAAAAATGAGGAAGGTAGTATCTCCAATTTATTGACTGAACCGGCGCAACTTGCAAGAAAAAAAGTCAACGTTTGGAGCAAATCGAGTTACTATGATCGTTTGTTAAACCTCCAGGAAGAAATTGGTGACACGATATACATAAAAAGTGAGGACGGTTTAGTTAGTGCTGAAGAACTAATTGAATTGGTTGCTGAAGGACTCATCGATTATACCGTTGTAGAAAAAAACATAGCCCAAATTAACCAGCGATTTTTTGATAATTTAGATGTGAGCTTATCTTTATCTGCCAATCAAAAAATAGCCTTCGGTTTACGTCAAAACAATCCCATTTTAAAAGCCAAATTTAACAATTGGTTCGAAAAATACTCGGCTACACCAGAGTACGATTTTATTTATATGAAGTACTTTAAGTTGAGTCGAATTTCTTCACATGGCGCAAAACCCCAAGAAAAATTGCTGGCAGGCAGACTTTCTATGTACGATACATTCTTTAAAAATGCTGCCACTAAACACGGTTGGGATTGGCGTTGGTTGGCTTCTTTGTCCTATCAAGAGTCAAGATTTGACCCAGAGGCTCTGTCTTTTGGAGGCGCATACGGAATGATGCAGTTTATGCCTTGGGTTGGACCAGCTTTTGACGTCTATCCAGATTCCCCGCCCGAAGTTCAGATAATGGGTGGTGCCAAAAAATTGAAAAAGGATTATAATTCTTGGAAGGAAATTCCAAACAAATTGCAACGTATTAAATTTGCTCTTGGCTCTTACAATTGTGGAAAAGGTCACATACTCGACGCACAACGATTGGCTATTAAATACGACAAAGATCCTTTGATGTGGGATGATAATGTTGAAGAATTAGTTTTAAAGCTTTCAAGAAAAGAATTTTATAAAGACCCTGAAGTAAGACACGGATCTATGCGTGGATCAATCACGTACAAATACGTTCGCGAAATATACAGCCGCTTTCTTCAGTACAGTGTGATGTACAAATAGTATTTTTACACCATCAAAAATCTAATTGTCATACAAGGGCCAACGGCCAGTGGGAAAACATCCATTTCTGTCGAATTGGCCAAGCTTCTAGATTGCGAGATTGTATCGGCAGATTCAAGACAGTTTTATAAAGAAATGTCAATAGGTACTGCTAAGCCGACCTTAGACGAACAAAAAACCATCCCACATCACTTTATAGATTCACATTCCATTACTACTCCTTTAAGCGCCTTTCAATTTGAGACTGAAGCTTTGGTAATATTGGATGAACTTTTTTTAAAAAGCGACAATGTAATTTTGGTCGGTGGTTCGGGTTTATTCATCGATGCCCTTTGTGATGGACTTGACCACTACCCTAGCGATAAAAAAATACAGGATTTTTACTTAAACCAACTAGAGGAAAAAGGCATTGAAAATCTGCAAATTATTCTTAAAGGAAAAGACCCTGAGAACTTCGAGAAAATTGACGTTCAAAACCCACATCGGTTAATTAGAGCACTAGAAATAATTCACCTTTCAGGCAAACCGATGAGTGAGTCTCAAATAAAAACCAGAAAAGAAAGAAATTTTAAAACCCACCGATTTATTCTCAACTGGGAAAGGGAAATTCTTTACCAAAGAATAAACGAACGGGTAGACTTAATGATTGACCAAGGTTTAGTTGAGGAAGTTAAATCACTAAGCTCATACAAGCACTTACAAAGTCTTAACACAGTCGGTTACAAGGAAATATTCGATTGGTTAGATGGAAACACATCAAGAGAAGAGGCCATTGTTCAGCTGAAACAAAACACAAGGCGTTATGCGAAAAGGCAATTGACTTGGTTTAGGAAAAATCAAAACAACTGTTGGGTAGTTGGTGAGAATCAAGAAGAAAAAATCAATTTTATCCTTCAAAAGATCAGAGAAAACAAGGCTTCTTGATTTTTGGAATGATTATTGAAAATTGTTAAGTAAAACACAAAGTATGAACATCAAATTCAACAAGGTAATGCCCGTTCCTTTGGCCTCTATCGCTCACAGCGAAAACAGCATTTGGGGAAACAATTTTGAACTAAAGCAAGGCGAACGAATATTACTGAATGCAAGCAGTGGAAAAGGAAAATCAACTTTTACACTTACTTCATTGGGGTTACGTAAGGATTATGATGGGAGCATACAATACGACAATAAAGAAATAAGCGAATTGAGCATAGCCGATTGGACAACTATTCGCCAAGAAAAAATATCCGTTGTTTTTCAAGATTTACAACTTTTTCCAGATTTAACCGTCAAGGAAAATCTAATTCTTAAAAATAAACTACAAAACGTTTATACTGAGAATCAATTGCTCGAACAATTGACTTTCTTAGGTATAGGTGACAAATGGGAACAGAAATGCGGACTCTTATCCATGGGGCAGCAACAAAGGGTAGCAATTGTTCGATCGCTAAGTCAGCCTTTTCGATGGTTGATCATGGACGAACCCTTCTCCCATCTTGATACTGAAAATGCTGAAAAGTGCATGGAGTTGATTCACAGGAGATGTGATGAACAAGAAGCCGGTTTTATTCTTACCTCATTGGGAGAAAGACACGGATATGAGTACACTAGAGAACTAATGCTTTAAGCCATGTTAGGAAAAATATTTTATAAAAATCAGGACAAAAAACAACTCGTCATTGCAATGATTGGTTCGGTTTTAGGAATAACTTTTTTAATCGCTTCCATCCATTATTTGATCAAGGTAGACCAATTTGGAAAAGGGGCTGATATATTGGGACCCAATACGATAATTGTACAGAAAAAGGTCAGTAACTCAAGTTCGCTTAACCTCAGTAAAACGGACTTTTCTCCAAGAGAATTGGATAAAATTAAGGCCGAACCCTTCATTCAGGATGTAAAGCCGGTTATCAGCAACAATTTTGATGTCAGCTTTCAGACAAATGATCCTTTGGTGCCTTATTTTAGGTCAGATGTATTTATCCAGACCATAGACGAAAGTTTCTTGGATGTTAAGTTAAAACGATGGGATTGGGTCAAGGAAGATAAGTTTGTGCCAATAATTCTACCAAGAGACTTTTTAGTGATGTTGAATACTTTCATGTCCGCAAGTGGGATACCGCAAGTCTCGGATGATTTGGCCAAGGACATTAAGTTTCAATTTAGACTAACTGATGCAGAGGGAAGAAAGGAATATATAAATGCCCAGATTGTCGGTTTTACCAACGAAGTTGCGTCAATACTAGTTCCAGCCAGCTTTATGGATTACGGAAATCAAAACTTTAGCCAAGGTGACGAAGCCAAGATTACTCAAATCATGATATCTGGAAAAGAAAGTGAATTTGGGCTCGTTGAAGATCTTTTAATTAAGAAAGGATTGGAATCTAAAAACTCACAAATGGTTGTCGGTAGATTAAAAAGTGTGGTGGGCACCCTCTTTTTTGTTGTATTGTGCATTTCCGTCGTGGCCGTTTTTCTTTCCGGTTTGGTATTGATTCAATATTTGCAATTATTACTGTCTCGCAATGCATATCAGGTGCGAACGATTTTAAGAATGGGTTACCCGCCAAAGCAACTTATTCGATCATTTACCGTCTACTTTGTGAAAATATTTGGTGCCGTATCCGTGATGGGATTTTTAATATTTTTGATTTTGAAGTTCTTTATCGATGAAATGTTTGCCTCTGGTGGACTTCATATCGATACAAAAATTTCATCCATTAGTATTTTCGCCGTGATTATAGCTTACCTATTATTTTCTTTGGCAAGCTATTTGAATGCTAAAAAAGGAATCTTTAAAGAGTATTAACAGCTTTGTCGCTGACATCTCATTTCTGATTATTACATTTGTTTACAAAATTGACTCAAAATAAAAACATGAAAAATAGACTTCTTTTAGGTTTAGTTCTTCTATTCAGTTCAATCTCATTTGCTCAAAGCATAAAGTTCAAGATTACCGGTGTACCCGATACTACCGTTAATCTAGTTAAATACTACGGTAAAGGGCTTTATTTTGCAGACACTGCAAACATCAAAGGAGGCATGGTTACTTTTGATGGAAGCAAGCAAAAACCTGGGATTTTAGCTTTGTTCTTACCGGGACAAGCCATGTTGGAATTCATTCTTAGTGGCGAAGAAGACATCTACATAGAAGCAGATAGAGCCGATTTAATCGGTAGCATGAAGGTGAAAAAGTCGGAAGAAAACAAAGTTTTCTCGGCTTACATTCAATACCTAGGTACCCAAAAGCAATTGGCTAACAGCATAGTTGAAGAAAGAAAAGAATTTACCGACACAGAATCAGAGGAATACAAGCAAAAAACGAAAGAAATTGTAGCTGTATCAGATAGAGTGCTTCAATATCAAAACGAATTGATCGCTAATAACAAAAACAAGTTAGTCGGGAAAATTGTAAACATGTCGATGGACGCTGATATCCCTGATGCTCCGAAGGATGAAAATGGAGTCGTCACAGACTCAAATTTTCAATACAATTATTATCGCTCACATTACTTCGATAAAATCGACTTGAAAGACGATCGATTGGTTAACACTTCTATTTTTCATAAAAAACTAGAGACCTATTTCGGCAAAACAATGATGGTTCAGCATTGGGATACCATCATTAAATACGCTTACGACTTTATTGACAGATTGGACCCAAAATCTGAGATGTTTAAATACTCGGTGATCTACGTCACGACAACCTATCAAAAAAGTACGATCATGGGCATGGACAAAGTCTATGTGATGATGGCAGACAAATATTTTTGCACTAAAAACGCAGAAGGCGAATCGATGGCATTTTGGATGACTGAACCTAAATTAGAAGAGTTGTGTGAGAAAATTCCAGCGATGAAAAACACGGTATTGGGAATTATCCCTCCTAATATTGCTTTAAGAGACACTACAGATGCGATCTGGAAAGATTTTTATAGCCTTAAAAGCGAATACACCATTTTGTATTTCTGGGATCCGGAATGTGGACACTGTAAAAAATCTACTCCGAAATTAGAAGTCTTGTACAAGGAAAAATTAAAAGAAAGAAACGTTGAAATTTTCGCAGTGGGTAAGGCAATTGGCGAAGACTTTGACAAATGGAAGGCTTTTATTAAGAAAAATGAATTGACATTCATCAATGTAGGATTGACAGAGACACTGTATAAAGCAGCGATGACTGATGCTCGCATGTTTGTGCCTAAATACACAACACTCGAGGCTTTAAATTATGCAACGACCTACGATATATTTTCTACCCCGCGTATTTTCGTTTTAGACAAGGACAAAAAAATTATCGCCAAGCAACTTTCCATTTCTCAATTGGAGGATTTATTGGATAGACTGCAAGACAAAGCGGACTTACCAAAATTGTTCCAGCCAGACCCAGAGGAAGAGGAAGATGCTAATGAGACAAACTAATTCTTAGAACCAAATAAAAAATATTAAAGAGGGACATTTTGTCCCTCTTTGCGTTTCCAATCTTTATTCTCTTATTTTTGTTATTCAGTCAAAACTAAGAAATGAAGAACTTTATCCTTATCCTGATTGCTTCGGCAACAGTTTCTTACTCTTACAGCCAAGATTATTTTCAGCAGGTTGTAAATTACAAAATCAACGTTGCTTTGGACGATGTTAAACACGTTCTTGATGGAGACATCAAAATGGAGTACATCAACAACTCTCCAAATACATTAAATGAAATCTACATTCACCTTTGGCC
>JBLIKY010000093.1:0-9040 GCA_047637535.1 Lentimonas sp.
GAGTCGGTAAATCGGTTGGGTTGAATATTGATCTTCCGTTTGAACAAAATCACAATCCATATATAGATCCAGAACACAACCTCGAGTTTGACTATTTCTTTGTTAGAAAAGTAATGTTCGTAAAGTATTCTCAAGCCTTTGTTGTTTTACCCGGTGGGTTAGGAACTTTGGACGAACTTTTCGAAGCATTAACTTTGATTCAAACTAAAAAAATTAATACCAGACCTATCGTTTTGGTAGGTAAATCTTATTGGGAAGGATTGGTAGATTGGATCAAAGAAGTTATGCTTAAGCAAGAGAAAAATATATCTCCAGAGGATTTGGATTTAATTATATTAGTTGACTCAGCAGACGAGGCAGTTTATTACATCAATGATTTTTACAAATCAAATCATCTTACTCCGAACTTTTAGACCGTATAGAGGAGCATTATTTATATATTTGTTCAGTTAATTCAATTGTATGTCCTTTCTTCAAAAAGCCAAAGGTTTTGTATTCAATAAGAGTTTCTTAAAATTAATAGGAATCATTGTTGGTGTATACTTTCTTGTTATAGGAATTACCGTTTTCTATCTGGATTCATATACGCTCCATGGTCAGCAAATTGAAGTCCCAAATCTTAAAGGAAAGAATGTAAAGACCATTCAACCTATCCTTGATAATTTAAATTTAAGGGCAGAGGTGTTGGATTCTATTTACGACCCAAAATTGGCTGAAGGAACAATCGTAAGTCAAGATCCTGAAGCTTCTCAAGTCTCAAAATTATTTGTAAAAGAAGGTAGGACTATAAAAGTAAGAGTTTCCAAACGCAGTCGTCTTGTGGAAGTTCCCATGTTAATTGACAAAAGCCAACGGTATGCTGAAACTGTCTTGTTAAACAACGGTCTAAAATTTTCTGTTTCTTATCGAAATACTCAAGAAGCACACGGAGCTGTATTGGACCAAACTTATAGAGGTAAGCGTATTGCTAAAGAGCAGAAAATTCCAATTGGTTCGATGATAAACATCGTTGTAGGTCGTAACGAAGGAGGTATGCCTGTACAGGTTCCAGACTTATACGGTATGACAATAAAAGAAGCTAAAGATCGTTTGGCTAATATGCCTGGATTGAACTTCTTTCCTGTTTGTCTTGAATGCGTTACAGCTCAAGATTCATTAGTCGCTAGGGTTTCTTCTCAAAGTCCTCAGTATATTGAAGGAGAAATGAGTCCGGGTGGCTCTACAGTTACCGTAAATGCAACATTGAATTTCCAGGATAACAGAATGCCGCAATAAGTATTAATTAATGAAGAACTTACTTTTAATCTTTTTTGTCTTTGCTTCTGGTCTTATTCTTTCACAAGAAGAAGAGTCCGCATTACCTAACAATCCTTCGTTGTTTGGAAAAGAAAACAAACCATTAAAAAAGAACGAGGGAACATTTGACAGCACTTTCATTTTTGAAGTAGACACATTAAGGCTGCCACTTTTTGATGATTTCTCTACCAATAAGTTTCAAAAATATCAAGCCAATTACGGTGATCCTGACGTGAGTAGTGATAAGAAATTTGCGGTCTTGAATATGTCAGATATTCCTTTTCCAGACGGGACCGTTTTTAGTTTGGATTCAACCTATAAAAGAACCATTGACACTACAAACAATACCATTACAGATGATTATTTTGTTTTTCAAACGGTTAAATACAACAATTTAAGTGGGTATCCGGTGAGTTACCAAACATTGAATGCATACCCAAGTTACATTCTTATTGATACGGTTGACTTTCCTAACCCGGTTGACACCTTGTATATAACCGATAATATTATTAGTCAAGATTCAGCAACACAGTTTATTAAAACGATTGCAGAACCAGGGAAATATTGGCTTGAAGAAAGGGCTTATCATAATTATAGGTTTGCTGTAGAACCTTGGACAATTGGCGTAGCCACCTTCGATGGATTAGATGAAAACGGTTACCCTTATTCGTTTGGAACTGGAGCTGCTGATTATGCTGATTTTTTGACAACCAAGGCCATTGATTTGTCTTCTGTTGCCTTATCAGATTCAGTTTATTTGAGCTTTTTATATCAAAAACAAGGATTCGGAAACGCTCCTGAACCTGGGGATAGCTTAGTGCTAGAATTCTTTAATTCCGCTTCCAACGAATGGGATAGGAAATGGGCAACAAATGGTGGCTTAGTCGAAGATTTTAAATTCGCACACATTCCAATTAATAACACCGATTATTTAGCAAAGAATTTTCAAATTAGATTTAAGAATTTCGGTTCTATTGCCGGAGACATCGATCACTTTAATCTCGATTATTTCATTCTTCGTCAGTTTTCATCCCACAACGACACACTTTTCAAAGATTTTGCCTTTGTTTATCCCATTACTTCATTGTTAAACGATTATATTTCCGTGCCTTGGGATCATTATAAGAATAATCCGAATGGTAAAATGTCATCTCAAGTTGAAATTGTTGTAAGAAACGGAAGTAATATACCTGAGAACAATCAAAACGGAACGGTAATTGTTGAACACAACAACATAACCGAACATACATACACAATGAATGCCCAAACTTTATCAGGTGGGAATATCAATTATGGGCCTAGAACAACCTATTATTCTTACCACGATTTCTCAGCGGGTTACAAGTTTGATGAAACAAAAACAGGTACTAAACAAGAGTTTGAAATTACAGCCTCTGCAACAGCACAGTTTACAGACTCAACTGTTAATGACACTTCGAAGTTCACTCAGTTTTTCTCAAACTATTATGCCTACGACGACGGGACTGCGGAAAGAGCCTATGGGATTAATGGCCAACAAGCCAGACTTGCTGTGAGATATGACGCTTATGAGGCTGATTCATTAATCGGAATATCAACTCACTTTGTACCCTCCGTAAATGATGTTTCTAATAAACTATTTATTCTTACGGTTTGGGATAACGACAACGGTCAACCGGGCAACATTCTTTACCAAGACAACTTGTTCTTCCCGAGACAACCCTTCTACGAAACAGCAAGAAATAAATTCTTTAATTACTTTTTTGACGATACAATTAAAGTTAAGGTCGATCCAACATTCTTCATAGGTTGGAGACAGTTTGATGCTGATGAATTAAACATCGGAATTGATAAAAACAACGACAACTCCAGTGAAAATTTCTATAGTTTAGATGGAGAAGCTTCTTGGATAAATAGCTCTATTCCGGGTTCTTTAATGATCCGGCCAATTTTTAGCACATCCCTTGATGCCGAACTGGGTATTGAAGAGAAGTTCGTCGACAAGGATGAAATACTCGTTTACCCAAACCCAACATCGGGTGTTATCAGAGTTAAAAGTCAATCTGGAAATGAAATCAATGGTTTGGAAGTGTTTTCCTACCTAGGCAAAAAGGTTGCCCAATCGTATACAAATACAGTGGATTTAAGCAGTTTTGAACCAGGAGTTTATTTGGTTAAAACGCTAGATTCAAACGGGAACGAAACGTTGTTCCGTGTTGTTAAGCAATAGAAAATGAAAGAAGAGGAAGAAGCTGAGGACAAGGATATTCAGGAAGAAGAGTTATTTGAGCACCATAAATTTATTGCAGATCCGGGACAAGAGGTATTAAGAATAGATAAGTTTTTACTTGATCGCGTTCCTAATACGTCGAGAAATAAAATACAAATTGCTGCTAAAAACGGTAATATTTTAGTCAATAAGATAAAGGTTAAGCAAAATTACAAGATCAAACCACACGACGAGGTCAGCATAGTTTTGCCATACCCAATTCGGGAAATTGAATTAATTCCAGAAAATATTCCTATTGAGATTGTTTACGAAGACGATGATTTGGCCATCGTAAATAAACCTAGTAATATGGTAGTTCACCCAGGTTATGGAAACTACACCGGTACCATGGTGAACGCCTTGGTTTATCATTTTGACAACCTCCCACATAAAATTCAAGATTATTTCGGACGACCAGGATTGGTGCATCGTCTTGACAAACACACAACGGGATTGATGGTAGTGGCTAAGACTGAAATTGCTCTTACAAAACTAGCCAAACAATTTTACGATCGCACCACGGAAAGACGATATTGGGCGCTTGTATGGGGTAATTTAACCGAACCAGGTACGGTAACAGGACACCTAGGTCGCTCCTTGAAAAACAGGAAAATAATGACTGTTTTCCCTGAAGCTGATTTTGGTAAACATGCAGTAACACATTACACTCCAATTAAAAATTATGGATTGGTGACTTTGGTTGAATGTAAGCTTGAAACGGGTCGAACTCATCAAATTCGAGTGCACATGAAGCACATCGGTCACACCTTGTTTAACGACAAAGAATACAAAGGTGATGCCGTCTTAAAGGGCACTAAAAACACCAAATATCAACGATTTATTGAAAATTGTTTTGATATGATTCCCGGACAAGCTCTTCACGCCAAGACTTTAGGATTTACGCACCCAACAACGGGGAAATTTATGCAGTTTAATTCTGAATTGCCTGAAGGTTTCCAAGGTATAATTGACAAATGGGAAAAATATACTATTGATTATTAGCCGTTTTGAAAAGTATATTTTGTTTTTTTTAAAAAATGAATAAAGAGTATTTAGTTTAAGGTTGATTTAAGTCTTAAATTTATAAAAAATCACATTTTAAATGATTGTATTGATAATTCCTATTATTTTCGAATTAATCAAAGTGTCTGAA
The DNA here is from genome assembly GCA_047637535.1 of Lentimonas sp. Taxonomy (GTDB): domain Bacteria; phylum Bacteroidota; class Bacteroidia; order Flavobacteriales_D; family Crocinitomicaceae; genus UBA2040. The sequence goes on from JBLIKY010000093.1 coordinate 4,698, forward strand.
AAAACTGAGATTAAAACTAATAGAATATGAAAATAAAGTATTGCCTAAGTCTACTCATGCTCTTTTTTGTTGGTTCTACCATGGCCCAGCCGACGACACGTTTGGTGAGAGAAGCCAATAAGATGTATGCAAATGAAAATTATTGCGAAGCTGCAGATAAATGTTCACTTGCCTATGCCCAAATCTCAAGAAGTGGAAAACGCGCTAAAAGTAAAAAGGCAGAAATGGCTTTTAAAACAGCGGAATGTTTTAGACAAGTAGAACAATATAAGAACGCCCAAGATTGGTACGATCGAGCAATTTTATTGGATTATCCTCAAACTGAACCTAAAGTTTTGTTTTACAATGCCGAAATGCTTCACCGATTAGGTGACAATGAAAAAGCACTGTCAAACCTTGAAGAATATAAAAAACTTGTTCCCTCTGATGGAATGGCAGAAGTTTTAATGATATCAATGGAGAAATCTAAAGATTATCAAGAAAATAAAACACGATACATAGTAACGAATGAAGCGGCATTAAATAAACCTGAGTTTGATATGTCTGCTGCTTTCGGTGACAGAAAAGAATCCCAAGTGTATTTCTCATCAAGTCGTCCTGGAAGTACGGGCGGATTTGTAGATCCAAGATCTTGTGAAAACTACATGGATATCTGGGTTTCAGAAAAAGATAAAAAAGGAAATTGGAGTGAACCAGTTCTTATCGACGGTGAATTTATTAATACCGAAGATAACGAAGGCGCGGTTAGTTTTGATGGTCGTTTTAAGACGATGTTTTTTACTCGTTGTCCGAATGTGAAAAAACAAAATTTGGGCTGTGATATATGGGTTTCAGAGGCGCAAGGTAAAGGCAAATGGAAAGAACCGACTAAGTTGGTCTTGAAGTCTAATGACTCCATAACTGTTGGACACCCTTGTTCATCCGAAGACGGTAAATACTTGATTTTTGCTTCGGACATGCCTGGTGGGGTTGGAGGTAGAGATTTATGGTATTCTACTTTTGATAAAAAAGCAGACACTTGGTCAACTCCTCGTAACCTAGGTCCGGAAATCAATACCCCTGGAGATGAATTGTTTCCAACTTTTGGTAAAAATGGTGACTTATTGTTCTCGTCAAATGGTCACCCAGGATTAGGAAGCTTAGATATTTTTAGAGCAATGAAAGTAGGTGATGAATTCAAGTGGGAAAACCCTCAAAACATGGGTTCGCCTATTAACTCTGAAGCGGCTGATTTTTCTCTCTACGAAGTGAATGAAAGAAACGGTTATTTTACCTCAGAAAGAAAAAGTGAAAACGGTGACATTAAACCAGACATCTACTCTTACATTTTACCTCCGAATTTATTTGATTTAAAAGTGGCAGTGTCTGAGTTAGGGGACAAAAATGCAATCATAGCTGGAACAAAAGTAGTAGTCACTGGCTCAGACGGCACCTCTTTTGAAGGTGTAACAGCTGACAATGGATTGGTCTCTTGGGAAAAGAAACCAAACGGTGAACGTTACTTAAATGAAGACGTTTCTTACAACATAATTATAGAGAAAGAAGGATTCGTTGAGGATAAAACTGGAAGTAAATTCACTACGAAAGGATTAGAAAATGGACAAACCTTCATTCTTGAAATGGCGCTTCTTCCAAAGACCCCAATCCGATTGCCAGAAGTAAGATACCCTCTTGGTGAATTCACTTTGCTTGTTGACTCAACGTTTAACTCTAAAGATTCTTTAAATTTCGTTTATGAATTAATGACTGAATACCCTGGTATGGTTTTGGAATTAAGTTCACATACAGATGCAAGAGGTAGCGACAAAGCCAATCAATCCTTGTCTGAAAGCAGAGCAATGGAATGTGTTCGATACTTGGTTGAAGAAAAAGGAATGGATTCTTCTCGCTTCATTGCCGTTGGAAAGGGTGAACGTGAACCAGCGACCTACCTAGACCCTGAAACGAAAGATACTTTAACCTTAACTGAGGAGTTTATTAATCAGTTTAAGAAAGACGATAATGATAAATTTGAGTTTTATCATCAGCTAAATCGTCGAACAGAAGGCCGAGTGGTGAGAATGGACTACATCAAAGCTGAGCCAGCACTTGAAGTTGAAAAAAACACAGAAGAATCTGAAGGTAAAAAGCCCTAAGTAAAATCGAATAGAAATTAGTAAACCTCCGTTTTATCTTTGATAATTCGGAGGTTTTTTTGTATCTTAAAGTAAACTACACTACTCGGTTATGAAAGAGCACTATTTGCATTTTCTTTGGAAAATGAAGTTTATTCCGTCAAGAGACCTTAAAACATCTTTAGATTCAACTATTTCTATTTTGGATTTCGGACACTATAATTCAACAAAAGGGGGGCCTGATTTTTATTCTTCAACATTAAAAATTGACAATATTCAATGGATAGGAGATGTAGAGTTTCATATAAAATCATCAGATTGGTACAAGCATAAACATCACAAAGACCCTGCTTATAACAATGTGATTCTACATGTGGTTTGGGAACACGATAAAGAGGTAATAGTCCTTGGTCATCCATTACCCACTTTAGTGATTAAAGATTATGTTGCGAGTGATTTTTATTCTTCGTTCTTAAAGACGAATTTGTATAAAACCAGGTTTCCCTGTTCGTTTGCACTGCCGGCAATAAGACAAGGCACGATAGAGAAATCAAAACAGACCATGGTGATTGAAAAGCTGAAGAGTAAGTTGGATAAATTGACCTATTCTTCAAAATCTGCTAGTCAAGCACTTTATCAATTAATTGCGCAGGCTTTTGGGCAAAACACCAATCAAGAAGGTTTTGTTTTTCTCGCTCAAAGCTTACCCATAAAGTTAATGGATAGAAAACAGTTTAACACTGAGTCCGTTTTTACACATATTTCAGGTTTACAGCTTGACTCAAGTGATGTCCTGAGTATAAATGAGCTGTCCAAATTAAACTTGCTAGGGCTAACGCAATTGGACCCCTGGATATGGAAGAAAAAAGGATTACGGCCAAAGGGCTTTCCTGAAATAAGGATAAAACAATTCGCCATTTTTGTAGATCGTTTTGATTTTTATAAAGATTGGACAAAAACCAATCCTAAAGGTTTTCTCCTCAAAATGGAAACCTTTAGAATTGAATGCAATCAGTTTTTAGAAGCCAACCCTATTAGTCGCAGCTTTATGAATGGAGTTTTAATTAACGCCTTCGCACCTTTTTTCTACAAACTCTATTTGCAGACTAAATCAACCAAAATGATAGAAATGAGCTTTGAGTTATTAAAAGGAATGTCTCCCGAACAAAACACAAAAATAAAACACATGACTCTACAAGGATTTTGTGTTGAATCGGCCTACGATACTCAAGCCTTTATACAACTTGAAAGAAGTCTTTGCAGTCAAAAAAAATGTTTATCTTGCAACATCGGAAAAGAGGTATTAAAGACTTGAGATTATTTCAAAAAATAACGTTTTTCTTCGAATTGAGATCGTTCGGAGTTTGTGATTGGTGGGCTAGGAAACTAGGCATTGAAAGAGGAAAGGTACGCACAGCTTTTATCTATACAGCTGTTGTCGGATTAGGTTCGCCATTGCTGCTATATTTCATTATGGCTTGGATCAAAGAACATAAACATTATTTTAAGTTACAACGAAAACGTAGAACATCAATCTGGGAATTATGAATATTTTCAGCTTCAAGCTATTTTCTAAACTGTATTATTTTTTCTTGCTCCTTGTTGTCGTTATTTTTGTCGGCACAATGGGTTACATGTTAATTGAAGAATGGTCTTCCATAGACTCTTTTTATATGACGGTAATCACCATTTCCACCGTTGGGTTTAGTGAAGTCAGAGAACTTAGTAACAACGGAAAAATATTTACTGCGGGATTAATTATTTCGAGCTTTGGAACATTTGGTTACGCCATTACATCAATCACTTCCTACTTGGTTGGGGGTGAGTATAAGAAGTTTATAAAAGAACATAAAGTCATGAAACAGTTAGCTAACTATCGAAATCACGTCATTATTTGCGGTTTTGGTCGCGTTGGTCGCCAAGTGGCAGAAGACCTAAAGGTTACCAATACGCCTTTCGTCATCATTGAAAATGATCAAAATACGATTGATGATAATGATGGCATCAATGACTTTATTTTCATCAAAGGAGACGCAACGCAAGAAGAAATTCTTTCGAAAGGCAATGTTTCAAAAGCAAAGGCTGTCATTACTTGTCTGCCAAAGGATGCTGATAATCTATATGTCGTTCTTAGTACAAGAGAGATGTCCAGCAGAATACTAATTGTTTCGAGAGGGTCAACCCAAGGGGCTACAACTAAATTGAAATTTGCCGGAGCAAATAACGTGA
>JBLIKY010000094.1:0-8850 GCA_047637535.1 Lentimonas sp.
GGAAAAAACTTGCTAATATTTCAACGAAATTTGGCATTTCAATTGAAGTTGAAGCTACAACAGCAGGAGTATTGGTTTCAATACTTGAGGTTGCTCTTTCTTCAACACGAGTTTTAATGTTTACCGTAATATTTTCGGATTCACTACCACCAACTTTAAATTGGCCCTTGTTCATCGTTGTTACAATATCAATTATCTCATCAACCGTGATTTTATTTTTATCGAAAGCAACTTTTGCGGTATTCATTGCTCTTCCGGATTCAAATTCAAATTCACATGATTCTATAGCGTTTGTAGCTTTCAATTCTGAACGAATTGAACCGCCACAACCCATGATACAAGTCATGCCTTCAATCTCCAACGTAAGTAGACGATCAGCTAAAACGGGTTCGGCCTTCTCTATCGACGAAGAAATATCCTCTTTTATGACTGGCTTATCTCCTGAAGAACAACCAACCAATAATATGGATAAACTGAATATGAACGGAGTTAAATTTCTCATGGCGAATTTAGATGAGTACCAAAAGTACAAAATAAAAAAGCAAGAGAAAAATTAATTTGATCAATTCAAAATTCAATAGAAGCATTATAAAGCCTTAACTTCGCAACAAAGAAAATAAGGCCATGATCATTAAAGAAGCAACATTTGTAATTTCAAATACGGACATTAAAAAAGGGCCGACTGACGGAATGCCAGAATACGCATTTATAGGGCGATCCAACGTTGGAAAATCTTCTTTAATAAATATGCTAACTGGTAGCAAGAAACTTGCAAAAACATCTGGAACTCCTGGGAAAACTCAATTGATAAATCACTTTCTTATCAACAAAGAGTGGTACTTAGTCGATTTGCCTGGTTATGGATATGCTAAAGCGTCGAAAACTAGAAGAAGAAGCTGGGAAGAATTTATCGTGAGATACTTAACTCAGCGCGAATCGCTTATGAATGTTTTCGTTCTGCTTGATAGTCGTTTGGAACCTCAGAAAATTGATTTAGAGTTCATGAACTGGTGCGGCGAAAAAGGACTTCCTTTTGCCATGGTCTTTACTAAAATAGATAAACTTTCATCTTCTGTTCTTCAAAAAAACATAGCCAAATACAAAAAGGAAATGCTAAAACAGTGGGAAGCTCTGCCTCCGGTTTTTATAACTTCTGCTGAATCCGCATTTGGAAAAGAAAAACTTCTGAATTACATAGGCGAAATTCAAAAAACAACGATTTAATGTACAAGGCCAATAAGTTTGTGTTATTGATCCACTCATTTTAACACCGTGAATGGAACCGTTTCCAAAGAAACATACAAAGGAGCTGAGGCGGAAACTGAAAAACTTCAAGAAGAGGCAAAAACTAACGAAAACATGAAAGTTGTCGTGAAAAAAGAGGTTAAAAAGGAAACTAAATCCCCTCAAACGAACTTAAAAACCAAGAAAAAGGTAAATACTGAGGTTGAAAAAACAGAGACAGAAGAAATCATTCTCGACTAATCATCTCTTAATAACTTTTAAGCCCTGTTTCTGTTAATTCTGAAACAGGGCTTTTTTATGTTCTAAATTCAATCAATTGTAATCCTAGTTGATTAAATTTGCAAAATGGAACATAAAGATGATTTTTTAAAGGAAGTTATATCACATGCCAAAGAATACGGTTTTGTCTTCCCTTCTTCAGAGATATACGATGGTTTAAGCGCTGCTTACGATTATGGTCAACTGGGGGTCGAATTAAAAAATAACATCAAAAATTATTGGTGGACATCCATGGTCCAAATGCACGAGAATATCGTCGGTTTAGACGCTTCGATTTTCATGCATCCTACAACTTGGAAAGCTTCTGGACACGTAGATGCATTCAACGATCCTATGATAGATAACAAGGACTCGAAAAAAAGATACCGTGCCGATGTACTACTCGAAGAATACGTTGAAAAAATTAGAGTTAAAATAGAAAAGGAAGTTGCCAAAGGGGTGAAACGATTTGGTGATGACTTTGACGTTGCTCAATTCAAAGCGACTAATCCAAATGTATTGCGAAATGTCAGCAAGATTGAAGAAGTTGAATCTAAAATGAAAGCTGCGTTAGAAGACAATGATCTCGGAAAAGTAAAAGCTCTAATTGAAGAATTGGAAATTGCTTGTCCTGTTTCTGGATCAAAAAACTGGACCGATGTAAGACAATTCAACCTCATGTTCTCTACCGAAATTGGTTCGGTTGCCGGAGACGCTTCAACAATTTACCTTCGCCCAGAAACTGCACAAGGTATATTTGTAAACTTTCTTAATGTCCAAAAATCTGGAAGAATGAAAATCCCATTTGGTATTGCCCAAATTGGAAAAGCATTTAGAAATGAAATCATTGCCCGTCAGTTTATATTTAGAATGAGGGAGTTTGAACAAATGGAAATGCAGTTTTTTGTTCGCCCAGGTGAAGAAATGAAATGGTATGAATACTGGAAAGAATATCGTTTAAACTGGCACAATTCACTTGGATTGGGTGAAGAAAATTACCGTTTCCACGATCACATTAAACTTGCCCACTACGCGAATGCCGCAGCAGATATTGAATTCAATTTCCCAATGGGTTTCAAAGAATTAGAAGGAATTCATTCTAGAACAGATTTTGACTTGAAGCAACACGAAGAGTTTTCTGGTAAAAAACTGCAATTCTTCGATCCTGAATTAAATAAAAATTATGTTCCCTATGTTGTCGAAACTTCAATAGGACTTGACAGAATGTTCTTAGCCGTTTTAAGCGCTTCTCTTAAGAAAGAGGAACTGGAAGGCGGTACTGAGAGAGTTGTTCTTAAAATACCTGCCCCACTTGCTCCATACAAGGTTGCAGTAATGCCTCTGACCAAAAAAGATGGTCTCCCTGATAAAGCAAGGGCAATCATAAACGAACTTAAATTCGATTTTGCGGTGCAATACGATGAGAAAGATTCGATTGGAAAAAGATATAGAAGACAAGATGCAATTGGTACTCCTTTTTCAGTAACAGTTGATCATCAAACACTCGAAGATGATACCGTGACAATTAGAGAAAGAGACACCATGACTCAGTCAAGGGTTAATATTTCTGATTTACAGGCGCTTATATCAGAGAAAGTTTCTATGCGTACTTTGTTAAAGTAAAGTTTAAGTTTTTATTCTTTTTTAATTGTTGATTTTTATGTAAATTACTCTTAGTAAGCTATAACACTAAACTAATGAGTAACTCCTACAATTGTATTTTACTAGTTGACGACGACGCAATAACAAACGAGTTTCATAAAGATTTGGTCAAAAAACTGAACCGATTTGAAAACATATCAAGTTTCAACTCATCAACTGATGCGTTGAGTTACTTAAAAGAATGTGTTAGAACAAAAGAAAAACTTCCCTCCGTATTTATGATTGGCATTATGATGCCTGTTATCGACGGGTTTGAATTAATGGATGAATTGAATGAAATGTATGAACAACATGGTGAAACCGACCTCCCTAAGTTCATTATCATTTCTTCTCCAAACCACAACAGAGATCAAGAAAAATTTGTGCTCCTTCCAAACAAAAAGGCCTACATCATCAAACCAATGGACAAATCAAAACTTGAGGCTGCGATGGATTCTATTGAAAATTAAGAGGTTTTCTTAGCCTTCTGTTTTATCCGCCAAAATGGATAAACCAATAACAATACCCACGGTGTTCCGTGCATTAAAACATCCAACCAATCCATAAATGCCATAGGACGGCCAAGGGTCAAATTGTGATACTGCTTTATGATATGTGGTTCGCCCATTGGAGCCAACCCAAGAGTCAAACAGGCGATGACAATTACTAATAAATACCTATTCTTCACTTTTTTCTTTTTTAAAGGCTTCGAACTGATGCCTAATAAACCCTTGTGGATATTCCTCGATTTTATCAAAACCTAATGGAATGTCTCTTCCGTCGTGAGGTATATAGTTCGTTTTAAACAAATAATCCCATAGACTCAAGGTAAGGCCAAAGTTCATACCCTTTGGATGAGATTCCGGAAGGACTTTGGAATGATGCCAAATGTGCATTTTAGGATTATTGAATATATATTTTAAAGGACCGTAATCCAAAACAACGTTCGCGTGATTGAGGTGGCCAATTAATGTTGTCGCTGCATAAAGCCAAAATGTATATTCCAATTTAAAATGAAGTAAATACGATAAACTTATGTAAAGTGCCAATCGATAGATAATATTTTCCATAAAATGGTATCTCAAATGGGCTGCAAATCCCATTTCTTCAACAGAGTGGTGAACCTTGTGAAAACGCCATAGAATTGGAACCCGATGGAGCATGTTGTGAACCAACCATTGAAAAAAGTCATACAAGAGGAAGAAAACGATGAGTTGAGTAACCAAACTTATGCCACTAAAGTCAAAAACAAATTCTTTGGGAAGTCCTACGGAACTCATCAGCCTACTAAAAAGATCTTGAGTAGTACTTGATAACGCTGCGTATATTAAGAGATTAAAAGCAAAGTAATTGAAGAACATGTAAAACACATCCAAACCAAATTGCTTCCGCAATATTTTTTGGTTCTTTCTCCATGGCAAGGCGATTTCAAGGCCCCAAACCAACAAAGAAATAATAATCAAACTATAGAAAGAATAATATCCCGATTCAATTGGTGAGAAAATAGCCTTCTCAAGGTAAGCCGCATAGGAAGTATATGATTTTATAATGAGGTCCCACATGTTACTTATTTTTTGTGTGAATCCGATTTGGATTTAATGAATAATCTGAAGGCTAGTAATCCTGGTATTCCCAATAAAAAAGTAGAAGCCAAGGCATATCCCGCCGGTAACAAATAAAAATCCTTAATTCCTACCATGTCTGCTTCTTCATAACCCATTCCGATGAAATAGGACAAACTCAAAGGCGCCTGCACAGCCATTTCTTGAATTCCGTTCTGGTAAATTATTTCCCCATTGAATAAATTGATCGGGAAAAGGAAAAAAAACAGGACTAAGGCGAAAAAAGCAATAAAAAAGACCTTAAAGGGTTTATTGAACATCGTTTAAATTATATAATTCGAAGATACGAAAACTCCTATAATTTTCTTTTAAAATTAAAATAACATTGCATTCTTGTTGAACAAACCTAGCCTTCAATCTCAATACCCCTATACAAAATTGAAATTGGAATGACTATTGTAACACTCTGATATACTAACATATAAAACTTTTGATTATGACTATGAGAAAAAAATCCAAGCACGACTTGGAGCAGCAAAGAACTGCCTTTTTTTTAATCGGATTGATGTTTACTGGTTCGGTTACCCTCGCCGCTCTTAATTACCGCGAACCCGACCTCACCTTACATCGCCAAGTAAATACACATATCGATTATACACCTGTTTTATTTGATCCTGTAATTAGAGAAATGTTAAAAACCGAACCGATAATCGAACAAAACAACGATCAATCACAAAGCACAGTTGACGCCCAAGGTCTAGCCAATGAACAGTCTACAAGTATAGTAAACTCACAAACCACCGCCACCTCTGAAGCAGGAATCGACCTTTCAGGGTTGTTAGGAGGTCCAAAAATCATTATCGGAGGTGGGATTATAGACATTAACCTCGAGGACAAGGCCCACATGTATGTTGACAAGGAAGCTGAATTCATTGGAGGTTACATCGAAATGGTAAAGTATGTCCAAAACGAATTGAATTACCCTACAGATGCTATGGCTTTTAATGTGCAAGAAAAGATAACCGTTTCCTTCATCGTAGAAAAAGACGGAAGCATAACGAATGTAAAAGCTATTATTGGAAGTTCCCGTTCTTTAAAAAAGGAGGCTGAACGAATTGTAAAATCATTTCCAAAATGGAAACCAGGAGAGTTGAATTATGCCAATGTTAGAACAATTCTTACCCTTCCTATCGACTTTAGGTTAAAACCCTAAACTTTCAACATAAAAAAATGGGAGCTTCATAATTATGAAGCTCCCATTTTTTTTATTTCTTATTTCTACTTTTTAAATTCTCATTTCATCGAGCCAATCATCTTAGACGGATCAACGATTTCGTCATATTCTTCAGAAGTTACGTGTCCCAAACCTACAGATGCTTCTTTCAAAGTCAAGCCATTTTTATGGGCGTGTTTTGCTATTTCGGCCGCTTTGTAATACCCGATTTTTGTATTCAAAGCAGTCACTAACATCAAAGAGTTTTCTAAGTGTTTTTGGATAACTGGTTCGTTAGCCTCAATTCCAGCGGCGCAATTTTCTGTGAAAGAAACACAAGCATCACCAATCAAACGAGCAGATTGAAGCACGTTATAAGCGATAACCGGCTTGAATACGTTTAATTCGAAATGTCCGTTTGAACCCGCGATAGAAACCGCAACATCGTTCCCCATAACTTGAGCACAAACCATAGTTAAAGCCTCTGGCTGAGTTGGATTTACTTTTCCTGGCATGATAGACGAACCCGGTTCGTTATCAGGAATAATAATCTCTCCAATACCACATCTCGGACCTGAAGACAAAATTCTTACATCATTTCCAATTTTCATTAAAGAAACAGCGGCTCTTTTAAGAGCTCCAGACAGTTCAACCATCGCATCATGTGCTGCCAATGCTTCAAACTTATTTGGGGCAGTCACAAAAGGCAAACCGGTGAATTCTGCGATTTTCTTGGCCACAAGAACGTCATAACCATTTGGAGTATTTAAACCCGTGCCAACGGCAGTTCCTCCCAATGCCAATTCAGTTACTGGAACCAATGCATTTCCTAAGCAACGAATAGAATGATTCAATTGAGCAACATAACCGCTAAATTCTTGACCCAAAGTAAGAGGTGTAGCGTCCATCATGTGCGTACGACCCGTTTTAACGATGTGCTTAAACGCTTCCACTTTCGTTTGTAGTGCATCTCTCAAAGTAACGAGACCCGGTAAAGTGACGTCTACTGTCATTTTATACGTCGCAATGTGCATTGCTGTTGGGTAAGTATCGTTTGACGATTGAGATTTATTTACATCGTCATTGGGGTTAAGTACTTTTTCAGTATCGGTTAATTTACCCCCGTTGATCACGTGACCACGATTAGCAATTACTTCGTTGCAATTCATGTTGGATTGGGTACCCGAACCCGTTTGCCAGATTACCAATGGAAACTCATCGTCGTGTTGTCCGGTCAATATCTCATCACACACCTTGGAAATAAGTTCTTTCTTCTCATTTGACAAGACACCCAATTCACAATTTGTATGTGCTGCAGCCTTCTTAAGGTAAGCAAAAGCGTGAACAATTTCTTTAGGCATCGAACCTTCTGGACCGATTTTAAAATTGTTTCGAGAACGCTCTGTTTGCGCCGCCCAGTATCTGTGAGCAGGTACCTTTACCTCTCCCATTGTATCTTTTTCTATTCTGAAATCCATTTTGTATTGATTGTTTGAATTATTTATTAATTTTACAATGTAATTCGAACACAAAAATAATAATAACGATGAGTTTTTTAGGACTAGCCTTGTTTCTTTTGATTGGTGGAATGGCATTTTGGATGCTTGTATTTTTAATGGGCTTTGTCCTACCGTATTGGATTACCCTTGGTGCTTTCAGATTAATGCAACCAAAAAGAATTTTTGAAGACGACGAAGAATAATATTTCTTCTCAACGATATATAATAAAAGCACTAGTCATTGACTGGTGCTTTTTTGGTTTTTATTTGTTTAGACGATCGGCGCGGAATTCAATTTACGCGGGAACCTTCAATTGTAATCCTGCTCCGCTGGATTTTCTTTTGTACGATAAAAACAAATTATTCCTTCACCACCCTTACAAACGACGCCCCATTCTCAAAATAAACTTTCAAGAAGTAAACCCCATCGCTTAATAGAGATAAATTAACCGTCGAATCCGATTTGTCGACCTTGATTTTTTGACCTTGAATGTCGTAGCATTCGATGCTTTCAATTTTGGCTTCAGCTTTTACGGTTATTATATCTTTTGTCGGGTTGGGGTAAACCGAGAGTTCAACCAAACTATTTTCTTCTATAGCAACATAAGCACTCGTCAAGAATACCCATGCAACGTCGCAGAGTTGGTCGTTGTTGCATAATTCGTACTCTATGCTGTCTTTTGTAAAGGCTTTGTACGATGGGTTAGTGTAGGTGAAATTCTGATCTGTAACTTGCGTTAAAGTCGCATCTCCGTGAAATGGCCCTTGAAGAACTGAGATCGAAAGCGTGCCTCCGTTTGGATCGTTGTCGTTGGAGATAGGTTCGATGAAAGAGTTTTCGTTAGTTACAGTAATGTTATCGTTGTTTGAGACGGGAGCAACAGGCTTCTTAGTTACTATAAATTGAATCCAACCTGTCTCGCAATAACCGTAGGTTTTGCACACTTCGTATTGCAAACTGTCTCTTCCAAAAGTTGATGCTGCGGTGCTGAAAGCGATTTTTCCGTCATTGAACATGTAGGCACTTGCTTTTTTAGGAGGTGTCAGAATTTTGAAATTACATGCTTCGCTGTTATAGTCATCGTTGGTGGTTAAGTCGAATTGTACTGTCTTACCTGATTCGGTTGTGAAAGTATCTTGTACTAAGATTGGGTAAGTACCAACTTCTTGAATATTGATCACAATAGTTGCAGTAGCCGAACACAAACCTCCCAAATCACAAGCTTTGTATTTTATGGTATCAACTCCCGTGAACTTCAAAGGCGGTATATACGAAAAGTCTTCGTTTGGCAAAATAGTCACCTGACCCAACTGCGCAGAAACAAACTCACTGTAAATGTAATCAGCGTCAGGGTCGGTATCGTTGGCGCGCATTTTAAGGGCAACTGCTCCGGTGTCGCCTACGTTGAATAGGTCGTCAGCTGCTATAGGG
>JBLIKY010000095.1:0-8622 GCA_047637535.1 Lentimonas sp.
TTTTGGAGGACATATAGACTCGTGGGACACAGGTGAAGGTGCTCACGATGATGGCGCGGGGGTAATTCACTCACTAGAAGCATTAAGAACCTTGAAAAAGTTAAACTATAAACCAAAGCACACGTTACGACTGGTTTTCTTTATGAACGAAGAAAATGGAAACATGGGTGGTAAGACATACGCCACTTGGTCTAAAGAAAGAGGAGAAAATCAAATTGCCGCCATTGAAAGCGATAGAGGTGGTTTTTCACCAAGAGGTTTTCAGTTGGATGGGAATGAAGAACAATTAAAAATGCTTCAATCTTTCGCTCCTTTGTTTAAACCTTATGATTTATATGTCTTAGAGAAAGGATATGGAGGAGTAGATATTGGACCTTTAAAAAGTTCATTTGAAGGAATTCCTCTGTTTGGCTTAACTGTGGATTCTCAGCGTTATTTTGATTTTCACCACGCTGAAAGCGATGTGTTTGAAAACGTAAACAAGAGAGAGTTGGAACTTGGTGCCGCAACCATGGCTAGTTTAATTTACTTACTTGATAAAACATTATAAAATGCAAACATTAAAGAGACCAATTACAGAACATGCACCCAAATATGCAAATTTCTATTTTTCTTATACGGAGAATCAACTCGACTTATTAGAAGCCTTTAAAAAGAATGAGCAATTGGTCATTGACCTGCTAAAAAGCATCCCATCAGATAAAGAGACTTATCGTTACACTCCAGAAAAGTGGACTGTAAAAGGAGTTGTGGCGCATATTATAGACACTGAAAGAGTATTTAGCAGCAGAGCACTTCGTTCGGCTAGACATGACACCAACAATAGTCCGGATTATGATCAGGAAAAGTATGATCAATACAATAATGAAGGCAATCGAACCTTAGCTCAGATGATAAATGAATTTAGCCTGTTGCGAAAAAACACAATTGCCTTATTCGAATCCTTTTCAGATGACAATTTAGATTTCGTTGGAACAGCGAGCAATGCTCCCCTTTCTGCTCGATCCGCAGGCTGGTTGACTATAGGTCATGCAGCACACCATATCAAGGTTTTAAAAGAAAAATACATATAAACAAACACCATGGATACAAAGGACAGCAACGGCAATATTTTAAACGATGGGGATAGTGTACACGTTGTAAAAGATTTAAAGGTAAAGGGAATGGCAAAAACGTTGAAAAGGGGAAATGTCATTAAGAACATTAAGTTGACAGGTGACCCAGATGCAGTAGAATGTCGTGTTGGAAAAAGTACCATTGTACTAAAAACGCAGTTTTTGAAGAAGGCCTAGCCGTGCATTGTGCAAATCAAAACATTGTATTCTTTCTTGGCAAGAAAAATTAGATTAACTTTGCCCTGTTATAACTTAATGCTCATTGCATTGAGCTTAAAAACCCACAAAAAGAACTTATATGGCGGACATATTTGAAAAAATTAGAAAAAATAGAGGTCCTATCGGACAGTACTCTAAAGGCGTACATGGTTATTTTACTTTCCCAAAATTGGAAGGTGAATTAGGACCAAAAATGGTTTTTAGAGGCAAAGAGTGCTTGGTTTGGTCTTTGAACAACTACTTAGGCCTAGCAAATCACCCAGAAGTAAGAGAGGCGGATGCTAAGGCAGCTGAACAGTATGGTTTGGCTTACCCAATGGGAGCACGAATGATGACTGGTCAAACTAGCGAGCACGAAAAATTAGAAAATGAAATTGCAGATTTTATGGGTTACGAAGATTCAATTTTATTGAATTTTGGCTACCAAGGTATGGTTTCAGCAATTGACTGTTTAGTAGATAGAAACGATGTCATCGTTTACGATTCTGAGTCACATGCTTGTATATTAGATGGTATGCGTTTGCACAACGGTAAACGTTTTGTGTTTAAGCACAACGACATGGAGAGCTTTGACAAACAAATGACGAATGCTACTCGTTTGGCAGAAACTACTGGCGGAGGAATCTTAGTTATTACAGAAGGTGTCTTCGGTATGGCTGGTGACCAAGGTAAATTGAAAGAAATCATTGACTTTAGAAAATCAGGAAAATACAACTTTAGACTGTTCGTCGATGATGCACACGGATTTGGTGTTCTAGGTGAAACTGGACAAGGTGCTGGTGAAGCTCAAGGAATTCAAAGCGAAATTGATGTTCTTTTCGGAACTTTTGCTAAATCTATGGCCTCTGTTGGAGGTTTCCTTTGTGCAGAAGAGTCAATCGTTGAATACTTTAGATACAACATGAGATCTCAAATGTTTGCCAAAGCATTGCCAATGGTAATAACGATTGGTGCTAGAAAACGTTTGGAATTATTGAGAACGCGTCCAGAGATTAAAGAGAAACTATGGACAATCGCAAATGCTTTGAAAAAAGGATTGGTAGAATCTGGTTTCGATATCGGAGAATCAAACTCACCAGTTACTCCAGTTTTCATGAAAGGAAACTTGGCTGAAGCAACTAACTTGACGTTTGACTTGAGAGAGAATTTTAATATTTTCTGTTCGATCGTTATCTACCCTGTTGTCCCTAAGGATTGCATCATGTTGAGATTAATCCCAACTGCAGCGCATAGTTTAGAGGATGTAAGTTATTCAATCGAATGCTTTCAAAAAGTTAAACTTAAGCTTGATTCAGGAGAATACAGAACTGAAGAAATGGCTGCCGTTGAAGTTGACAATAAAAAAGAATCAAAATAATACGGTTTTAGATATCAAAAAAAACTCTCGACAATGTCGAGAGTTTTTTTTGTGTCTGTTTTTTTCTGTTTTGCAAATACCTTATTCGTTTAACGAATCTTTGCTGTATTGTGATTATCCAGCCAATTTAAAGCACTTTCCTTCTTATTAAATACTCGGATAGGTACTTTCGTCTTTGTCATAGCAATAAAAATGTTCGCAACAGCTGTGCCGATAACTGACCCAGAAGTAACCGCTACAGCTTCACAAAATTCTTCAAGTTGCTGTTCGAATGCCAAACGATACTTTTTATCATAGGGCTGTGACTCTGTATTGTCAACATAAAAACACACTTTTTTTCCACTCAAAAACTCTTTCACCATTAGGTAATTTTTCTCAATAGAGTCATCCGTAACCTCTTTGCCATTCAATGCGAAATGTAAAATTTGTTGGTCATCAAACTCCATATGAGCTAAGGGTGTTTTAAGGCTCTTCTTCGTTTCAGACATCGTGAAATAATATGTTTAACTACTCAAATATATGATTTTGAAATCATTTTATCAAATAAAAACAATCGACACTTTCCACTGTGCGCCATTAGCCCAGCAATAAACGGTCAAAATTATTACCCTCTAACTACTGAGTCATTTTCCTTTATTTGCGATAAACACAAATCACTTTTTTGCACTTGTAATAATCAATTTAACACCTGGCTATTACTGAACTACTTTTGACTAAACAAAAAAGGTTTATTATGAAAGTACTCGATATAGGATTTGATTGTCTTTTGGGAAGTAATTTCAGAGAAAAAATCGTGAATCAAGTTAAAAAAAATAAATTTCACCCATGGAAAAATTAAAATTCACCAGAGACGAAGGAAGCTTGTTTTACAAGGAACTTCTCAAACGCATTGACGATTACTTCACGACAAACAAAATAAGTAAAAGTGGTAATCGACTTATGATCTTTAAAATAATCATGTATTTCAGTTTGGATATTCTTTTTTACATCCTAATGATTAATAGCACCACGGTAATCGGGTTTTATTTAAACTATCTCCTTATGGGCTTGTCTATTTTACTGACCGCTTTCAATGTTTCTCACGATGCCTCACATGGTGTTGCAGTAGTTAGTAAATATTGGAATAAACTTCTATTTTCCCTAAGCTTCAATTTACAAGGAAACAATGCTTATGTCTGGGGGAAAAATCATAATGAATCGCACCATCTCTATACAAACGTTGAGGGTAGCGATATTGACGTGCTTAATAATCCTTTGATTAGAATGACAGAAAACCAAAATCTTAAATGGTTTCACAAATACCAATTTCTTTATGCCCCAATATTGAGTTTACTCTACTCTATAAATTGGTTTTTTATTAGAGAATTTTTGATGCTGTTTAAGAAATCGAGCCGAACAATAGAAATAAGAATGCCGAAAATAGAAATATTTAAATTGGTGATTTTCAAGCTAATTTACATCGGATATATGATTCTGCTCCCTGTATACTTCACACCTTTTGGTTGGGGAAGCGTTTTCTTGGTTTTCGTCCTAAACCACTTTATGGTTTCCATCATTTTTACCAGTGTATTGGGTGTTTCGCATTTATCCGATTACGTGCACCATCCACTACCTGATGAATCAGGACGATTGCCAATGAGTTGGCCTACCCTGCAAATGTGTACTTCGGTGGACTACAACGCAAATAGCACTTTTTTAAACTGGACTCTAGGCGGGTTCAACGCACACGCTATGCATCACATTCTTCCATCAGTTAGTCATGTCCACTATCTCGACATATTGCCGATTTTTGTTAAGACTGCTAAAGAATACAACATTACATACATGAATATGCCTTATAGTAATGCTTTAAAATCTTACTACAGATTTTTATATAAAATGGGACGTCAAAAAACTTTAATTCCAGTGAAATATGAAGGCTGAACATTTAAAAATTGACGAACACACGAAGCTGTATAACTCAATTTACAAGGAAATTAGAAGTACCCTTGACCTGAACCCGAATAAGGCAAATCAATATTTTATAGGTAAAGCCATTTTTTACGGCTTATTTACCGTTTCGTCTTACAGTTTGATTTTTTTAATCGAAAACCCCTATTTGTTCGCGCTGAACTTTGTCGTTTTTGGCTTACTCGCTGTTTTGCTCTGCTTTAACTTTGCACATGATTTGAGTCATCATGCACTCTTAAAAAAACCATTTTGGAACAATGTGTTTTTTGAATTTATTTACACGATGGTTGGAGCACATCCAGAGGCCTGGAAGGACAGACACTTGCATTCGCATCATTTTGCACCTAACGTTAAACATTTCGATACTGATCTGGCCATTTCAGGGATAATTCGTGTTATCCCAGATTCGGATAGAAAATGGTTTCACAAATTCCAACATCTATATGCTCCTTTGGCATATATGACTTATTCTTTTTACTGGGTTTTTATCAAGGATTTTTATGTTGTCAATCACTTTAAACCGAAGAAAAAAAGCCAAAATCTTAGGTATTACTTCACTTTTATCTTTCTTAAAGGCTGCTATTTGGGATACATGCTCATACTGCCAATACTCTTCAGTAAACAGCCCCTTTGGCTTATCCTGATTGCTTTTCTTATCATGCACATGGTTCAATCCCTTTACACTTTGTTTACCTTTTTTATCACTCACCATGTCGAGAATTCAGTTTACCCCGTTGCCAATGAAGAAGGAAAGATAAATACTTCTTGGTTTATGAATCAGATCAAAAGTTCGAATGACTTTTACCCTTATAGTTTTACAGCAAACTTCATTTTCGGAGGAGTTAACAACCACATTGCTCATCATCTTTTCCCACACATCAATCATTACAATTACCCCAAGGTAAATCTTATTTTATTCAAACGATTAAGAGAGGCAGGTATAGAGCCAAATGTGAGTACTTACTTTAGTGGTGTGCGGTCTCACCTCAAGCATTTAAAAAACATGGGGAAGCCGAGTATCAGTTAAAGCATTAATAATATCCAATGTGGTTTTGGTAAAAAAAATAATTCTGGTTTTTGCGTTATGCACAACAGTAGTATTTCGACTTACTACAATCAATTAGTCAGCCCTATGTTTGGTCGGTAGATTTGACCCAATCAAAAAAACAAATATTATGAATACTTATTTTACGAAATTTCTTGCTGTTGCCTTATTAGGAGCAACTACAACAAATGCAAATGCTCAACAACTTGGATTTAAACTAGGGTCTAGTTTAAATCATTGGTCTGATTTAGAGTCATCAGAGTCTTTTTCATCAGGAGACGGCTACAGTGGAACTTCAGAAACAGGTGCAAAAAAAATCATTGGAGTTCATTTCGGTGGAACATTCGAGTACTCTTTCAATGACCATTTTGCGCTAAACACGGGATTATTCTTTCGCACCGGTGGAACCAAATATGAAATGCTATCAAAAGGAGAATACAATGATGGTGATGGAACAACGGCGTTTGAAGACAGTTACAAACTTAGCGTCAAAATGAACCAATTCGAAATTCCAATTGTGGCTAGAATAGGTACGGAAATAAATAATGTTGGGGTGTACGGGTTAATTGGTGGCTTTATAAATTACACTTTTTCAGGTAAATATTCTTATGTTTTGGATTATACAATGACTGAACAAGGATCTGAACCACAGAGAGAGACTGAAAGCGGTTCTGAATCCTTCAACATGGACGATGAATTCGATAGCCCAATAAATTATGGTGGAATATTAGGTTTTGGTGCTGAATACAAAAATGTACTACTTGAATTCTCGTATAATTTTGGCTTGGCACCAACTCTTTTTGAAGATGATTCTGCAATTTCGACTCATGCATTGAACCTTACATTGGGCTACAAATTCGGGAAATAATTTTCCTTTCATTTTTTATAAAACTGCATTTGGTTTATTTTAAGTAATTTCATCTAAATTGCGAAAAACGAACGTACTATGAAAAAGCAGATTCAGGAGCTATTGTTTGAACAAGTTAAATTACGACTTCCCGATAATCTATCTCTTGGAAACTCCCTTTCTGACGTACTTAGTCTTTCACCAGATGCAGTTTATAGACGTTTTCGTGGGGAAACCCCCGTAACGATGAACGAAGCCCATAAGATCTGTAATCACTTTAATCTTTCATTTGACGCACTCGCTGAGATGGGAGAAGGAAAGGTCATTTTTAATTACACTCCTCTCAATACTTTAGAGTTTTCTTTAGAAGGATATCTCGAAGGCATATTAGATGCGTTTAAGAAATTAAAATCACTTGATGGGGCTGAAATGATATTGTCAGTAAACAATATTAATTTCTTTCACATGCTTAATTTCCCTCAGTTAATTCGCTTCAAGCTATATTTTTGGGCCAAAACACATGTTCAGATACCCAAATACAAAGATGAAAAGTTTGCTCACGAAAGAACATCGCAAAGGGCTTTTGAATTGGGTAAAGAAATCATTCAAATCTATAACTCCATTCCATCCAGTGAAATTTATGATCCAGAATTCATGCGCGGATTCATGCGACAAATACATTATTACAAAAAAGCGCATTTGTTTGAAGACCCTGAATATTCAATGTTCTTATACAACAGGATAAATATGCTTTCTGATCATTTGAAAGAGCAGGCGATACATGGTAAAAAGTTTATGTACAGCACGCAACCACCAGCAAATGGCAATTCTTTTACGATGTATCTTAACGAAACCATTAATCCTGATTCAACCTTTTATTTTGAAAGCGCTAACAACAAAGGGGTATTTATTTCGCACAATATCATGTCTTACTTAGAGACTACAAACCAAGAATACGCAATGGATTCTAAATCGATTCTCGACCGACAAATTGCAAACTCTAGCCAAATCAGTTTAATCAATGAAAAGGAAAGAAACAATTTCTTCCATGAGGTTGAACAGAACATCAATCATTTTAAAAAGAAACTTGAAATAGAAAAGGAATTTTAATTTCTAACTGCGGGGTTTCTTTAAGGTTTAAAGTCCGTACCCGTTAGGCTGTTCATTTTTCACCCTAATCAATTCGTCTACAACATACTGGCCATCCTCTTTCTCGTAAGAATCACCCCTCCAAGGAAGAGAATTGTTGAAATTCTTATAATGTAATTCCAACTCCATGCCTTGAGATTCCATGAGTTGATTGGCCAACTCTTCATTATCCACTGAAAACAAAAAATTATTTGTCGTCATATTGTTTCCAACGGCTTTTTTATTTCCAATCCCAGGCAAAAGCATTTCTCCCTCGTAGGTCTTGAAGAAAGTGCCTTTCTTAGAGAACTTATAAAGAATACCAACCCGAGTTCCTTCGGAGTAAACAAACCAATATTTAAAGTACATCCAAGTACCGACAAATAACAACACGGCTAAAGAGCCTAAGAGGATGTATTTCTTAATTTTACTTTTTGGTTTTACTGCTTCTTCCATGGTGAAATTTTCTGAAGTTTAAATTACTTCTTTTTCTTCATGCAGACAATAAAGGATTAATTTTGCCCCATGCTTGACACTCAAAGTTATTTTCCTGACCTGCTTTCTGCCCTATCCTTAGAAGAAAAAGAAGAAAACACCAGGTTTCAACTTAAAAATAACGAAAGTTTACGTTCGCTTAAACAAGCTTCATTGGCCTTACACCCGATTAGCATTAACAACAAACGCTTTGGTTTTGCAGACTATCCTGAGGTTGTTTTCCATTTTCCTTTTCCGTTTGAAAACACATTTTTTAAGGATGGAGTGCAAATTGAAATGTTTTCAGAAGGGGAAGAAAGTATTAAAGGAACCTTGCTTTATTTTGAAGGTAAAAAAGGCGAAGTAAGAATCTTTGCACCTGACTTCCCGGATTGGTTGGAAAATGGAAATGTCGGTATAAAAATAGCTCCCGATTTCAGAACACTCGAAATCATGCGCAAAGCGCTGAAACAAGATCAAATTGAAG
>JBLIKY010000096.1:0-8600 GCA_047637535.1 Lentimonas sp.
AAATCTTGAAAAACAATACCGAGTTTTCGTCTTAAAAGCGGGATTTGTTTTCTTTTTAATTTCTTCAAATCGTAACCAACAATCTCCCCACTGCCTCTAAAAAGTGGGATTTCGCCATATAGACACTTCAAGAGGCTGCTTTTTCCACTACCGGTCTTTCCAATCATATAAACGATTTCGTTTTCCTCTACTTCAAACTCAATTTGGTCTAATATCAGTTCTTTACGTTGAAAAATTTGACCCTCTTTAATTGAAATTACTTTTGACACGGCGTTGTTTGTTTCTCGTAAAGTTGATGCTTTTTGCTCATATTTTACCCATGTTAGTTGAAATAATCTTAACAAAAACGCGTTTAAAACTTTTATAGGGTGCGTCTTATCCTGTCTCTTTCTGCCTTAATTTTATTCGATTAAACTCAAGTAAAATGCGTAAACTAATTGTTGTCTTATTAATTCTTACCAATTTCTCTTTAAGCGCCCAAACTTCGGAGAAATACAACAGTAAGTACGCAAGTTTTTTCAAGGGGGAAGAACTGTTTGAGAAATCCCAATTTTCGGCAGCAAGAAAGGAGTTTAATAACTTCATAAATCTAAGTGGTGAAATCAATGACCCGCTATACATAAAGGCTAGATATTACGAAGGTTTATCGGCGCTTGAGTTGTATCAAAACGATGGAGTTAAATTATTGGAAAGGTTCATTTTTGACTACCCCGAAACGCTTTACAAAAACGACATTTATTTTAGACTGGGGCAGTATTATTACCAAAAGAAAAAATACAGCGAGGCCATAGAATGGTATGCGAAATTGGATATCAATAAGTTCGATCCTCTAGAAAGAGACGAATATTACTTTAAACTTGGATATTCCTATTTTGAAGAAGAAATGTGGACGGAATCTCGAAGTGCTTTTTACGAAGCAAAAGATAGTCCTTCGCAATACGGTAGCCCTTCACTATACTATTATTCTCACCTAGCTTATACTTTAGCGTCTTATCAAA
The DNA here is from genome assembly GCA_047637535.1 of Lentimonas sp. Taxonomy (GTDB): domain Bacteria; phylum Bacteroidota; class Bacteroidia; order Flavobacteriales_D; family Crocinitomicaceae; genus UBA2040. Next base: position 999 of record JBLIKY010000096.1, read on the forward strand.
CGGCATTGGATGGGTTTAAGGTTTTACAAAACAACCCAGAATTTGAGAAAGTGGTGCCTTACTACTTGGCGCAAATTTATTACAAGCAAGGCAGGTACGAAGAGTTAGTTGATTCTATGTCCTTAGAGATTGAGGAAGTTTCAGTCGCCAACGGAACGAACCTCAACTTAATTATAGGTGATGCATTTTTTAGATTGAATCGTTTTGAAGAAGCCTTGCCTTATTTAGAGCGTTATAATTTTAAATCAAGAACTACCCGCGAGGACGATTATCAATTGGGTTTTGTTTATTATAAAACGGGGAACTATGAAAAAGCGATACGTTCGCTCGGCAAAACAACGTTAATTGAGGATTCTCTTTCTCAAATTGCTTATTACCAAATTGGAGAGTGCTATTTACGGTTAGAAAACTTTACTCCTGCTAGAAGTGCTTTTGAGTCTGCGGCAAATTTGAGCTTTGATGAAGAAATTGAAGAAGACGCGCTTTATCAATTTGCTGTTTTGTCTTACAAAGTAGACCTTAATCCTTATGACGAAGCGGTAATTGCTCTTGAACGTTATTTAGAAACCTACCCGAATTCAAAAAGAAAAAATGACATTTATCAATACTTAGTAAATGTATATACAACGACCAATAATTACAGTAAAGCTTTGGCTTCGTTGGACAAACTGCCGAGACTGGACACAAGACTAAAGAAAGCCTATCAAGTTGTAGCGTTTAATGCGGGTGTTGAACAATTTCAAAACAACAATTATATAGAAGCAATTCGATTGTTTGGTTTGGTTGACAGATACCCTGTTGACCCTCTTCTTACGGGAAAAGCAGCATTTTGGACGGGTGATACCTATTACCGTCAGCGAGAATATCGTCGATCAATAATGGCATTTGATGCTTTTTTAAAGTCGACTGGTATCGCCAATCAACAGTTAAAATCAGACGCGTATTATAACATAGGATATTCTTATTTAAAGCTTAGCGATACTCTGCAGGCCATCGAATCGTTACGACTTTATACCCAACAAAGTTATTTGCCAAACAAGCACAAATTGGCTGATGCATACATGAGAGTGGGTGATGGGTATTATAGTACACGTCAAAACGAACAAGCTGTGGCGGCCTACAAATCGGCGCTTGCATTAAGCTCAGGGTACGAAGACCAAGCTTGGTTTTATTTGGGTAAGACCTACGGTTATATGAATAAAATCGATGAAAAGATTGATGCTCATATGGAAATTCTTAATAAGTATCCCAACTCTAAATACGTTCAGATATCCGTGCAAGAAATTGCGGCAAGTTTCAAAGGTAAAGGGGCCTACACGGAAGCCTTAATCTATTATCAAAAAATCATTCAAGACTATCCAACAGCAACGATTGTGAAAAATGCTATGGTTGAAATAGCGGATATTTATTACAAAAAACAGGATTATCTCAAATCAGAAAAGCAATACAAAGCCGTTTTAGATGCACATTCAGGTGACAGAGCGGTTTGTGAATCAAGCGCAAAAGGCTTGGTGGAGCTTTACCGTACCATGCGCGAACCAGAAAGAATGCAAGGCATAATAGAGCGCTATCCTTGTGCAAATTTATCGGCTGATGAACAAGAAGAATTGTTTTATTTACCAGCTTATGAGCTCTACAAAGACTCCAGTTTTCAACAAGCCATTCCTCAGATTCAAAAGTACTTGGATAAATTTCCGTCAGGCAAATACGGAAATGAAATGCTTGTCTTTATGGGCAATTGTTACTATCGATTAAACGATATACCTAAGGCAATTGAGATTTATAAGACGACGTTAAACGGTCCGAATACAGGATACACAGAGTTTGCCGCCGGAAGAGTAGCGACGTATTTGTATAACTCGGAGAAATACCAAGAAGTGATTCCTTATTACTTAAAGTTAGAAGAAATCAGTGTAGAACCAGATGTGATCTATTCCGCTCGACTTGGATTGATGAGAAGTTATTTCTTAGTGGAGAATTTTGGCCCTGCTGCTGTTTACGCTGAGAAAACACTTGGTAGTTCGCAAATCAACAACACCATTAAACTTGAAGCCAATTACGCTTTAGGGATGGCTCAATACAAGCAAGACAAATATGCAGAAGCCATTGCTCCTTTGGAATGGATATTTAAGAACACCACGACTGTAATGGGAGCTGAAGTCAAATTTATTTTGGCTCAAATAGCCTATAATGAAATGGATTATTCAGCCTCGGATAAAGCGGTAAGAGATTTGGTGAAAATGAAACCAAGTTATAATTATTGGGTGGCCAAAGGATTGATTCTTCAATCTCGTTCGACGATAAATCAAGATGATTTATTTCAAGCCGAACAAACTCTTAAATCGGTAAGAGACCACTATCCAAATTCTGAGGATGGAATAATGGAAGAAGCCAATTTGTTATGGGATCAATTGATGACCATTAAAAGCGCGCCGAAGGAAATTCAGCTAGAACCAAAACCAATCATTGAAGTAAACGGAGAGAAATAACATGAAATTATTAGCTAGCATATTCGTTTTAGGACTCAGTTTATCGGCAGTTGCTCAAGATGGGGTAACGATTATCATCAAAGGAAATCGTCAGGTAGAATCGGCGGAAAGAATTGGTGAAAACCCTACAATTGTCGATACCGTTATGCCGACACCTGTAGTCGACTATCCGAGACTGAATCTTTTGTTTAAGACAGACATAATTTTATCCCCGATCGAAGCCGCTGAGGTGAAAATCGTGGATCAATTGCCTCAGCTGTACAATTCGTACGCCCGTATTGGGGTGGGTACGGAGTTTATGCCAATAGGAGAGTTTTATTTTAACAATACCCGATCCAGAAAGTTTCATTATGGTGCCCATTTGAAGCACATTAGTTCGTTTGGAAACCTTGAAAACTTTGCCCCATCTACTTTTGACAGAAACACAGCACAATTGTATGGTGCAATAATTAAGAATTCTTATACCTTAGGAGCTAACATACATGCTCGTAATCAAGGCTTCAATTACTATGGTATTCCAACAGATACGATACCAAAGGATAGTATTGCACAACGTTTCTCAGATTTGGGAATTGATTTGTTGTTCAAGGGGCACAAGCGAGATAGCGCCAAGCTGAATTACCATTTTGGTGTTGCTTACAACAATTTCGTTACCGCCAAACCTAAAGTTGACTCCTTGGAAAAATGGAGAGCTATGGAGAATTATTTCGGGTTTAAAATGGGAGGAAGTTATAAGTTGGGTAACGACTTATTCGTTTCTGACCTAGTCATTCAACATAACGATTATCGTTTCGGAATCAAAGACTCACTTTCGGGAATAGATTCTGGTTTTGTAGACCAAAATACGGTCGTTACGGTTAATCCACACATTATCACTAGAGCTTTTGACAATAAATTAAAAGGATTAGTCGGTTTGACCTTGAGTTTTGACGCTCGACAAAAAGTGAAGGCTTATGTTTATCCTAACATCGAACTTTCTTACTCTTTGTTTGACGATTTGTTTATTCCTTATGCTGGAATACGAGGTGGTTTAAGGCAAAACACGTTGAAGTCATTGAGTTCGCAAAACGAATTTATTCTTGAAAACATCACTTTGAGAAACGAACACAAAGCCATCGAGTTATACGGTGGTTTTAAAGGTACAATCACAGATAAAATCGGATTTGACATTAACGGACGATTCGCAAACATTAAGGACAAAGCTCTTTTTGTAACGGACACTTTGCATTACCGAAACAATCAATTCAATGTCATTTACGACACGCTTAACCAAGCTACTTTGGAGGGTTCAATTTACTTTCAACAAGATGAAAAGCTGCGAATTGATGTGATTGGTAGATACAATTCTTACCTATTATTAAACAATACCCATGCATGGAATTTGCCGGAAACAGAATTTATACTTCGAGGTAAATACAATTTGTTTGATAAGATCCTGTTGCAAGCTGATTTCGTCGTGCTTGGCGGAAGAAAGGCATTGGTTTATGCGCCGGAAGAAGATGCGGTCTTAGAGAACAATCAATACGCAAAATCCTTGGGGTTTGTGGTGGATGGAAACCTATCTATTGAATACATCTACAACAAGCGTATCTCGGCATTTGTGCAGTTCAACAACTTTACCGCACAGCGTTACGCGAGATGGTACTCTTATCCTGTACAAGGAATACAAGCATTGGGAGGATTTACCTTTAAGTTTTAAGGGAAGAAATTAATCTTCGATTGTAGTGACCTTTTCTTTCTTAGGGAAGTAAGAACGTTGGCGAATAAACACCATGATTACACCAACAGTTATTGCGCCGTCGGCTAAATTCCAAATAGCTGGAAACACTTCTTTGTCGCCTAAAAAGGGCACCCAACTCGGCCAAAAGCCTTGAAATTTAAACATGTCCACAACGTTTCCAAACAAGAAGCCTGTGTGCTTCGTTTCGATTTCGTAATGACCACAGTCTACGATTAAACCCGAGCCATCTAATTGATTATAAGGCATACAAGGGTCATATGGGAAGACAAAATCATAAAACATCGAATCGATGAGGTTTCCAGTCGCTCCGGCGAAGATCAATCCGATTGCGATTAAGAAGTCCAGTTTAACACCTTTCTTTATTTGGGTAGTCCAATAGTAGGCAATACCGATGATGGCAATTATTCTGAAAATGCTGAGTGAAAGTTTTGACCAAACAGACGAACCAAAGGTTGTCCCAAAGGCCATTCCTTGATTTTCTATGTATTCTAATACCAACCAAGACCCCAATAAAGGCCTAGCGGATTGGCCAGGGTTAAAATTGGTTTTAATGTAAATTTTAATCCATTGATCAGCAATCAATACTACAAGAATTATAGCAAGCGTAATGGCAAGTTGTCGAAGTAAAGTCTTATTTGTTCTGTGCATTCTTTGCGTCGATACTCAACGTGGCGTGAGGCACCAGTTTTAATCTTTCTTTTCTAATTAATTTACCTGTAACCCTACAAAGGCCGTATGTTTTATTTTCAATTCTTACCAATGCGTTTTGAAGGCTTTGTATGAATTTTTCTTGACGTGCCGCCAATTGTGCAACTTCTTCTCTTGAAAGCGTTTCTGATCCGTCTTCCATCATGTTAAAAGTTCGTCCCGTATCATCGGTTCCGTGATTGTCACTATTGGATAGTGAAGCTTTTAATAAGTTGTAATCTTCTTTCGCTTCACTTAATTTTTGAATAATCAATTCTTTAAATTCAGCAAGTTCAGCATCTGTAAATCTAGTTCTCTCGGCTTCCATAATATGCTAATTGATAATGTTCGTTAGTGTGATATATGCGGTTAATTCTAACAAAGATAATCCAAAAATCATTTTTTTTTAAAATAAGATATCCACCGTTGTTGAAAACTGTTTTGAGGCCTATTCGTTCTTGATTACAATGGCATCCGGAAAGCCTTGTGTTTGGACCTTTATTAGCGCTTTATCTGCCTCGTTTTTAGTAGAATAACCCCCGACTAAGTAACGAAACTTATAAGCTGATTTTGTGTTTAGTTTTTGTCTTTCAACATCGTCTTCGAGTCGTTTAAAGCTAGAATGTGATAGTTCAACCGGACCTTTACTAGACATAATTTGTATTCGATACGCTGCATTTTTGTCAGAAACGCTAAAGTCTATTTTTGGGTAATCGCTCTTAATTCTTTTTCTAAAAGCCCTAAAAATTGCACTCGCAATTACTTCTTGACCGTAATTAGAGTTGAGAACATTGGCTTCCGAACGATTTGTCATAAAACCACACTCCACTAAAACGCTAGTCATTTTGGTGTACTTCAGCACTTGTATGGAATGGCTTCTGTCGTCGTTGTTTTTAACTCCTCGTGAGCTGCGACCGGCACGGTTGGCGAATTGATTTTCTATTTCCTTTGCTAGGGAGTAAGATTTTTTTGCTGAGAAATCGTGGACATGGCTTTCTGTTCCGTGAACAGAAGAATTTTCCACACCATTGCAATGAATACTGAGGAAATAATCTACATTTCCAGCGTTGGCAATCTCAACACGTTGGTTGAGTGTTTTGTTCTTGTCCGTTTTTCGTGTGTAAATCACTTTTACATTCCCCAAGTACTTTTCTATGTATTCGCCTAGATAGAGCGCAATTTTAAGGTTGAGGTCCTTTTCGGTAGGAATTCCTTTAAATTGACTCAAATGCCCGGGGTCATCCCCTCCGTGTCCCGCATCGATGACCAGGGTCACTTGTTTTTGTTGAGCATACGTTAGACTCAAGAGGGTAAAAGAAAATAAAAAAACAAGAATTGCCTTCATTCGGCTAAAGTATAGACTTTGTACCCTTTGTTTAAGGGAAGCACTGTGGAGTTATCAAAAAAGAATAGGTTAATAACTCGAAAAATGATCTTGAAGAATTTTTGCCTTGGCAATTCCAATGACCTCTACTATTGCTTCGTTTTTGGCCGTTTTGATGTTCTTTACAGACTTAAAGTGCTTAATTAACGCCTCTTGGGTCTTTGGCCCGAGACCTTTAATGTCAAGTAACTCGGAGTTTAATGCCGATTTTGAACGTCTATTTCTGTGATGAGTTATTCCAAATCGATGTGCCTCGTTACGCATGTGTTGTATGACCTTTAAACTCTCCGATCGTTTATCCAAATAAATAGGATATTGATCACCGGGGAAGAATATTTCTTCTAACCTTTTTGCGATTCCAACTACGACGATTTGGCCTCGAATGTCGAGTTTATCAATGGCTTTCATGGTGGCTGAAAGCTGCCCTTTTCCTCCATCAACAACCAACAACTGAGGCAAAGATTGTTTCTCCTCAATTAATCGCTTGTACCTGCGATAAACGGCTTCTTCCATAGAGGCAAAATCATCAGGACCTTCGACTGTTTTGATATTAAAATGTCGATAATCTTTTTTACTCGGCTTGCCATCTCTAAAAACTACACAAGCTGAGACGGGATGAGTACCTTGTATATTGCTGTTGTCAAAACATTCAATGTGATTGGGCAATTTTGGGGTTCTAAAGTCGCTTTGTATTTGATTCAGGATTCTGTCCGTATGTTTTTGAGGCGAGACGATCTTTTCTTGCTTCATTTTCTCTATTCTGAAATAGGTCGCGTTGCGCTGCGATAATTCAACCAGCTTTTTTCTGTCTCCGCGCTGAGGCGACTTAATATTCAACTCCGGAAGGCTAAAGGCTATCGATTCTTGAGTAAGTACATCCTTTGATTGACTTGAAAACTTTTCTCTCATTTCAAGAAGAACGTAAGCTATTATGTCCTCTGGTTTTTCATCCAATTTCTTTTTAACTTCAACGGTATATCCGTGGATGATGGCTCCATTTTTTACCATGAGGTAGTTGACGTAGGCAGAACTCTCGTCTTCCACCAAAGAGATGACATCACATTGCTGAATGGTAGGTGAAACAACGGTGGATTTAGATTGATAGTTTTCAAGTAAATGCAATTGCTCTTTTACTTTTTGAGCTTCTTCGTATTTGTAGTCCTCAGCAAAACTGTTCATTTTAAGCTTGAGTTCTTTAATGACTTCTTTAAAGTTTCCGTTTAATAGGTTTTCGATTTGTTTGATGTAGTCGTTGTAGACCTCTTCTTTTTCTTCGTCAACACACGGACCTTTGCAATTGC
>JBLIKY010000097.1:0-8400 GCA_047637535.1 Lentimonas sp.
TTAGTATTTGCTGATGTTGCAAGCGTAACGAACACAACTGCTGCGAACGATTCTATTTGTGCTGGTGACATTGCTGTTTTGGTATGTAATAACACGGGTCTAACTTATGAATGGTTCTTTGATGGCACATCTACAGGAAATACGAATGACACTTTGAACGCAACAGTTGCTGGAGCCTATGTTTGTGAAATCGATAATGGAACTTGTTTAATTACTTCGGATACCGTTCACTTAACTGTATCGAATATTCCTACTACTACAATTACACCTTCACCAAGTGCAAGTATTTGTGCGGGTGATTCCTTAGAATTAACTCTAAATACTGGAGGTGGACTAGCAACATTCCAATGGTATATGGATGGGGCGATAATTCCTGGAGCTACGAACAGCTCTTACTTTGCTTTAATGGCGGGGTCATTCAATGCAACTAAAACCAATCAAAACGGATGTTCGGATTCATCAACTACCGCAACAACAATTACGGTTAATCCTTTGCCTTCTGTTTCATTGGCTCCTTCAGGAACTATCAACTTCTGTACAGGGGATAGTGTTGAGATTTCAATTAGTGCTGGTGCTGGTAATGGAAGCTTCCAATGGTACTTAAGTGGTTCAGCAATATCTGGAGCAACTAACCCAACTTATTTTGCAACATCGAAAGGTTCTTACAATCTTGAGAAAACGAATTTAAATGGTTGTACAGATTCAGCGGCAGTAGCTACTATGTTAGTTGACACATGTAATATTGGCTTGTTCGAATTGAATGGTTCATCATTCGATATATACCCGAACCCAGCTTCTGATTTAGTAACTATAGATTTTAACTCATTTACGAATACAGATATCACCGAGCTTCAATTAGTAGGCATTGATGGTAAAACAGTACGCGTATTCAACATCAAACATGCTCATTCAAATGGAATGTCAATTAATGTTTCAGATGTTAACACAGGAATTTATTTCATTCGCATAACCACTTCCTACGGTGAGATCGTGAAAGAGATAATTATCGAATAGTACTCAGTACTAGCTCTCATTATATCATCCCACCCCTCTGCTATAGAGGAGTGGGATTTTTCTTTTAGGAAAACTAAGATTGGCGGAATGTCGCTGGAATAAATAAATCGACATAGTACATTGACAATCATTATTCAGCTTCCATCGATTATCCAAAGGTGATTTTGGAACAATAAATTCTTTACTTCTAATTCATTCTTGAAGCTATTGAACGTGGGCGGGTTTAAGTTGAATATCTCCCTTAGCTAGCAAGAGCTTCTTACTCATGATCTTGAATTTCTTCTGTTTAGCACGGAGATATAAACCCTTGAATTTGCTAAAACCAAAAAGAATCAAAACTTTTCGTGCTCAGTTGCGCATTCCACAACAGCAAATTATTTAGTTGCTAAAATCAGTAGGGTAAGACGATTCTTTTTGTCTAATCTTACATAAAAACAATTGAATCATGAAAACAATTATTATCTTAATTTCATTTCTATGCTTATCAGGCATAAGCTTTACTCAAAATGATACCACTGTAAAACAAGACACTATTACCTATCGTTTCATTAAAACCGATGGAGGGGAATTAATTGGAAAAATTCTTAGTCAAGATGCGCGTGAAGTTTTAATAGTAACGAAAGACAATAGAAAAATCTATATCCCTCAACACACCATCAAAGAAATGGTCGCTGTTAAAAATTCAGACTTTAACGCAAAGGGAGATTTCATAGGTGAAGACAAATTCGCAACAAGATATTTTATAACAACGAATGGTCTTCCTATCAAAAAAGGCGAACATTATGTTCAGTGGAATTTGTTCGGACCAGACTTTCAATTTGGTTTGGGGAAGAATTTAGGGGTTGGAATAATGACAACTTGGATAGGTATGCCAATTATCGGAACAATAAAGAAAAGCTGGGAAATTGGAGATAACGCACAATTTGCGCTTGGTGGAATTCTTGGAACCGGCTCATGGATTGCACCTGATTTTGGTGGAGCTTTGCCGTTCGGAACACTTTCTTTTGGTGATCGATCTGCCAATGTAGCGATTTCTGGTGGTTATGGAGCCATTTGGGGCGATGGCGAAACTAATGGAAGAACGATAACAAGCGTTGCCGGGATGATCAAAGTTTCACCTAAATTAAGCTTGGTTTTCGACTCCTTTATATTGCTTCGAGGTAAAAAAGAAACTGAAACTTACACCTTTCAAGAATATGTTTATAATGAATCCACCAACCAATATGAATATCAACAAGCAACCCATACCCGTGATATAACGAAACCCGGCTTTGCCTTGTTAATTCCCGGCATAAGATGGCATCAAGAAGAGGGAAAAGCTATTCAGTTTGGGTTTTCAGGTGCAGTTATTGACGGTTATGTTGTTCCAATTCCGATTCCTATGGTACAATGGTATAGATCTTTATAAAAGGTATCTTTAATTGAACTTGCTTCTTTATCCAATATAAAATTCAATTTTTCCCACTATTCAGAGTATAGGTGCAAGGCCCTGGTCTTAATTAAGTCACTTTTGCAATCTGGTAGAAAACAGAACCATTTGCTTAGCAAATGAATAAGCTGATTTTAAGATAAAGATATGTGTGGAATAGTAGCCGTTTTTGGGGTTCACAATACGAGTGATCAATTAAGAACTCAAGTACTTGAGATGTCTAAGAAAATTAGACACAGAGGTCCAGATTGGTCTGGTATATTCAGTGATGAACATGCCATTTTAGCACACGAGCGTTTGGCAATTGTCGATCCACAATCAAGGATATAAATCATAAGTATTAATCTGTACAAACGTTATCTCTAACGGAGTAAATCAAATTGATTTACATGAGATTATTGGGTCAAATTGTTTTGATTTCCCCCCCTTCATTCTTAATTTTTGTAATTTTAAAATCTATTAAACAATAAGATGGAATTAACAGTCGTAATATCCTATTACAAGGCATTGGGGAATCTAAAGATTTTACTAAAGGCTTTGGGCGAACAAACTGTCGGTGGTTTTGAAGTGATTATTTCAGAAGACGACAATAATCCAATTACTGAGGAATATTTAAAAAGCATTAAAAATGTCTTTAATTTTCCTATTCATCATTTGAATCAAGAGATCGATAATGGATTTAGAAAAAACGCCATGTTAAACCGAACCATTTTAAAATCAAATAGTGATTGGATGGCTTTTATTGATGGTGACTGCGTTCCTCACAACAACTTTGTCAAGGAGTATGTTAAAAACAAGGAAGACAATTGTTTTTTAGTAGGTCGAGCCGTTATGTTAAGTGAAAAAGCAGCAAAGGACTTAATTAAAACAGAGTCTTTAAAAACATTGAGGTTTTCAAACTTGGTTAGCACAAAATCAACCAAACTAAAGGAGGGCCTTTATTTCCCTTATTTCCCACTTAACTTTAAGATGAAAGGAATAATTGGGCGTAACTGGGGCGTAAAAAAACAGGATTTAATAGCAATCAATGGCTTTGATGAAGACTACATTCTAGCCGGCGTTGGAGAAGACGTTGACATAGAATGGCGACTAAAGATGCTTGGCTTAAAACAAAAGTCTGTAAAGAATAAAGCCATAGTTTACCATATTTATCATCCAAGCAATTACACAGAAGAGGACGTAAGAAAAAATTATGTCATTTTGGAAAAGAAGCAAGTAATCGGAGATATGAAGTGTCCGAATGGAATTAATAAGTTTTGAGTATAAAGGTGCGAGTGAGAAGTAAAAACACTCTTCACTCCAACTCGATACTCAAATCTCACTCTCTCCTGCTGCTTCCCTTGCGAATTTCAAATAAGAGAAAAAATCTCTCGGGTGACCCATTTGATCGGGTGTAAAGATTTCACCTTCATTGTCTGATTTTTGACAGTCTATCGGCGACACGTTGGTCATTCTTTTGTGGCCCAATCTTACGAAGATTAAATTCTTTTCGGGTATCACGACTATATACTGTCCTAAGATACCTCGACAATAAACTACTTGATCTTCGCCGTCTTGATAGACCCAAATATGGAGTCCATATCTATTGTTAACTGTGTTTTCTTCTGTGATTAGGTTTTGATTTGGGGTGAACATTTCCTTCATGTACTCTTTTGAAATCAAAGTCTCACCTTCCCATTCTCCTTTTTGAGCAATCAATTTACCGAGCTTAGCAAAGTCGCGAGCTCTGGCGTAGATACAACAGAAAGCTTTTTCGCTTCCTTTCTTTTTATCCAAACTCCAATGGGCATTGGCATCACTTCCAATCTTTTGCCAGATTTTCTCTTGAGCGTATTTCGAAAGTGTCTTACCCGTTGTTTTTGATACGATAAACCCTAACAATTGGGAGTTTCCGCTTTGATACACGAGCTTCTTACCCGGTTCTTGAATTCCATTTTGACGTGTTACCAATCCGTACAAATCAGTGCCAAAATAAGATTCCGCATTCTCAGACAAAGGGTTCTTACCGCTCTCTTGCCAGTTTAAGCCCGATGACATTTGAAGCAAATTTCGCAAAGTTATATCCTTGGTGCTTTCTTTCTTAAATTCTGGTATAAATTCACTTACCTTTTGATCCAATGATTTTATATAGCCTTCTTGCAAGGCGACACCAACCAAGAGCGAGACGATCGTTTTTGCCGCTGAAAATGAATTGGAAAGTGTTTCAGAGTGATGTTCTCCATAATACTTCTCATACACCAACTTGTCATCTTTAATCACTAATAAAGCCGCCGTTTCTGTCAAACGATTTAACCGTTGGATCTCCTTCGATTGCTCAAACTCGTTGTAATTTTCACTTTTCTGCCATATGTACGGCTTAGTTGACCTTTTAAGCGTCGAATAGGGAAACACATCCAAATCATAGATACCCGGGCCGAGTTTGCCTTTAAAGTAGGTATTGACCATGCCCTTATAAATATAAAAGCGGCCCGAAAGCACGATGAACAAATTCACGGCAATCACCAACCCGATTAGTGTGTAAAAAATCAAATGAAATGTTTTAAAAGTAAATTCAAGAACCTTGTTTCTCATGTTCGACTAGCTGAAAATCAAATTGCTGGGCTAACTTGGTTTTTAACACTTCTGCCACCTCGTTAAAGTTCAACTCTTTTCCCAATTCCTCCTTCATTGAAGTTACTGATTTATCGTCAATTCCGCAAGGTACGATGTGACCAAAATAACTCAAATCGCTGTTGACATTAAATCCTATACCGTGCATGGTCACCCAACGAGATGATTTTACGCCCAAAGCGCAAATTTTACGTGGATTATCTGTTCCTGCTCCAATCCACACCCCTGTTAATCCATCTATTCTTTCTCCCTTCAAGCCGTATTCGGCAATGGTAAGAATAACAGATTCCTCGAGGAATCTCAAATATTTATGAATGTCTGAGAAAAAGTGATCCAAATCAAAAATAGGGTAAGCAACCAATTGACCGGGTCCGTGATACGTAATATCTCCTCCACGATTGATTTTATAATATGTCGCTTGATGTTGTTTTAAAGCAGCATCGTCTAGAAGAAGATGTTCTTCCTTGCCACTTTTACCCAAAGTATAAACGTGAGGATGCTGGCAAAACAAAAGATGATTCTTTGTCTTAATATTTGTTTCTTCCTTACGGTTTTGGATTTTTAACGCAATGGTTTTAGCGAAAATTTCTTCTTGATAATCCCACGCTTCTTTGTAATCTATGATGCCTAAATCCTCGAAGATTACGTTTGCTGCCATAATTATATTTTGCCTAGTTCGGCTTTTAAATAATCGATTATATCAATCTCCATGGCATCCACAGAATATATTTCGCTGTGCAACAAACTCGCCCAATCTACAAGATTTATTAAATAGAGGGACTTTTCAATAATCGAACCGCCTTTTGCTTTAAAGACACCAACTTTATCGGTCTTGGATTTGACCTTATCCAAAGAAATTTCAATTCGTCTTTCATTGCGTTCGATAGAATCACTGCTATCTAAAAATACAGCAGCAAACCTATTGTCTCCTCCGCCCCAACCAACTAATTCGTTGTGATTCATTTCTGGAATGGTATGCATCCAGCAAAGAACTTTTGCGTTTTCATTAAACTGCTGTTTTGCTCTAACGGCTACCCCTTCGTATCTAGACACCGCGTAGAAAACGGGTGTGCGCTCCCCTATTAATTCAGCGAGTCGTTTGGCTTCCTTAAGAATTTCTTCTTTATTTGAAACAAGCATTTCTTGAGCCTTTTTTAACTCTAACAGTCGAGTTGAAGACGCCATGCTTAACTGAACGAAGTAATTAACCAACTGCACCAATGAAAAAGCCAATGCTGTACGAGGTGGATTCCCTCCGGGTACTACAATGTGATCGTATTTATTGTCTAAGCAAAATTGTTGTAGTTTTCCTCCTGACGTAATTCCAAAAATGGTGGCTCCAACTTTGGAAGCTTTTTCAACACTCAACAGGGTTTCTTCCGTATTTCCTGAGTAAGAAGATGCGATAACCAAACTCTCTTTGGAAACGAAATGAGGCAAATGATAATCTTGACACAAAACAACAGGAATTGTCAGTTCTTCCTGCAACCATTGTGATACAATTTTACCGCCTATGCCCGAACCGCCCATTCCGCAAATAACTATGTTGCGAAAGTCCCGTTTGGGATTATTCAAACGCAAGGTTTTAGCTATTTCTAATGCTTCAAGTAAATTGTCGGGAAAAGCGGCAATCAAGTTCTTCATTTCTTTTTTTTTGTGTAAATATAATTAATCATAAAAGATTACCGATTCAAAACTGCTCATTAGAAGAATTTATTGCGCTTAATTATACTTTTTACTGGGAAAGTTATGATTCCAAACGCTTCGTCTTTAGAAAGTGAGTCCAATTGAAAATTGTATTTCGTCCCTTTTTCACTCCACAGACCATTGTTAACTGTGTTATCTTTCATTTTTGGAGTAAACTCACCGGAATAAAACAAATAGTAATCATCGATCTTTTTTTGATTTAATGCCGGGGAAAGAAGCAGTCTTACTTTTTCATTTTCCTCCGTCATTATTCCCTTTGCTTTTATTCGAGAAAAGAAATAATTTGCCTTATCATTTAATGATAAAGCAAGTGCAAAACCAGGCACCCTGACTTCACGAACCTTGCTTATTTCTGACACGTTGAAGTTTTCATCCAATTCGGTCTCAATATATCTTTCTTGCACCGTTTGTAATCCACCTTGTCTAAATGACAAATCTCCCTCCCAAGCTTCTAAAAAATCGGCAAATGGAAAGCTTATTTTGTTTGAGTAGCGAAGCAAAAAAAGATACAATGGGTCCTCTGGGTGTTTTCTAAAGGCTTCAACATCCATATGAATATTGATATATTTATCCGTTAAGTGATTTATTGCAAGGGTTTTTCCATTTGGTTTTTTGCCAAAATTCCATGGTTTTGAACTTTTAAAATAACTCAATACCGTAAAACTTGAAGAATCAGAATCATGCGCCAAAATCGCCTTTTCTATACCGTATTTTTTCATGTCCTTCCAATTGGACATCATAACAAGCTTTTGATTTTCAAATATTTTCTCCTTTAAGAAGGAATCCCATGCAACACTAACGTCACCGTTTTTGGCATTTATTACCCTTTCCAAATATGTTTTAAAATGGTCGCCTTTATAAATAAAAAGCCATTTTTTCCCGTAGCTCAAATAGGCGTTTTCTTCCTTCCAAAAATAAGTTTCGTGCTTCTGATACAATCCCTGTTGAAGGCTGAGCATTTTTTTTAATCGCTGTATTCCAGGAGAAATTTTTGTGTAATCATCAACCTGCACCAAGGCACCCCAATCGCCAGTTTCATTGGCGAAGAAATAGGCTGGTTCTTGAATATTCAAGCCGAAACTTCTCCCTTGACCCAATAAGAATTCATAGGAAAAAAAATCTCTAAATGGAATTTTATTGAAATACAACATTCCGCTAGACTCCCGAGCTACATCGAGAACATTTGCCCGGATGAGAAAGTCACCATCTGGAAGGCGATCTTCGATTCTTGGTTGAGGTGATTGACTCGCATAAAAGTGCCTCCAAAACAAGAAACCCGCCAGAATACTGGCCAAAACCAATATCAATAATACCTTTTTAAGCATGTTTGGCTCTTCTTATTTAGTAATTACGTACAAACTGTTTACGATGTCTAATATATACTGACCCGCGTTGCTGTATTCACCTTCAAAATCGTACTTTAATTTAAAGTTCGTGCTCTCGATAGTTGTCTTTGAAGAAGTCAATACCATATTGCCCGTTTTTCCACGCATAGCGTCCAATACTTCGTTTTGCTTCTTGGTAAATATTTCTTTAGGAAACTCATCAATAGTGCTTGCCCAATCAATTTGAGCATACATGAAACCTGATTTTTTCGTCTTCTTAATGTCCGCTTTGCTCAACTTGTCTTTTCCGTATCC
>JBLIKY010000098.1:0-8348 GCA_047637535.1 Lentimonas sp.
AGGCTATAATTTATGGGAGACCGATCTTCGCACGAAGGAAACTAAAATTCTCGCACCTTTGAAATCAGAAAGTGGTGGAACGTTTGAAATGGGTCCAAAAGGTGAAATTCTTTTTATTCTATCCGGTGGTAACTTAAACAAGATTACCCTCGCTGATGGGAAGGTCGAGGGTATTTCGATTAAGGGTGAAATGACACTAGATGAAATAGCAGAGCGTGCCTATCTTGCCGAACATATTTGGCGACAAGCGAAGAAGAAATTTTACCGTGTGGACATGCAAGGAGTCGATTGGGATTTATACAAGAAGGAATATTTTGTGAAGTTATCTGACATCAACAACAATTACGATTTTGCTGAACTAATGAGTGAAATGCTTGGTGAATTGAACGCTTCCCACACTGGTGCAGGGTATAGAAATCCTCATCCAAATGGTGATCAAACTGCTTCTTTGGGAATTTTCTTAGATAACACCCACACTACAGATGGACTGAAGATTATCGAAATCATGAAACAAGGGCCATTAACGAAGAAAGAAGGAAAAGCGAAAGCGGGACACATTATTGAAGCGATAGACGGCGTAAAAATAACGAAGGACATGAATTACTTTCCGCTGCTCAACCGCAAGGCTGGAAAAAATACGCTGCTTAGTTTATTCGATCCCAAAACAAAAACGCGTTGGGAGGAAACAGTAAAGCCGATCAGTGGAGGAGGAGAACGAGAATTGCTTTATGAGCGTTGGGTCGAGAATTGCAGCCGAATTGTCGAGGAACTTTCTAATGGTAAGTTGGGCTATGTTCATGTACGTGGAATGAATGATGAAAGCTTTCGAAAAGTGTACGATGATGCTCTTGGAAAGCATTACGCGAAAGAAGGACTGATCGTTGATACTCGATTTAATGGCGGAGGTTGGCTTCACGACGATCTCGCTACGTTTTTAGATGGAAAAGACTACATGGATTTCAGACCAAGAGGACAAAATCTCGGTTCTGAACCTCAATTTAAATGGTCGAAACCTTCGGTGGTTGTAATGAGCGAGAGCAATTATTCAGATGCGCACATGTTCCCAGTAACGTATCGAGCAATGGGCATTGGAAAACTCATTGGGATGCCAGTTCCAGGAACAGGAACTGCAGTTTGGTGGGAAAGTTTGCAAAATGGAGCTTGGTTCGGAATACCGATGGTTGGAATGGTTGATAACAACGGAGATTATTTAGAGAATCAGCAATTAGAACCAGATGTTAAAGTGGCTTTAGATCCTGCTATAGTGATTACAGGTCGAGATCAGCAATTAGAGGCTGCGGTTAAGGAATTGTTGAAGGATTGATTTGCGCTTAAAACAATCGTCACTTTTTTGATGGGACTTTGTGAACCTAAGTGGCAAGAAGTCAATTTTTTCAGAAGACATTAATTCTCTTATTTAAGCTAAAGTTTAGACCTGCCAGAAATTTAAGAAAAAGAATTTGACCACCTTTCGATAACACCAAGTGCGGCACTTTCTCCTGAAATTATAGCGGCATTTAATGACCCGTTTAACACTGTATCTCCTGCTAAAAATAAGTTAGTCCTTAAACGTGTCTCTGATGGTAATACTTTATATTTCAAGTCTTCTAATTTTGGTAAAGCCATTGGTATATCATATTGTTTTATCAGCCTGATTACGTCAATGCCACAATAATCCTTTAGTTCGCTTTTAACTTCCTTTATGAGCTGTTCAGTTGTTCGATTTTGATTATCAATAATAGTAACTGAAAGCAACTCCTTTTTTCCTTTTGAAACGGCCTTCAAACTTGTGGTATAAAAAATATTATTTACCAGCGCTCCCCTCTTAGCTATAAGCCCAATTAACCGCTTGCGAATAACTTTACTATCCGTTTCAAAATATAAGTTATGACAAGACTTCCATTCTGTTGGAGGGTTTTTTAAACCTTCAATCAAATTGGTTGCTTCAGCCGCAACTATTACAAAATGACTTTCTAATCTTCCCCCATCAACTAAGGTTATCTCTTCATCTTCTATTGCTGCCACTTTCGTGTTAAATTTAATATCGGTATGCTTTAGCTTTTTCTGCAATTGTTTTGGAATAGCCTCCATTCCTTTTTTTGGTATCGAAGCACTTCCTTCACCAAACATCTTATAAACAAACTCAAACATCCGACTGGATGTTTCGAGTTGTGTTTCAAGAAAAATCCCACTAAAAAAAGGTCTAAAAAAGTCATCAACCATTTCCTTTGAAAAACCAAAATCTGTCAAATAGGAAAAGGTAGATTGCTCTTTGTCAGAAAATATAGCTGACAAACTTTTTTTCTTTAATTTATTGTTCAGTTTTACTACTTTAAGTTTATCTGAAATGGTGCCAATTCCCGAAAATAGTGTGTGAAAGAACAAAGACATATCTTTTAATGGGTCTCCAATTATTTTTTGATTCTTGTTTTTAAAAATAGCAGCACCAGGCAAGAAGTGTTGTAAGTCCAATGCGTCAAAATCAAGATATTTCTTAGCTGCCGGATAGGCTGTTAAAAGCACTTGAAAACCACGATCTAATTGATAACCATCTACTAAATCTGTTTTCACTCTACCTCCTACTCGATCTGTTGCTTCCAAAATAACTGGATGAAAACCATTATCCTCAAGAACTTTGGCTGCTATTAACCCGCTAACTCCAGCACCAATAATATATATCTTTACATTTTTTTTGTCCATTTTATTTGATTTTAACATACGTCATTTACCCATAAGGAGTTATTGGCTAATCGTTTTTCAAATTCGTCATTTTTTTAATAAACCCCTTATTTTCTTGATAATTTTTATCCTTCCTAAATCGTATGAATTTACCGTCGGAATGGATACTAAAAGTTAGTGTACTAAAAATAGCTAATCGGTAGTAAGGGACTATCCAAGAATAACGATCTAGCCTGTTACTAAAATGAATGACGATGCCTTTAGGCCTTAATTCAATACTTGCGTAATTAACATCTGATTTTTGCATATTCCAAGGGGTTAATTCGGAACTTAATTCCTCCATAATTAGTCTTTGAGAGCCTACGCCGCCCATTTTTAGTTTTGTTAGAAAAGAGTATGTCCCCCCAAGCATACGATTGCTTTCTTTTACATAATCTTCATTTTTATAACTTGTATTGAATAACATTTTGCTGTTTTTTTTTCTAATTACTTATTGATGCCAAGTATAGTCTACCACTCTCTAGGTGTTTTTTCTGAGTTTCTTCCGGCATTTTATCAAACATTCGAACTAGCATTCCTAGACGAGGGTTCGATAAAAAGAAATCACGGTGCGTGTGCATAAAGCGCCAAAATAAACCATCCCAAACATTCTGCCACTCGCCTTTCTTATAATTACTCATTTTCATGAGGTAGTTACTTCCACTTATATATGGTTTAGAAGCCATTAGTCCGCCGTCTGCGAATTGACTCATGCCATATATATTCGTAACCATCACCCAATCATAAGCATCGATAAAAAGCTCCATAAACCAGCGATAGACCTCATCTGGATCAAATTCACAAAGCAACATAAAGTTACCCAACACCATAAGTCTTTCAATATGATTACAGTAGCCTGTTTGCAAAACTTTTTTAATCGTTTCATCAATGGGTACAATACCAGTAGTGCCATCATAAAAAGAGGCGGGTATTTTCTTTTTAAAGTTCCAAAAATTAGTTGTTCGCTCTTCGCTTCCTCTTGCTTCATATACCCCCCTAATGAACTCTCTCCACCCAATTATTTGCCGTACAAAACCCTCCGTGGAGTTAATCGGAACATTATTATCTTTTGCATAAATGAGACAGCGAGTTATGACTTCTTTCGGTGTTATAAGTCCAACGTTGAGCATCGGTGATAATATACTATGATTTAATCTCGAGTTTTCTTCAACAATAGCGTCTTCGTATATACCGAACTCCATAAAGCGATGCTCAAAAAATTGGTGAAGCCATGATTTTGTAGCTTCAAAATTGGTTGGATATAAAGATTGCTTTGTCAGACTGCCTAAATTATCGGCAAAGTGAGTTTCCACATAATTTTTAGCCTCTTCAAAATAGTCATCTACAACAGGAAACAGAATAGCAGGTGGTATCTTTTTCGCGGGATATTTTTTTCTATTCTCTAAATCAAATGTCCATTTACCGCCAGTAGGTTTCCCATCTTCTTCAATTAGTATATTTTGCTTTTTACGCTGTTCTGTATAAAATGTAGTCTGGTGGTATTTTTTTTTATCCTCTCTGAAGAAATTGTAAAGCTCTGCCTTTGTATTTAAAAATAAAGGCGAATGAAATTGCTTTGAATTTATCCCGTTTTCACGGCAGGCTTCTGTTAATCTCTTTTGTAACCAATTATCAGTTGGATCAATATAATTGATAAGACCCACTCCTTGACGTTTCAATTCAGAAATTAGTAATCTTATGTCCGAAATATCTGTGATGGAATCAATGTAGTTTACCTCAAAGTGTTTCTCTTGTTGAAGAAAATAGGCATACCGCTTCATTGTTGCTCTATGAAAAGCTATTTTCTGCTTGTGAAATGGATATTGCTTAAAAAACAAATACTCTTCTACCATGTAAAAAGGAGCATTTTCCTCAAAAAGCGGAGACTCTTGAAATAATTGGTGGGGAAATAATATATTGACTGTTTTCATTTCCTTCTTTTATTTACATGTGTATTTAATAACCTATTATTTTCTTTTTGAACAGCTGGATGCTTTTTGTGTCCCCAAATTTTAGTTTTAGCGTTCCTTGAACTTTCTTGCAAGTCCACTAAAGGAAGTGGATAATCTTGGCCAATTGTAACGCCGCAAAAAGTTTGCTCCATTGCTGTCATTTTCCATGGTTCATGAATATGGACGATAGGAACTTTCGCTAGTTCGGGCACCCATTTTTTTATAAAAACGCCTTCTGGATCATGTTCTTTAGAGTTTTTTACTGGATTGTACAGCCTCACAGTATTAATGCCTGTTGTACCGGCTTGCATTTGAAATTGTGGGTAATGAATACCGGGCTCATAATCCAAAAATTGTCTTGCCAAATGATAGGTACCTTCACGCCAGTCTTGGTCTAGATTTAGTGTTAAAAATGAAACAACCATCGCTCGCATTCTAAAATTAATCCAACCAGTTTGCTCAACGGCTCGCATACATGCATCTATCAAAGGAAATCCTGTAGTTCCTGTTTTCCATGCTTGGAGAAAAATTTCATTTTTTGAATGCTCTAATAATTCATATCCACTGTTGATACAATCTGTTTCATATCTGCATTCTACTTCAAACTTTTGAATAAAATGGCAGTGCCAATTCAACCTTGTTAGCATGGCGGAAAATGCTTGGCTGTTTTTTTCACCATTAGGATGTGTCCCAATAAAATGAAATATTTGTTTAACACTGAGGTTACCCCAAGCTAAATAAGGAGATGAACGGCTACAAGAAATTCTACTTTCAGAAGGTTTTGATATGTGTCTTTGGTAATTAAAACCTCTTTTTAAGCCAAACGATTTCAAATATCGCCAAGCATTTTGTTCTCCCGCAGGCTGAAATAGTGTTGGGTAGTCAGTTAAATCTGATTTTAGCTTTTCGGGTAATGAAAAATGATGTTCAAATACATCAACTTCTGCAATCGTATAGTCATTTTGAATAATTGGACGATGCATTGACGTATGCCATCGCTTGTTCCAATCAATTCTATTGCTAATGCCTCTTATAATTCCATCTCTTTGCGACTCACTCCATTTAACGTTGTGTATCTTACAAAAAGCACTAACCTTTTTATCACGATCCCATGTAATCTGTGTTCCACTCTCTTGATAACTAAAAATCTCTTTGATATCAAAATGAAGTCTGAAGTGCTCAAGAACATCAATGGCTTCCCCATAAAAGACATCGACGTATTTCTTATACGCTCCCAAAGTCTCATTTAATGCCAATACTGAATGGTAAACAAACTGCAGGTGCCTTAGGTTGGTATCCGGATATTGAATGAGCGAAGGTTCGAACAAATAGATGATTTTATATGGAATTCCTGCTTGCTCTGCCCTGAACAAAGGTTCGTGATCTTGAGAACGAATATCACGTTTTAGCCAAACAATATTGATGACTTGATGACTCATCTCAACTGCTTTTTACATTCTTTCCAAAAAGAAAAGAAGGAGGTGTAGTAGCCTTCCACTTCAAACATCCAATCTCTAGACTCTTCTTCGCCTTGATAATGAATACTCAACGGGTGCTCTTTGTAATGGATTTTTGTAAGGTCATAATCAGAAATCAATTCATTAAACTCTCCTACATAGATTTGAATATTATGAATGTTTTTTAGGCAAATTTCCATCACAAAATCAATAGATTTTTGGGACACAGGGTATTCCTTAAAGTGAGATGGCTCGAGTAAAAGAATTCTGTTTGCTAGAATATCTTTTTTCCAAAGGGGATCTAGATTATAGAAATTATAAAGACATGTTGGCAACGCCTTGTCAACGATTATGGAGTCTAGATTAGGTAAGGGAGTTTTCAAATCTAAAGTCTTTACTTCTTTAAGAATATCAGGTGTTTCAAAATCACTAAATCCTTCATAGGGGATGTCCAAAAAGGTTCCTTTTTGATTTGTAAAACAGTATTTATTGATATTGTCTTGATTGGCAACGTACTTTTTATTGGAATTGGCTCCAGAAACCCACTGCCAACTTAAGGCATTGCTCGCCCAATCTGCATCTAATAGGTGATAATACATCCACTTCGCCGGAATTCCCCAATGACTTCGTCCCATATTACAAGTAATTGAGGCAATATACATGCGTAAATGGTTATGTAAATAGCCCGTGTCATAAAACTCAATAATTGCTTGATCAACTGCTTCAATACCTGTTTTAGCCATCACTATGGCATTCGGAATGGCTCTGTTTTCAACAGGACTTTGCTTGTTTTTTAAATCTTGATTGATAGCATCACCTTTTGAAATCCAAATTTGCTGCCAATAATCCCGCCAAGCTAATTCTTGAATAAATTTTTCTATCTGATCCGGATTATAGCCTCTATTTAAAACCTCATTCATTATATATTTCGTGGATATGATACCTCTTGAGATATAAGGAGACAAATAGGTGACGTAACCTCTTATATAGTTGCGCGTTGCACCATACTTAACAGGTGCTATATCGCCAACACGATGTATGATTTCAGCGTAACTAGTTGGAAACGTAGAAATTTTATGATCAGATAATTCCATTTAGCGTTTACTTGTTTTATTCCCTTAAATCAACTGCCAATCTACACAGACCTGGGCAACAGAATAAAGTGAGAGTAAGATACTACAAAGCTTTTTAATTTTTAAAATTAAATCGATATCACCGCTCTTTTCTGTAAGTCATAAATTAGGGCAGCTTCCATCTTAGAATCGTCAAGACCTCTGTGCTTTTCTGTTTTAAGTGTATCTGGAAGTAATATATTCAAAGCCTCCTGAGCTTTTGCCAATTTGCATCCTTAATCACCTTCAATTTTAAAGGAATCAATACTTTGTTCCATTGGACATAAAACATCCGCTTATAAGTCAAATCAACTCTTTAAGAAGGAGGTACTATCAAAATCTCTATTTCATGCTGTTATTCGACCCTTGCAAGTATTTATTACAAATTGAAAAATGATCAAAAGCTCTTGTTATTGAATTTCTGCGTGCTTGACATTGATACGGATGAACTAAACAAGGGTCATGTAAAGATTGCGTTAGATTCTTGATTTTGCGCTACGCTTGCTACTAGCGGCTAGTATAAGAGCATTAGCGGATTAAATGCACTTACCTTTCGGCTTAATTAAAACAAAAAACGGTTCAAGATTACTCCCAAACCCTGTTGCTTTTATACATTGTTGGCGTGTCGTTTTATTTCATTCCAGCAAACCTAATTCCAGTTAATTCAGCCATATCTTTTTTCCATGTGGTAAGATCTCTTTGCTCAAATTGGTTTAGATGATTGTGTCCACATGCTCTCGCCATAACTTTCATCAATTCTGTTGAAGCAGAAAAGAAATTATAAAGCTGGGTTGCTGACTTGTCTATATTTATCAATTTTCTTAACTCAGGTTTTTGAGTAGCGATGCCTGCAGGGCAATTATTTGTGTTACACATCCTTGCAGCCACACATCCAATAGATTGTAATGCAGAATTAGATACCGCAACCCCATCTGCACCTAAAGCCATTGCTTTAATAAAATCGTCAGGGACACGAATACCTCCGGTAATTATTAAAGTGACATCTTTTCGATTTACTTTATCCAGATAATGTCTTGCTCTGGCTAAAGCAGGAATAGTAGGAACAGAGATGTTGTTTCTAAAAATTAATGGTGCAGCCCCAGTTCCCC